>CBCSOX010000034.1:0-19559 GCA_965141735.1 uncultured Oscillospiraceae bacterium | reverse complement strand
CCCGGATTCCACCGCAAAGCCGATGTGTCGGATGTGGTTCCCTGACGGCTGGGCTGGCGAAGACGAATTCGACACAGTTGCCAAACAGATCAACGAGCTCGCAGAAGCAGGGTTTGGCGGAGTCGAGATCGCCTATCTGGCGGACGGCAGCAACTACTCCAACGCGGATGCGCAGAGCTACGGCTGGGGCAGCGAGAACTGGAAAAAGACGATGAAAAAGGTTCTCAAAGCGGCGAACGCAATCGAGGGAGGCTTCACGGTTGACATCACATTTACCGCTCACTGGCCGCTGTGCATCAACACGATTGACCCCAATGACGACGCAGCGTCCAGCATCCAAACAAGCTCCTACACCAAGGTGAGCGGCTCGAACGTCACCCTCGAGCTTCCAGGCGACATGAGGACCAAGGATGCGCTCAACAACCCGTTTCTCTTCACCGATAAGTTTTCGAGCGCAGCGCTTGTCAAGGTTTCAGCGGTTGGAAACAATGGCGAGCTGACACTCGATTTTGACAGTCTGATCGACATCACCGACAACGTCTCCACCGTGGACGGAGAAAGCTGGGCAGCCGGTGTTCCGGACGAGGCAACCTTCAATACCTATGCAGACGCGTACGGCTGGACCGGAACCTATGACAGTGCAGTTGTCGAAGTGTTCGGAGAAGAGCCTGAGAACTTTGACCCCGACGCAGAGGACAACATCTCGAGCAAGATCGACCGGGACTTTCGGCGGGCGCGCATGGCGGACTGGCAGAACATCTACCAAGCGGATGTCAGCGGTCTGCTCAGCGATTACACTCCGAGCGAAGGGGAGGGGATCGCGGCGGGCGACTACATCGTCGTTTCCTCCTACTACCGCGGAACAGGACAGGTCTTTTCGGACGGCGGCTTCGGCGGCTACTCCGAAGCGATGGTCAACAACCTTTACGTCCCCAACTACCTTGACAGAGAGGGCATCAAGGTGATCACCGATTATTGGGATAACTACATCCTGGACGACGAAATGCTCGCCCTAATGGAAGAAAACGCCAGGGTGGCGGACCCGATGCTGTTTGAGGATTCACTCGAGCTGGTGGGCAACACCCTCTGGTCGAGCAAGATGGCTGAGGGCATTGTCAATGCGTTCGGCGAGGACTACGCCTATGCGGGCGCCCTTCCGATTGTCACCGCAGTGAACAACAGCAACAGTCTGCGCTTTGAGGATGAGGACAGCGAGATCACCTCGCAGATCAACACCGATTACAGCACTCTCAAGAGCTATCTCTACTCCACCGAGCACTACGGCGCGGTCAGCGAATGGTCCAGAGAGCACTGCGCGGGCTACGGCTTCCGCGTGCAGATCGAATCGGACATCTGCGCGCCAGTTCAGGAGAACATCGACATCATTGAGGGCGACAACGGAACCAAAGGGGACGGCCTGCGCCAGCGCACCTCCTTTAAAAATCTGATGGGTAAGGAGATCCTTTCGATGGAGGCGGTCACCGGCATGGAAAACCTCTCCCTCAACTGGTCGGACGTGCTCATTGAGGTGGGGCAGAACTATTCGCAGGGCGTCAACCACGTCATCCTGCACGGAACTCCTTACTCCAAATCGCTCAACGGCTACAATGCGCAGTGGCCGGGCTGGTCGGCATTTGGCAGCGGTTTCGCCGACTCCTATTCCTATCGCCAGGCCTACTGGGAGGACGCCGACAACCTCACCGGCTACATGGCGCGGACACAGGCTGTTCTGCAGACCGGTAAGGATAAAAAGGACGTCGCCGTTTTCGGAACCAGCTGGGATACCCTTCTCGACAACGGCTACACCTATGATATCGTGAGCGAGACGATGCTACTCAACGCCGATCACGCAACCGTCTCGACCAATGAAGAGGGCGAAACGGTTCTCTATGCCGACGGTCCCGAATACAAAGCGATAGTGCTCAGCGGCGTGAGCACCATGAAATCCGCCTGTATCGAAAAACTGATCGAATACGCACAGCAGGGACTCCCGATTTATCTGGTCAACACCGACATCAACGCGGTTTCGGGCACTGAGAAGGGCGAGGACACCGTCGCCAACGTCACAGCGAAGTTCGCCGAGCTCAAGGCGCTTGCAAACGTCACCGAGGTCTCGGACAAGGATGAATCGCTGCTGACAGCTTTTGAGGAGGACGGCATCCAGTCCGCAGCTTCGTATGATGACGTCGACAATTTGGTTGCCACCCATTATGAGGATGAGACAGACGGATCCAATTACTATTTCCTCTACAACGACTACAACTCGAACGCGAACAGCGGCATGCTTAACGCCGGTGTCGGCAACAGACTGAAATCCGGTCCTGAGATCAACGCACCGATCACCCTCAAAGGTGAAGGAACCCCCTATCTCCTCGATGCGATGACCGGAAAAATCACCCCGGTCGCCGCTTATACTGACAACGGAGACGGCACCATCACGATGAACCTTTCCCTCAAGGCGAGGGAGTCGATGATCGTCGGCATCGTTTCGCCGGAAAACCAGGATGAGCTGCCGCAGATTACCTCTGCTCATGCACTTGTCACAACCGACGCTGACGCAGATATCGTCTACGAAAACGGCGCAGTTGTCTTCCAGTCGAACATCCCCGGAACCTACGAACTCTCCTTCTCGGATGGAAGCAGCCAGACCGTGACCGTGGCTGAGAGCTGCGATGCCATCGATCTGAGCAGCGGTTGGGATTTGACCATCCGCAGCTTTGGCCCTGACTACAGCGAGGACAACATCCAAAAGGTTGTCGTCTCGGAACCCGACGGAAAAGAGCGGGTTGTCTACAAAGACCCGAGCCAGACGGCGATCACCGAAGTGAGCTTTGAAGGACTCGACCTGAGTTTAGAATCTTCCCACTGGAAAAATCTTCCGGCAACCGCAGAGCAGCTTGCAGCGCTCGGCGTGGAACAGATGGAAAACGTCTCGGGTATTGGCGTGTATCAAAAAAATGTTACGCTTGACGAGTGGAATTCTTCGATGGGTGCGGAGCTCAGCCTCGCATACAACCAGGAAGAGGTGCTCAGCGTGACGGTCAACGGCATTGAACTGAGTGTGAGCAATCTCACCGATACAGTCGACATCGGAAACTATCTCCACAGCGGAGAAAACACCCTTGTCGTCAAGACGGCAACCACCCTCCTCAACCGCGCTCTCGTCGAAAATGAAGCGTTTGACGGCACGCAGAAACATCCCGGCATGCAGGCGGGCGCACAGACATACGGCCTGAAGTCGGTTGTCCTCTCCCCCTACACCAAAGTAGTTGTCGAACAATCCGCATTCAACACCTCGATCCTCTCCAAGGTCATTGAATACGCGGAGGAAGCCATTGCATCGGGCGAAGTGAACGCCGCAATCCAGGATGTTCAGGATACCTTCAACAACGCGTACACCAACGCAAAAGCAGTGCTTGCCAACCACACGTCTCAGGAGCAGATCGACTCCGCCTGGATCGGGCTCATGAATGCAATTCACCAGCTCGGATTTGTCCGGGGCGACGCTGCGATGCTCGAGAGCCTTTACGAGTATGCATCCGGCC
The DNA here is from genome assembly GCA_965141735.1 of uncultured Oscillospiraceae bacterium. Lineage (GTDB taxonomy): Bacteria > Bacillota > Clostridia > Oscillospirales > Ruminococcaceae > Massilioclostridium. Next base: position 16,014 of record CBCSOX010000034.1, on the reverse strand, counting down.
TTGACATGGATCTTTTCATCAACAATAATGCAAAAGCTGCTCTGCCGGATGCGCTCACTGCGGCCAAAACGGTGCTTGACGACCGCGGAAACGCGCTCGAGAGCGAGATCAGCGCCGCGCTTTCCAACCTCCTCGACACGGTCCAGCAGCTGCGCTACAAACCCGACAAGTCGATCCTCGAGCAGGTGCTCAGCCAGGCGAACGCAATTGACACACCGTCTTACACAGCGCTGAGCGTTGAGAAGTTTAACGCGGCAGTCGCGCAGGGCAACGAGGTCATGCAGAACGAGGACGCAACGCAACAACAGGTTGAACAGGCTGTGTCCAACCTTCAGGATGCCATCGCTGGGCTGATTCTGAACGATGCGCAGAGCCAGACCGAGACACCAGTGGTAACCGGAGACAGCAGTGCAACCCATTCCAGCTCCACCCCCAAAACAGGCGAGTCTCTGCCTGTTGCGGCGGCAGCGGTTTTATTGCTTGCAGCGGCGACTTTTGTTGCGGTTCGCAAAAAGAAATAAGAAAAATCTATCCGAACCGACAAGATGCGGAAAGGGCCCTGGATTTATTCCAGGGCCCTCGCTGTATTCCATACCTTGCAGGAGGATGGCACAGCCTCGTCGCTGTGTCAATAATACATTCTGGGAAATAAGGTATTTTTTATAGAATAAAAAGTATTCGTTTTTTACGATTTTGCAGGGTTGAATACAAATGGGATTGATCGATTTTATTGATTCAGCATCATTCCCCTGTGTCTTTGCAAGGACGTCATGGACTCAATGATAGCACATTGGAGAGAGGTAATCATACTTGGCATGGCTCGACTGTTCGGGTGGTGCGTCTCCTGAGCATGAGAAGATAGAATGCAATAAGCGGGGCACTCCCTTATTACCGATGAAGGAAGCCAATATTTTATGTCAAACGCACCGGATCAGTACCAAATCAAATGATTGTGCGCATTCAGGAAAAAAGAAAAAACCTGTCACCCCGAAAGATGACAGGCTTTGGTGCGCCAGAAGGGACTCGAACCCCTGACCTACTGGTTCGTAGCCAGTCACTCTATCCAGCTGAGCTACTGGCGCACATCGCTTTAACAGCGCTTAATTATTTTATCATAACATGGGAAGTCTGTCAATAGTTTTTTTGAAAAAAGATAAAAAATGTCGGGGCGGCGCGGATCTCGCCCCGGCATTTTCTGTTTTACAGCTTATCTGAGCAGCACGATTCTTTCCAGTTTGTCTCCGACGAGCCAGAGCTTATGCAGGCTGGATGGAGCGGTCGGACACAAGGGATAAAACCAATCCTGTTGCCGAATCTTCACTCCTAAGAGGAAAAACAGCGTTTTCTCTAAGCAGGATGCAAAGACAAATATTTACTGGAACTGCGCGTTAGAAAACCGATGGGGTGAAAATCGATTCTTTTACTTTCTCAGAAACAGGATCCCCAGCGTATTGGGGCCGCAGTGGTTGGAAATCGTACAGCCCGCAGTGGTTTCGATAATTTCTTCAAACGGGCGGATCTTCTGAATCAATCCGCGCACCTGGTCGACAATCTCCTTGGAACAACCCGAGTGGGTGATGAAAATCCTCTTGGAGTTGATGTCATCCCGATCGCTCAGCCGTTCGGTGACGTACTGGTCCAGACATTTGGAGAGGCTGCCGCGGTATTTTTTGCCCACGTGCATTTTGCCGTCCATGACCTCGATACAGGGTTTGAGCTTGAGAATGTTCGCACCGAGCGCCATCACAGAAGAGCATCGGCCCCCCTTTGCAAGATACGCAAGGGTGTCGATGACAAAGCTCGCCTCCACCTTGGGCACAACTTTCTCCCGCAGTTCCTGGGCGATTTGGCGCGCTTCCATGCCCCGTTCGGCGCGCTCGCAGGCTTCGAGCACAACGTGGCCAATGCCAGTCGAGAGGTTGAGCGAATCAACCACAAAAATTTTGTCCGGCGCCACCTCCTGCGCAGCGGCACAAGCGTTTTGATAACAGCTCGAAAAATGGCTGCTGATATTCAGATGTACCACCGAGAACCCCTGCTCTGTGTAGCGGGTAAACAGGTCGATGTAGTCCTGGATAGTGCAGGCGCTTGTCTTGGTCAGCGTCCCGGTTTTTGAGACATAATCAAAGATGTCCTGCGGAGTGATGTCCACCAAATCCCGGTAAGAACCGTCCTCCTTGACAATGTAGAGCGGGGATATTGCAATATCATACCGTTTGATCAGTTCAGGGGAAAGGTCACAGGTGCTGTCCGCTGTGATCTGGATATTGTGAATTGGCATAGAAACCCTCCTTTTTTATACTCCTTATTATACACCTTCTGCATAAATAATCCAACTGAATCCAGACGATTTTACAAATGAATTTTTCCGCGCTATAATAGAAAGAAAAAACATGGGAGGCAGCTATGCAAACAGTCTCAATTTTAGTGGTGGAGGATGACCCCGACATCAACGACCTGCTCTGTACCATTTTGCGCCGGCAGGGCTATCAGGTGACCGGTGCCTTTTCGGGCAGCGAGGGGAGAATGTGCATTGCCCAGTACAATTACGACCTGATTCTGCTCGATTTGATGCTGCCCGGAATCACGGGGGAAGAGCTGATTGGGGAAATCCGCGCCACCAAAACGATGCCGGTGATCGTGGTGTCGGCAAAAACTGCTCAGGCGGACAAGATCAGCCTGCTCCGCCTGGGTGCGGATGATTTTATCGTCAAGCCTTTTGACGTCGACGAGGTGGCCGCCCGGGTGGAGGCCCAGCTGCGCCGCTATAAGCAGTTTTCCTCCGGGAGCTCGAGCAATCTGCTGCGTTACAAAAATTTAATGTTGGATCGAGATGCAGTTGAGGTGTCCGTCAGCGGACAGCCGGTTTCCCTCACAGCGCGGGAGTTTGCCATCCTCGAGTTGCTTCTGCGCTATCCAAAAAAGGTATTTACCCGCGCCAATCTTTTTGAACAGGTGTGGGAAGGGGAGTTTTTGGGGGACGACAACACTGTCAATGTGCACATCAGCAACCTGCGCTCCAAGCTCGCAAAGGCCGACCCGGATACCGAGTATATTAAAACGGTGTGGGGCATCGGTTTTAAAATGGCGGACTGAGGTCGCACAGCAGCGGGGCAGAACCGGCGGGGTGAAACGCTTTTTCGAGTGAGGAACCGAGATACCCGGCGATATGCCGACCGGTTTTGACAGAAACTTGCGGTTTTTCCACAGCTGCGGAGAAGGGGCGAATCCTCTTTTCTCAAAAGACAGCACACCCCATGACTGATCTGCGGTTTCCGAAAAGGAATCGATCAAGAGGTTCTTTGTTTATCAGGTGAAGTGCCGCGGCGCACTCTCTGCTGCACAAGGGCTTGCGGACTGCTTTGCAGCAGCTTAAGACTTTCTTAATGTTTGCTTTAGCTGATCTTGAAGCATAAGAGGTATACTCAAAGCAACGAATGAAAGGAAAGGTGATTTGGATGAAACAAAACACCGCGCTGCTCATTGAGCATCTGACCAAGCGCTACGGTAGCAAAGATGTGGTCAGTGATGTCAACATCACGGTTGGCCGCGGAGAGATTTACGGCCTGGTCGGCAAAAACGGCGCAGGAAAAACCACGATTTTACGGATGATCTGCGGACTCGCCTATCCGACCCAAGGCAGCATTGAGCTGTTTGGCTCGGAAAAGCTCAACGAGGAGCGCAAGCGCATCGGCTCCATTATCGAGACGCCGAGCTTTTACCCCTATCTCTCCGCCCGGGACAATCTGGAGTATTATCGCCGGGTGCGGGGAATTCCGAACCGGGGGGTTGTGGATGAGGTGCTCGCCCTTGTCGGGCTCTCGGACACTGGAAAAAAGACATTCAAAAACTTCTCGCTCGGCATGAAGCAGAAGCTCGGGTTTGCCCTTGCAATTATGGGAAATCCCGACCTGCTCATCCTCGACGAGCCGACCAACGGGCTTGACCCGATGGGCATTGTGGACTTCCGAGAGATGCTGCTGCGCATCAATCGGGAACGGGGGATCACCATTATCATCTCCAGCCACATTCTCAGCGAGCTCTCCCAGCTCGCGACGACCTACGGCTTTATTGATCAGGGCAGGATGGTGCAGCAGATCTCAGCGTCTGAGATGTCCCAAAGTTGCCGCCACTGTGTCGAGCTGCGGGTGGACGACGCCGACAAGGCGGCCGCCCTGCTCGAGAGCAAACTCGGCTGCACCGATTACGAAGTGCTCGATTCGGGCCAGATTCGGGTCTACCAGTGCATCGACCAGCCAGAGCTCATCAACGAGACCTTGGTCGTCAACGGAGTGCTTGTTTCCCGTCTCGCGCAGTCGGGGACCAACCTTGAAAACTACTTTATCGATCTGGTCGGAGGTGCTCACCATGCTTAACTACCTGAATGCAGAATTTTATAAAGTCTTTCACCGCAAATACCTGTACATCATGACTGGGGTGCTCGTCCTGCTCGCTTTTTTGATTTCTCTGCTCATGGCCACCATGAATATTGACGATATGCTCGAGCAGCTGTTCGGCATCCTCGTCATGGCGCTGTCTCCAGTGATCTACCTCTTTCTCTTTTTCGCCGACATGACCGGCAATGAGGAATACAAAGCGCAGACCTATAAAAATGTCGTCTCCTTCGGATTGTCCCGGGAGAAAATTTATCTCAGCAAGCTCATCGTCACGTTTGTCATCTCGGTGCTCTCCCTCATCCTCACGCTTGGGGCTGTCATCCTCTCGGGAATTGCCTTTTCCAAAGGGGTGGGGATCGGCGGTGAAAACATGATGCTGTTTTTTGTCCGACTGGCAGCTTCAGTTCCCCTCTACCTCGGCTGCATCGGCCTTGCGGCGATGTTTGGCATGATCTTTCGCAGCACAGTGGGGTTTGTGGCGTCCTACATCGCATTTTTAGGGGTGACTGGGAATGTCTTTCAGCTTCTCGGCATGAAGTTTGAGATTTTCAACAAGCTCCTGCAATACCTGATCCCCACCCAGTTTAACGTCATGACCGACATCAACTATGGACAGCCCGAAATTCTGCGCGCAGTTGCAGTTGGCCTTGGCTTCTTCGCCGTCTCAACCGTTGTCGGGCTCCTGCTCTTCCACAAAAAAGAGATTAAATAAAGGGGGAATACCTGTGGTGGCTCTGCTGTTGCTTTTGATACTCTGCGCACTGGTGATCGCTGCGCTGGCTTTGGTGCTGCACCTCAAACGGCGCGAGACAGAATTGCTCACGGCAGAGCTGCGCCGCATCCGCACCGACCACCTTTGCAGCCTGCTCACCGTGTCGATCCCCTCGCCGGAGAGCGAGCAGCTTGTGGAGGAGATTAACCAGACGCTGCTCGCCAAGCGGGACGCCATTGCGGAATACCGGCGCGCTGACCTCGAACTGCGCCACGCGATCGAAAACATCTCGCACGACCTGCGCACCCCGCTGACCTCCATCCTGGGCTACGTCCAGCTCATCGAATCAGAAGAAACCTCGGAGGAGGACAAACGGCGCTATCTGCAGATTGTTGAACAGCGCTGCCGGGTGCTTCAGCGGCTGATTACCAGCTTTTACGACCTGTCTCGCCTTCAGGCGGGGGAGTACCGTCTGGAAATGGAACAGCTCAATTTATCCGAGCTTCTCTGCGAGCTCATCGCGGCGTTTTACGATGATTTTACCTGCAAGGGGATTGAACCGGATATCGAGATTGCCCCCCGCCTGATGGCGCGCGCCGACCGGGACGCTTCGGTCCGGATTTTTACCAACCTGATGCAGAACGCACTGCGTTACGCGCACAGCCGGATCGCAGTCCGTCTCTGCCAGAGCGGGAACCAGGTGATGCTCGAGATGAGCAACGATGCCCCCGGCCTCACCCAGGAGGACGCCTCCCGCCTGTTTGAGCGGTTTTTCACTGCTGACCGGGTGCGCAGCGGACAGAACACCGGGCTGGGACTCGCCATCACCAAAACGCTCGCCGAGCAGATGGGGGGCAGTGTCCATGCCGGACTGTCCCAGGAAACTTTAACCATCCGGGTCCTCTGGCTGTCATGATTTTTCCCCCTCTGTCATATCCTAATAGAAGACGGGCAACCGTCAATGAATAGATTAGGAGGAGCAGACTTGGGATATATCAAAGTTGGCGTCGCGGTGCTGCTCGGTTCTTTGGCGACATTTTGCAAGCAGTATTGTCTGATTATCGCGCTTGTCGCCGTCATTGTATTTTTAGACTGGCTTACAGGAATCATCAAAGCCAAGGTCGCGGGGACCGGCTGGAACAGCGAACGCGGCCACGATGGGTTTTGGAAGAAGATGGCGTGCTTCGTCGCACTCGCATTCGGCATTTTTATGGATTTTTTTATTCCAGTAGCCCTCAAAACCGGGGTGAATGTGGAACTGCCGTTCCAGTCCCCCTTCGGAATGATGATTGGCGTGTATATTATTTTTAACGAGTGCATTTCAATCTGCGAAAACCTCTATCACATCAATCCGAAAATCATACCGAAATTTATCATCAAAATGCTCGAGGAAGCTCAGAGCAAGCTGGAAAGCCAGACAGCCCCATCCGATTCGGATCAATCTTGACCGGGCTGTCTGCAGATACCCAAATCGTCACGACAGTTTAGCGCCCATGCGCTGGATTCAACTTGTCAAGAAACCCGGTCTGTGCTTGTGTCACAGACCGGGTTTTTCGATCGATCGAGGGATGGAAAAAATGAGTCTTCTATCCCTGTTTTTGACTGGATAAACGTAAAATTCAGCTTCATGATAGCTTATAGTATTGACCTTCACGAAACGTAGCTCCGTCTAAAGCGTTCAGACACAACTCCTCACCCAAAAGAGAAAAACTATATTCGCTTTTTTCATCTTCGAGATGGTTTTCGCTTTTTATAATGAGCCTTCTGTGAAATGCGCTGTCTCCCCCCGTTAGATGATGAATTGTTTCTCCAGATATGCGATAGCGAAACGAAATTGAATATTCAGAATTTTGCCAATCGCCTTGAAAAGGACGTAAAATTCGAATCCGGTTTAAATAATCTGTTGCTTCATGAGTGTAAATTTTCCCAATTTTAAAATACTGTTCCGCGTGGTCCAACTCGCCGATTTCATAATACGCTTTTCCGGCAGTGACTTTTAGGAGGGCAATACGCCTTTTTGAGGTATGATTTTGTTCGAATTTTAGAATGACCGGTTCTAACAAATCAATCACTTGCTGATAATTTTCAATTCCCAATAACAAATTTGAAATTGTAATACTGCTGTCGAATAGGATTTTCTCGGCGTCCTTATAATCTACAATATCAATGAGCTGTTCAATCGCCAATTCATATTTGTCTCTCACAAGCAACTCTTTTGCGTATTGATATTTTGCGTTGGCCTCTGGATTGTCTGCGGCGTTGTTGACACATCCTCCAAAAACAAGGGAAAGAACAATGCAAAAAAGTATTAATATATTTTTTGTTTTGTGAAAATTATTTTTCATAGGATTTCTCGCTAATCTCTTGGATACTTATCAAAGGCTGCTATAGCGACCTCTATTGTAAAGTAATCCATATCTAATCTCCTTCACATACTCGTCAGGTGCATAGCGGGGAACATCTTTTATCTGTTCTTCAACACCATTGTTTTGAGATTCAGCAATTACATTTAACGGAATAACTCCCATCAGTAATGCGGTAACTAAAAAAGAAATAATTTTAATTTCAAATTTACTTTTCTTCTTTACCTACATATTACAATAAAACGTTTCAATTACTGAATTACCCATTGGTATCCTTTTGGTTTAATAATAACAATAAAAAATAGATAAGTCAATAAAATATTTAATGCAAATTAACTATGAATTGTATTTTTTATGTATTACACAATTGAACTTTAGTTATTTGGAAAGTCTTACAATCCCAAAATATACGATTTGATAATAAATACTTTGTAAAGTAATACAAAGGCTGTCATGAATCGTTCAGTTTTTATTTGTGTTCAATTGGTATCTGAAGAGGCGGCACGTCCTGCTATTGCGAAACAAATCGAGTTTTGTAAGATCGTAAAAAGAAAATCCCTGCGCAGCATACATTGCTTTGAGGCCGGTTGGGGAAAGACAGCGCACTGCCTAAGTTGAATTGGCCGACCTTTTTGCACCCAGGCAGGGCAGGGGGACTGTCTGCATAGCCCTTTTCATTTTCCCCCAGAAATGCTATAATGTTTCTATTCAAATCTGTTTGTGAGGGAGTATATTTTGATTCTTTTATCTGCTGAAGCGATCACCAAGAGTTACCGGGAGGGAAACCTGCTCGACGGGGTGTCGCTCTATCTCGAAGAGGGGGACAAGGCCGGGATCATCGGGATCAACGGCACGGGAAAATCCACCTTGCTCAAAATTATCGCTGGGGTGGAACAGCCGGACAGCGGTTCGGTCGTGACGGCCTCTGGGGTCCGCATCGGCTACCTGCCCCAAAATCCAGATTTTACAGCTGGGACAACGGTGCTCGCACAGGTGTTTTCCGGCGCTGCCTCTGCGGCGCGGCAAGCAAAGGAATACGAGGCAAAGTCTATTCTGACGCGCCTTGGCATCACCGAATTTGACCGGGATGTCTCCACCCTGTCCGGGGGACAGAAGCGGTGCGTCGCCATCGCGTCGGCGCTCGTCACCCCCTGCGAGCTGCTCATCCTCGACGAGCCGACCAACCACCTCGACAGCAGCATGGTTGCCTGGCTGGAGGACTACCTCAAAAAATTTAAGGGTTCGCTGCTCATGGTCACCCACGACCGGTATTTTCTCGACCGGGTCACCAACCGCATCGTGGAAATAGACCGCGGCAGACTCTACACCTATCAGGCCAATTACTCCCGTTATCTCGAGCTCAAGGCAGAGCGGGAGCAGATGGAGGCGGGCAGCGAGCGCAAGCGCCAGAGCCTGCTCAAAAAGGAGCTCGCCTGGATGCAGCAGGGCCCAAAGGCACGGGGTACCAAGAGTCGTTTCCGCATCGAGCGGTTTGAGCAGCTCAGTGCGCAGGGAGGTCCCAAGGCGGGGGACAAGCTGGATCTGAGCTCGGTGAGCACCCGGCTGGGCAAAAAGACGGTGGAGCTTCAAGGGGTTGGCAAGCAGTTCGGCGGGCAGTGGTTTGTGAAGGACTTTGACCTTCTTTTGCCACGCGGCGCGCGGGTGGGCATTGTCGGGCCCAACGGGTGTGGGAAATCCACCCTGCTCAAGCTGATCACCGGCTCGCTCCAGCCGGATACCGGCAGCGTTGTGCTCGGCGAGACAGTCAAGCTCGGGTATTTTTCGCAGGAGTGTGAGGAGATGGACCCCTCTCTGCGTGTGATCGACTACATCCGGGGGATTGCGGAGAACATCCGCACCCCGGACGGGACGCTGAGTGCGAGCCAGATGCTCGAGAAATTCCTCTTCCCGCCCGATTTGCAGTGGAACACCATCAGTCGGCTGTCAGGAGGGGAGCGCCGAAGGCTCTTTTTGCTGCGGGTGCTGATGGATGCGCCCAACATCCTGCTGCTCGACGAGCCGACCAACGACCTCGACATCCAGACGCTCATGATCCTCGAGGAATACCTCGACGGGTTTGAGGGGGCAGTTGTCGCTGTGTCGCACGACCGGTATTTCCTCGACCGAGTGGCAGAGAGCGTCTATGCGTTCGAACCGGGCGGAACGCTGCACCAGTACCCCGGCGGGTACAGCGACTATGAACGGCTCCGGACACAGCAAGACCCGGTGCGGGAAACAAAGGCCAAGGCGGCCAGGGAACCGCGGGAGAAAACCCGCAGGCTAAAATTTTCCTACAAAGAGCAGCTCGAGTTTGAGGGAATCGATGGGGAAATCGCCGCCCTGGAAGAAGAACTCGCCGAGACCGAGCGGCAGATTGAGCAGCAGGCGAGCGACTATACAAAGCTCGAGGAACTGCTCGCCCGCAAGGAGGAGCTCGCCGCAAGGCTGGATGAAAAAACCGAGCGGTGGGTGTATCTGAACGAGCTCGCAGAACAGATCGAGGCGCAGAGTTAGCATGGTGGAGTATCAACTGATCCGCTCGAAACGAAAGACCATCAGCATTGAGGTGACCGCTGACGCCGAGGTAATTGTCCGCGCGCCGCTGCGCGCTCCCAAAAAGCTGATCACCGGCTTTGTACAGCAAAAAGAGGGCTGGATTTTGAACTGTACCCAAACGGCGCGGCAAAAGCGGGAAAAACGGGAGAGCTTTGTCATCCAGGACGGGACCAAGCTTCTGCTGCTGGGGAGGGAATACCCCGCAGCGCTACAGCAGGGCGCATCCCCCGCCTTTGACGGAGAGCGCATTCTCCTTCCACAGGGGGAGCCGGAGAATGTCCGGCGGGCAGCCGTGCAGCTCTACCGCTCGTTCGCCAAACAGCATCTCCCGGGGCGGGTGGAGGAATTCAGCCGCCGCACCGGGCTCCGCGCTTCGTCGGTCAAGATAAGCGGCGCGGCCAAGCGGTGGGGTTCCTGTTCGGGCAGCAACAGTATCAACTTTTCCTGGCGGCTCATCCTCGCGCCGCCTGAAGCGGTCGACTATGTGGTGGTGCACGAGCTTGCCCACACTCTGCACCACAATCATTCAACAGCATTTTGGCGGCTTGTTGAAAAAATCCTGCCCGATTACCGCAGCCGCGAAGAACAGCTGCGGGCGTTGCAGCACCGGCTGGAAACCGAGAATTGGAGGGAAAAGGAATGAAACTGCTCATCGACGCAGACGGCTGCCCAGTGGTCGACTGCGCTCTGAGACTCGCGAAGCGGCATGGGACGGAGGCGATCATCCTCTGCGACACCTCTCACCGGTTTGAGCGGGAGGGCGCGCGGACCATCACCGTCTCCAAGGGAGCGGACAGCGTGGATTTCGCTCTGGTCAATCTCGTCGCGCCGGGGGATATCGTCGTCACGCAGGATTACGGACTGGCAGCGATGTGCCTCGCCCGCCGGGCGGTGCCCATTCATCAGGACGGGATGGTGTACACCGACGACAACATCGATTCTCTTCTGCTCGCTCGCCACACCGCGCGCAAAATTCGCAGTGCGGGCGGGCGTCTCAAGGGAAACGCCAAGCGAACCAAGCAACAGGACCAATTGTTTGAACGGGCGCTCGCCGCCCTGCTGGAGGAAACGGCATGAACTACCTATTTCTGATCATGGGGCGGGAGTTTGACTACCACACCCACAACGCCCATTTTAAAAATCAATACACCAATGTCACCGTCTGCGGGGTAGATGGAGTCGAATCCGCCTGTGATCTGGTGCGGTCGCTCGGGGAGCCCCCTGATTTGATCGAGCTGTGCGGCGCGTTTGACGACAGGATGACCCGCCGGGTGATCGAGGCGGCGGGGGGAGATGTCCCGGTCGGCCGCGTCACACATTTTGCAAGTGAGAAGGAAAAATTTGAGCGGCTGTTCGGCCGGGAGGAACAACCCCCCGCCATCCGGCCGTACACTCCGGAGGATGAACAGCGCGTCATGGATATCTGGCTTTCCGCCAACCTTGAAGCGCACGACTTTATTCCCCGCAGCTATTGGCAGGAGAACTACAGCGCCGTGCAGCAGGTCTACCTGCCCGGTTCCCGCACCTTTGTCTACGAGCGGGAAGGGGAGATCGCCGGATTTGTCAGCATGCTCGAGGGCGGGTTTGTCGGGGCGCTGTTCATCGACCATGCCCACCGCGGCGTCGGCATCGGCACCGAGCTCATTGAGCACTGCAAGCAGCTGTCCCCCTCCCTTGCCGTGACGGTGTACACCGAAAACAAACGCGCCGTCGCCTTTTACCGCAGGTGCGGTTTTGCCATCACTGCAGAGCAGCAGGCGGACAGCAAGGGCCACACCGAGTACCTGATGAGCTGGAAGCAGGACGCGCCGCCCGGAAGAAAGGAAGATTAGCCCATGAAAAAGAGAATCGCCGTACTCCACTCCAACGGGAGAAGAGAGCACACCTGGAAATGCGTGGAGCAGTTTAAGCAGAGCCTGTCCACCTTTGAGCAGTTTTCCTTTCAAGAACACGATCTCGCTTCGGAATTCCCCAAACTGTGTACCGGCTGTCACAGCTGTATCATCAACGGGGAGCGCACCTGTCCCCACTACCTCCAGCTCGCCCCAATTCTCGAGGACATCATCATGGCGGACGGGGTCATCCTCGCTTCCCCGGTCTATGTGATGGATGTGAGCAGCAGCATGAAGAACCTGCTTGACCACCTCGCTTATCTCTGGATTGCCCACCGTCCCCGCAAGGCCAACTTTTTTTCGGTCGGCATGGCGATCAGCACTGGCTCAGGCGGCGGGATGAAGCGCGCCAACCAGACGATGCTCACCTCGTTTGACTATCTCGGATTCCGCCGTTCCTACGCGATCGGCATCCTCTCCCGAGATGTGGATTCCCTCAAGACCAAACAGAAGCTGCACCGGGCTGCCAGGAAGTTTTACAAGGCCATGGACAACAAGGACAACCTCGACATCAAGCTCAAGCAGCGCATCCTGTTTCAGGCGATGCGCCGCAAAATCGAGCAGTACGGCGATGAGATGCTCGACAAACGCTACTGGAAGGAGAAGGGCTGGTTCGAACAGGAACGCCCGTGGAGCGATTAAATGAAGGAAGTTTTAAAACTAGAACAATCGCCGCAGCAGGTGCAGGAGCTGCTCGCGCAGATTCCCCCCCTTCTGCTCACATGGTATGATCACAGCGCCCGCGTTCTCCCCTGGCGGCAGCAGCCAACCCCCTACCGAGTATGGGTGTCGGAGATCATGCTGCAGCAGACCCGGGTGAGTGCGGTCATGCCGTATTACGAGCGGTTTCTCAGCGCACTTCCCACTGTTGAAGCGCTTGCCGCCGCGCCGGAGGAGGTTCTCCTCAAGCTGTGGGAGGGCTTGGGCTATTACAACCGGGTGCGCAACATGCAGAAAGCGGCGCGCGTGGTGATGGAGCAGCACGGAGGAGAACTGCCCGCCTCCTTTGAAGCGCTTGTCAAGCTTCCCGGGATCGGAGAATACACGGCAGGGGCAGTCGCCTCAATTGCCTACGGGCTGCGGGTGCCCGCAGTGGACGGGAATGTGCTGCGCATCCTCTCTCGCTGGCTGCTCAGCCGGGCGGATGTGACACTGCCCCCAGTCAAGCGGGCATTTCAGGCACTTGTGCAGCAGATGCTGCCCGCCGAGCGGGTGGGAGATTTTAACCAGGCGCTCATGGAGCTCGGCGCAACCGTTTGTCTGCCCAACGGCGACCCGCTGTGCGGCAGCTGCCCGGTTGCCGGGCTGTGCAGGGCAAGGGAGCGGGGCTGTGCGGCTGAGCTGCCGGTCAAGGCCCCAAAAAAGCCGCGCAGGGAGGAGCGACGGACCATTCTCCTGGTGATGGCAGAGAACAAAGTCCTATTGGCAAAACGCCCTCCAAACGGCCTGCTGGCAGGGCTGTGGGAATACCTCAACCTCGAGGGGCACCTCTCCGCCGAAGAGGCGGCAGTGCATTGCGGCGTCCCCGTTTCTAGCATCCGGCGGCTCGGCGCGGCCAAGCACATCTTCAGCCACATCGAGTGGAAGATGCGGGGCTATCTGATCCAGGCGCCCGGCTTCGTGCCGCAGGGGGAGTGTGTCTGGGCGGACCAGCGTCAGTTTGAAGACCAGTATTCGGTGCCGAGCGCCTTTCAGCAGTACACCAAGCAGCTCAGGCAATATTGGACGGATCAGCGGTGAGCGGTTGCTCGCCGCTTTTTTACTGCATGCCCCTGCAGTGCTCTCTGCCTGAATTGGGCAGAACACCGGATCAGATACAGATTTGCCGCCGCAAGCATGAAAAGGGAAAACTCTCTTTTTCTATCGGTGCGATAGACAGGAGAATGCGGGCCTTTCACCCACAGCAATCTACTGAGAGATCCGGATCGACTTTGAGCTGTATTGGCAGCTCATTTCCAACAGCCCTCCTTTCTAATGGAAAGGAGGGCTGTTTTGCCCGAATTTTATCTCGAAAACCCCTCTGCAACACCGTTTCAGTCAACTTTTACCGATTCTCTGCATAAGAATAAAAGTGAGAATGAACGAGGAGGAGTGAAAGTATGGACAATTCGTTTGACGAACAGATGGAACGGTACAAAAAGCAGATGCTCCATTTCTATAAAATCGGCAAACAGCGCAGTCCAGAGCCCGAAGCTGTGCCGGCGGTGGCCAGTCCGCCAAACAGCGCGCCCGATCCGCCGGCGCCCCCAGCAGCTTCCGAGCAGCCCGAAGCGCCGGTGCAGCGGACTGAACCAGTGCCGCAGCCGATAGAGCCACAGCAGATGGAGCAGCAGGAGGTGCTTGAGCAGGAGGACCTGCGCGACCCGGAGGAAATCATGGAAGACCTGCCTCGCCCCGAACCGGAACGGCCGCAGATCGACGGGATCACCTTTGAAGAGGCGGGCAATGAGGCACTCGAGGAATATCTCAGGCAGAACCCGAAAATTGGATTTCTTAAAATGCAGGTGTTTACCGCGCGCGGCGCGATTCCGGTTCAGGGCGCTCAGGTGACAGTCAGCCGGAGGATTGGGGAGGGGGATCATGTGTTTTCCTCAGCGCTCACCGACCGGGATGGACTGATTGCCCCCATCCCCCTTCCCGCGCCCGACCGCAGCCTCTCTGAAGAGCCGGAGAGTCAGGGGGAGCCTGTTCCGTTCGCCACCTACAACATCCGCACCGAGTATCCGGGGCATATCACGGTGGAAAATTTCAACGTTCCGATCTTTGACGGCATTGTCTCGATTCAGCCTGTGTCCATGACCCCGGATACAAACGGGAACATGGCGCCAGAGGAGATTTACGAGCAGGAACCGGAGGATCTATAAGGAGGGAATGCAATGGCCCAGGCAGCTTTGCCGTACATACCTGAGTTTATCACCGTGCACCTCGGCGCCCCGAACTCCAACGCGCCCAATGTCCAGGTGTCCTTTCCGGAATACATTAAAAATGTGGCGTCGAGCGAGATTTACCCCACCTGGCCGGAATCATCCATCCGCGCCAATATCTACGCCCAAATTTCCTTTGCCCTTAACCGGATCTACACCGAATGGTACCGGAGCCGCGGTTATGACTTTGATATCACCAACTCCACCCAGTTTGATCAAAAATTCATCCAGGGCAGGGATATTTTTGACAACGTCAGCCAGATTGTAGACGAAATCTTCAACAACTACGTGCGCCGGCAGGGGAGTGTCGAGCCCTATTTCACCCAGTTCTGCAACGGCACCACCGTCACCTGCGACGGCCTTTCCCAGTGGGGGACAGTTGACCTCGCCCGGCAGGGCTACACCCCCTATGGAATTTTGCAGTACTATTACGGCGATGACATCGACATTGTGCGCAACGCCCCGATCCGGGCCCCGATCGAGTCCTACCCCGGCGTCGCGCTGCGGGTCGGCATGGCGGGCAATGACGTAAAGACCATTCAGACCCAGCTCAACCGCATTGCCAACAACTACCCCTCCATCCCCAAGATCCCTTCGACTGACGGTATCTTTGGAGAGAGCACCGCCAGATCTGTGCGGGAATTTCAGCGTATTTTTAACCTGACCCAGGACGGGATTGTGGGCAAGAGCACCTGGTATAAAATCAAATACATCTTTACCGCCGTCAAACAGCTCGGCGAGCTTGCGAGCGAGGGGCTGCGGGTGGAGGAGGTCACGGTGCCCAACCCCCCCACCCTTCAGGAGGGGAAGAGCGGCGTCGAGGTGCGGACCAATAAGTACAAACAGAGCGTGCTCAGCTACTTTTATCCCGAGATCCCGTTTGTGCAGATCGACGGCATTTTCGGTCCCGCCACCCGGGAAGCGGTGCAGGCGTTCCAGCGGATGGTCAACATTCCATCAGATGGGATCGTCGGTGCACAGACTTGGAACAACCTGCAGCGGGTGTACTACGACGTCATCAACAGCCTGCCCCCGGGATATCAAGGGGAGGGCGCGGCTGTCTATCCCGGTTACTACCTGACCGAGGGCGCGAGCGGGGAAGATGTCACCGATCTTCATCCCTTCCTCTCTGCTCATTAAAAAAACACGCCTGCGCTGTTCCGGCATGCG
>CBCSOX010000033.1:0-20051 GCA_965141735.1 uncultured Oscillospiraceae bacterium | reverse complement strand
GCATTGATATCGGCACCTCCGCCTGCAAGGTGGCCGCGTTTTACCCGGATGGGGAGGTCGCCGCCCAGGCCAGCGAGAGTTATCCTGTGTATTACCCTCACCCCGGCTGGGCGGAGCAGGATCCGGAGGAATGGTGGACAGCGGTGTGCAGAGCCATCCGCTCCCTGCTCGGCCAGGGGATTGACGCCTCGGCGGTAAAGGGGATCGGCATCGACGGGCAGAGCTGGAGCGCCATTGCGGTAGATTCCGGTGGAAAGGTGCTCTGCCGCACCCCGATTTGGATGGACCAGCGCGCAAAGGAGATCTGCGAAGAACTCAAGAGCAGGCTTGGGGAGGACCGTTTGTTTTCCGTCAGCCGGAATCCAGTGCAGCCGATGTACACAATGCCCAAAGTGATTTGGTACCGCGAAAACCAGCCGGAGATTTACAGCGCTACAGATAAGATTTTGCAGTCAAACAGTTTTATCGCTTTCCGGCTCACGGGCGAGATCGCCCAGGACCCCAGCCAGGGGTACGGCTGGAACTGCTACGACGCCGAAAAAGGGAGCTGGGACACGGCTCTCTGTTCCGAGCTGGGCGTCAGCCCCAGCCTGCTGCCCGAAATTGTCCCCTGCCATGCAGTCGTGGGCGGGGTGACCGAAGCGGCGGCGGAACAGACCGGGCTGCGCGCCGGAACCCCCGTCGTCGCAGGCGGCCTGGATGCTGCCTGCGGCACGCTCGGAGCGGGTGTCCTGCATCCAGGTGAAACACAGGAGCAGGGGGGCCAGGCGGGCGGGATGAGCATCTGTATGGATCGCTGCCACGCGGACAAGAGGCTCATCCTGGGCAACCACGTCGTCCCCGGCCGCTGGCTGCTGCAGGGCGGCACAGTGGGCGGCGGCGGAGCGCTCAACTGGTTTGAGCGGGAGTTCGGCGCGGCGGAGCGAGTCGCCGCCCAGGAAAATGGCACCCATTCGTTTTACGAGCTGGACAAAGCGGCGTCGGAGGTGCCGGCGGGGAGCGAAGGACTGCTGTTTCTCCCCTACTTGGCAGGCGAACGCAGCCCCATCTGGGACACAAACGCAAAGGGCGTTTTTTACGGCATTCGCTTTTCCACCACCCGCGCGCAGTTTGCGCGGGCCGTGATGGAGGGAGTGGCTTACTCCCTCCGGCACAATCTGGAGGTGGCGGAACAGGCGGGCGCCCGGGTGGGGACGCTCAGCGCAATGGGCGGCGCGGCGAACAGCAGGCTGTGGACCCAAATGAAGGCGGATGTCACAGGAAAACCGGTTTGCGTTCCCTCCTCCGATACCTCGACCGCGCTGGGTGCCTCGATTCTGGCCGGTGTTGGTACTGGGATTTACAGCAGCTTTGACGACGCGGTTCAAAGCACTGTGCGCATCAAACGGGAATTCCACCCCAACCCGAATGCAAAGATTGTATATGACGAGGGGTATCAGCGATACCGGCAGTTGTACGAAAACCTAAAATCGATGATGAGTGAGGCGTAAGCAATGAAAGCAGCAGTTTTATATGGAAACAACGATATTCGCTATGAGGAGTTCCCCATGCCGGAGGTGACACCCGGCACAGTCAAGGTGCGCGTTCGCGCCGCCGGGATCTGCGGCAGCGACGTTCCCAGGGTGCTGGACAATGGGGCGCACTACTACCCCATTGTGCTGGGGCATGAGTTTGCCGGAGACGTCGTCGAAGTGGGGGAGGGAGTCACCGGCCTTTCGGTGGGCGACACGGTTTCAGGCGCGCCCCTCCTGCCCTGTATGCAGTGTGACGATTGCCAGAACGGAAACTTCTCATTGTGCAAGCACTACAGCTTTATCGGCAGCCGACAACAGGGGAGCTTTGCAGAATATGTGGTCCTCCCCGCGGCGAACGCAGTCGCCTACGATCCCTCCATCCCATACGAGCAGGCGGCTATGTTTGAGCCGTCCACCGTGGCGCTGCACGGGATCCTCTGCAACGATTACCGGGGCGGGGGCTGTGTGGCAGTACTCGGCTGCGGGACAATCGGGATTTTTACTCTCCAATGGGCGAAGATCTTCGGGGCGAAGCGGATTGTGGCCTTTGATATTGACAATGGCCGGCTGGAACTCGCCAAGCGGATGGGTGCAGATGCGGTGATCAATACTAGGGAAGAGGATTACCGGGCGGTTACCAAAGCGCTGACCCAGGACAAAGGGTATGAATACGTATTTGAGACCGCCGGAAACCCCGCCACCATGCGGATAGCATTTGAGGTGGCGGCGAACAAAGCGAATGTCTGCATGATCGGTACCCCCCACACCGAGCTCCGGTTCGCACCCGAGGAATGGGAGGAGATGAACCGCAAGGAATTTCGGCTGACCGGCAGCTGGATGAGCTATTCCGCGCCGTACCCTGGCAGGGAGTGGACGCTGACAGCGCATTATTTCGCGACTGGACAGCTCAAATTTGACCCTGGATTCATCTTTAAAAAATATCACCTTTCTCAGGCACAGGAAGCCTTTGCCTGCTTCCGGCACCCCGAAGAGGTGCACGGCAAGATTATGTTGACCAACGACTGAGGGGGAGAAGGATGATTTTAACCGTAACACTAAACCCGGCGATCGACAAGCAGTATCTTGTGGATGCGCTGTGCCCCAACGAAGTCATGCGGGTGAACAGCGTCAGCAACACCGCGGGTGGCAAGGGGCTCAACGTCTCCCGCGTGGCTGCGCTGGCGGGGGAGCGGGTGGCTGCCATGGGCTTTGTGGGCGGGCACACTGGGGAACAGTTTGAAAGCCTGCTCTGCGAGCCGCAGATTGAGAAGTGCTTTACCCGTGTCAAGGCGCAGACCCGCTGCTGCATCAATGTGCGCGATCAGGGAGCCAACCGCAGCACCGAATTTCTGGAACCCGGGGAACCGGTGACCCAATCGGACATCAGCCGGTTTGTGCATGACTTTCAGGCCCGTCTCCTCACTGCCGACGTGGTGACAATATCGGGCAGTATGCCCGCCGGCGTGCCGGAGGATTTCTACGCGGATTTGATCAAGATGTGCAGGGAGGCGGGCAAGCCGGTGATTCTGGACACCAGCGGCAGGGCGCTGGAAGTCTCCCTCGCGGCAAAGCCGGACTGGATCAAGCCCAATACCGACGAGATCAGGCAGATTTTGAAAACTGAGATTTCCTCCCGGGAGCAGCTTATCCAGGCCGCCAAAGAGCTCCACGCCGCCGGAATCCCCAATGTCGCCGTATCCCTTGGAAAAGACGGCGTGCTGGTGGTGTGCAAAGAGGGTGTTTATTTCGGCAGCACCCCGGATTTGCCCGTGGTGAACACCGTGGGCTGTGGGGACAGCATGGTTGCCGGATTTGCAGTCGGCACCGCGCGCGGAATGCCAATGGAGGAGACCATCCGCTTTGCAGTGGCAGTTTCCACAGCCAACGCGCTCGTCCGGGAGACGGGCAGCTACCGGGCGGAGGATTTGGAGAAAATCCTTCCTCAAATTCAGGTAGAGGTCCTCGCGTGATCGCCATCATGGCCTCTGGCAAACAGCAGTTTGCACAAGCGCTGAATACAGGAGTTGAACCAAAAGACGGATTTAGATATGCGGCAACCCACAAAAGGGCTTTATGCGCTTCCGGTGAGATCCCATAGAGTTGAACATCAAAATGGTTGTCCAACGAGTTTCTAATGTCAACAGCTCAAGTCTTACATTAAAATGCGCTGCATCCTTCAATAAAACCGGGATGTATTTACGAGAACAATTCAATTAGGCACAGTGTTCGGATCCGGGCGCTGTGAAATGAAAGGAAGGAACGTTGATGTCTGGATTTATCAATCCCACGCTTGTCCCCAAGAGAACTCTGTCCACTGGAGAGCAGATTCCCTGCATCGGTATGGGAACCTTTGGCTCCGACCGCTTTACCGCAGACCAGGTGTCCGCCGCTGTGGCGGGAGCCATTCGCTGCGGATACCGCCTGTTTGACTGCGCCTCTGTCTATGAAAACGAAGATCTGATCGGCAGGGTGTTTGCCGAAGCGTTCGAGCAAGGGGCAGTCAAACGCGAAGAGCTGTTTATCACCAGCAAGGTGTGGAACGATCAGCACGGGAAAGGGGAAGTGCTGCTCGCCTGTGCCAAATCGCTGCGGGACCTTCAGCTCGACTACATAGACGCCTATTTTATGCACTGGCCGTTCCCCAATTACCATGCTCCGGGATGCGACGGGGATTCCCGAAACCCGAATTCCAGACCCTTTAAAGTGGAAGAATTTATGGACACCTGGCGTCAGATGGAGCGGCTGCACGACATGGGGCTGGTGAAAAACATCGGCATGTCGAGCATGACCATCCCGAAACTCGAAGCGGTACTTCCGCTCTGCCGCATCAAACCCACCCTGCTTGAGATGGAACTCCACCCCGGTTTCCAGCAGCCGGAGCTTTACGACTACGCTGTTGCGCACGGGATTCAGCCCATCGGCTTCTGCCCGATTGGCAGCCCGACCCGTCCCGACCGCGACAAGACGCCGGACGACGTGGCGGATATCCAAATGCCGGAAATTGTGGAGATCGCCAAGGCGCACGGGGTGCATCCCGCCGTCATCTGCCTGAAGTGGGCGGTGCAGCGCGGTCAGATTCCGATTCCCTTCTCAATTCACGAGAATGAGTACCTCAGCAATCTTCGCTGTACCGTGGAGGATCCGCTTACTGATGAAGAAATGGCGGCGATTCAGGCAGCTGACAAAAACTGCCGACTTATCAAAGGGCAGGTCTTCCTCTGGCCCCATGCAAAGGACTGGCGGGATCTGTGGGATCTCGACGGCACCATTACCCAATAGGGAGGAGGGACACGATGCTAAAAGGAATCCCTTCGATTTTAACGCCGGAGCTGCTCAAAGTACTCATGGAAATGGGGCATGGGGATGAACTTGTCCTGGCGGACGGAAATTTCCCCCGGTTTGCCCATCCGGAGCGAGTCATCCGCTGCGACGGACACGGCATTCCCGAGCTGCTCGACGCAATTCTCCGCTTCCTGCCGCTCGACCCTTATGTGGAGCACCCCACCGTGTTGATGGCAGTGCTGCCCGACGATCCCTATCAGCCGGAAATCTGGCCTAAGTATTGTGAGATTGGAAAAAAATACGAGCAGGATGGACTGAGGGAGATCGCGATCGACAAGTTTACGTTCTATGAACGCGCGCAAAAGGCATACGCTGTTGTGACGACAAGCGAAGCGGCCCTATATGCCAATGTAATTCTTAAAAAAGGAGTTGTGAAATAACGACTTCAGTACTCCGGCAACTTAGATCGTCAAAATAACTGATTTATGCAAATAAAACGAGTAATCCAGCGTCATAGGCGTCGGATCACTCGACTTAAAAATGCCGGAAAGCCGGCTATTGCAGAAGAGAGTTTGGAGAAGGGGAAGCGCCACCCTCCCCAGACGGCCGGCTTTGCCGGCACACAGGGCTGCCGGAGTGTGATCCGGCAGCTTTTTGGGTTTTTGATCAATTTATTTAGATGAAATTGCAATATTCGACAAAAAAGAGTAAGATATAATTGTATACTTGTTGCATTAGGTAGGAGGTGGGCACTTTGTGACAAAAAAACAAAAAAGAAAAAGAAAAAAGTGGAAGTTAAGACGGGTCCGTTCGGCGCTGCGCTGGAACCGGCTTTGGGTGGTCATGGCTGCCGCTACATTGGGCTTATCCCTCGTTGCCGTCATTGTCATTACACAGGTTGTCTATTACCATGCGAACAATGCGATTAATCAGTCGATTATTCAAAACAACTCCCAAATTGCGAGAAATGTCGGCAGCTCGATTGACAGCTACATCAACGAGATGGTTTCAATATCCAATAATGTTACAGCGCTGCTCAACCAGGTTCCCCCCGAGGAGCTCAGCCAGCGCCTCTTTGTGTTCCTGCGGGAGGACATTGAGACAATCGCGGTGTTTGACGAACAGGGAAGAATTGTCCTCAACACAGATCCCCGACCGCTTCGGGAGGATATCAGGCTGACAAGGCAGAGCTGGTTTACTCGGGTCAGCGCGAGCGACGCGGGGTATCTGATTTCCGCCCCCCATGTGCAGCGGCTGTATCGCGGCAGCTATCCCTGGGTGATTACCCTGACCCGTGGGGTATCCTGGACACAGGGGGGGACGACGCATCACGGCATTATCATGGTGGACATGAATTTTACACGGATTCAATCCCTTTGTTCCCGCGTCCTTGAAAACGACGGATACTTGTATATCACCGATGTCCAGGGAAATGTTGTATACCATCCAAAGCAGCAGATGATTTACGCAGGAATCCTACCAGAGGATGTTACTCTGACTGTGGGAGGAAATGAAGGAAATACTGTGGTGGAAAGCAGTGGGGGAAAACTGACCGCCTCGGTGCAGACGCTCGGCGAGACCCCTTGGAAGGTGATCGGTGTGGCGTCGTTGAATGGGCTCGCCGCGTACGACAGCGGGACGGACGCCTTTGTTGCGACTGCGATTGTGTCGCTTGCGTTGGCTGTACTCATTGGCAGCCTGCTGATCAGCCGATTGATTTTACGGCCTCTTCACCGGTTGATGGCCCTGATGGAGGACAGTTCGGATGTGGAGAAGATGCCGCGCGCCCCGGAAGGAGGACTTTATGAGGTGGGCCAGCTTGGAAAGTCGCTCAACGGAATGGTGGACCGCATCCGGCAGCTCATGCTTCAAGTGCGGGAGGAACAGCAGCTGCTGCACCGCAGCGAGCTCAAAACGCTCAACGCCCAAATCAACCCCCACTTTCTCTACAATACGCTCGATTCGGTGATATGGCTTGCGGAGAGCGGAGATGAAAAGGGTGTGATTCAGATGGTAATGGCTCTTTCAAAATATTTTCGCCTCTCCCTGTCAGGTGCAAAGGACTTTATACCAGTTGCGGATGAGCTGCAGCAGGTGGAGAACTACCTGATTATTCAAAAGATGCGTTTTGGGGAATCCTTTACCTACCAAATTTTTTGTGAGGATGCTGTGCGGGAGATTACCATCCCCAAAATTCTTCTTCAGCCCATTGTGGAAAATGCGCTTGTGCACGGTATCAGCACGATGGGGGAGGGGGGATGCATCCAAATTATCGCCCGCCGCTGTTCAGACATGCTGCTCATGGAGGTGCGGGACAATGGGTGCGGAATCAAGCCCGAGGTGCTTGCCCACATTTTGGAAGCCAATACCCATTCCGGCTCTGGGATCGGGCTCAAAAATGTCCATCAGCGCATTCAATTGACCTGTGGAACGAAATATGGCCTGGAAGTGCTGAGTGAATTGGACGAAGGTACCACTGTGTTTGTCTATCTTCCGCTCGAGACCGATTCAGAGAAAAGGGGGGCAAAAGAGTGAATCGAAAACGATGGGTTGCACTGCTGCTCACGGCAGCTCTGTGCGTTTCTTTTACCAGCTGCCTGCTGCGGACGGGTTCCAGCAAGCCGTTCACAATCGACCTGATTGTCAAGGGGACAGACGCGGACTTCTGGAGGAGCGTCAACGACGGCGCGCAGGAAGCAGCGGGATTCTACGGAGCCACCGTTCGGATGTATGGGCCTGAAACCGAGAAATTTTATATGGATCAAATTGGCGTTGTGGAGAAATCGATTGCCCGCAGGCCGGATGCGATCGTTTTGGCGGCTGCGGACTATACACTGCTCGCGCAGCCGGTTCAGCAGGCGGTCGACGCGGGGATCCCCGTGGTCATGGTGGATTCAGACGTGGACAATCAAAATACCGTCGCTTACGTCGGCACAGACAACGATCAGCTGGGAAGAAGGCTTGCAAGAGAACTCTGTGAGCACGTTTCTGGCGGTGAGGTGGGCATTGTGAGTTTTGTGCAGGACAGCTATCCCGCTGTTCAGCGTGAAAGCGGTTTTCGCAGCGCGATGGAAAAAAACGGCCAGTTCACCCTGTTCGACACTGTTTATTGCGAGTCGGACGCAGACAAAGCGGCAGAATTGACGACAGCGATGGTCAAGCAAAATCCTCAGCTTTGTGCGGTTGTGGCGCTCAATGCACAGTCCGCCGAAGGGGCTGCCCGCGCTTTGAGCGAGCTTGGCAGTTCGGTTCCTGTGTTTGCAATCGACTGCACTCCGGTGGAGGCGATGTATATGGAGGAGGGGATCGTATCGGTTGCTCTGCTCCAAAATCCCTATCAGATGGGTTACTACAGCATTGAAGCAGCCTGCAAGCATTTGCGTGGGGAAACGGTAGGGGATGTGAGTACCGGTATCTATGCAGTGGATTCAAACACATTGTTTGACGATTTGTATCAACAACTGATTTTTCCGTTTGGCACCTGATGGGCTGGGGGAATTTTGATCCAGAAGGGAAGGGGTATTTTGTATAAACTACTTTTTGCAGATGACGAATATCTAGTGCGCAGTAAGATTAGCCAGATGGTTGATTGGGAAAGCACAGGCTTTACACTGGCTGGCTGCTGTTCCAATGGATATGAGCTGATGGATCTGGTCGAAAAGGAGCTGCCCGATCTTGTCATACTCGACATCAACATGCCGTTTATCACAGGCCTGGAGGCAGCGGCCCAAATTCGCCGGAGCTATCCGCAAATCCACATTGTCTTTCTCACCGGCTATACCGACTTTGAGTATGCAAAAAAGGCAGTGGAGCTCAAGGCACTCGATTACATCGTCAAGCCAGTCGGGGCACAGGAACTGCTGACTGTTTTGCGGCAGGCACGGGACGCGCTGGATCAGGAGAAACAGCGGGTCTGGAAGCTGGCGGAGCTGGAGGATTTTTATCAAAAGCGTCAGTCGCTTCTTTTGAGCGATTTATTCAACGGCACCCTCGATGCCGCCACGGTGAGTGACCGTCTGGCCGCCTATGGAGTTCAGTGGCAGGAGGATACCCCCTTTCAAGTTGCAGTCTTTCGTGTGGACAAAACAGGCTGGGGTGAGTATTGGCGGGGGGAAGATGCCGACATGCTGTTGTATGCGCTGTGTAACGTCGCCATGGAATTGGCGGAGCAGTCGAACACAGGCTTTGTCTACGCAAACAAGGGGAATGTAATTCTGCTTGGGTTTGGCGGGGAGGAAAAAGCGCTTACCTTTCGCATGCAGGAATGCGCGGAATCCATCTTGAGAACGGTGGAAAAACAGCTGCAATTCACCGCCAGCGCAGGGCTGGGTGGTGTCTACAATGGCTACAGTCAGACTGTCACAAGCCTGACCGAGGCGTTGCGCGCGTTGGAACTTCAGAGCAAGCAAGGGGGAAACCGCCTGTTTACCATGCTTGATCTCCTCGAATGCGCAGGCAGCCACGCCGCCGTGTGGGACGCGGTGAATTACATCGAAGAACATTACGCTGACACCAGTTTGTCCGCCGAAGCTGTGTGCAGCTATCTCCATTTTAGTCCGAGCTATCTGCGCTCTTTATTTAAGCAGCAAACAGGCCAGACAATTATCAGCTACATCACCAAAGTGCGCATGGAACGAGCTCAGGCGCTGTTGGCGGAAGGCCAGCTGAAAAACAGTGGGATTGCCGAACGGGTCGGCTATACCGATCCACACTATTTCAGCTATTGCTTTAAACGGTACTTTGGCATGACGCCCGCAGAGATGCGCACAAAGCTCAGGCCGTTCCAATAGGATCGAAAATCAGGGAATCGAAAAGGGTTGCAGCCTTTCTCAGCAAGCTGCAACCCTTTTGGCATTTTTGAGGAATTTTAATGGTTTTTGTTTATAGAACGTTTCAGCTTATTTCAAATAATTTTTTGATCCTCAGTTTCACATTTTTTTATTACCTGGCTGGTAAAAGGTTAAAAAACGCTGATAAACGTTGAATTTCAACTGTGATGACCGCAATCTATTGCACTTGTAAAAAGGGGTGGTATAATAAAAACATAAAGTAAAACGTTATATTTTTGATTGGGCGTTCAAGGAGAGGAGGTAGAATATGCAACAGCAAACCTTTCAGGATCCAACAGCTGTGTGGGAAAATTATTATGCAGAACTGGACCCGGAGCAGCGCAAAAAGCTGCTGGAACAGGGCTGTCAGATTCAGCCGGAGGATCCGCTTAACCCGCTGCGGCGGGAGTTGTGGGAGCTGCGCTACACAGACCCAAAAAACCCGCAGCACCGTGTGGACTCGCTGCTTTGGCAGTGTGTAAATCTTCTGTACATTTACAAGGCGTCGGGGCCCCGTTTCCTGCGGAAAAGCGGTGTCAAGGAAATACAGACAGCCGCTGAGTCTATGGGAGAATCTGCCGCCAAACCGTTTGGACAGGAAGGGCTCACAGCTTTGTACTGGGAATTCCGCAACGCGGCCCGCAGGTATTTCACGGTTTGTTCTGGTGATAAATCCTATCACAAACGGGCGTTTGGAATATTGTCCATCAGCAAAGAGGAAGCTCGAAAAAAGCTGACGCGGGATGCGTGGCGGCTTTCGGAGGGACTGGCGAGCAGATTTAACCTGCACGCGGAGCTGCATCTTTTTTCACGCGCTGTGAAGGACGAATATTTTGCCGAGGAGGAGGATGCGCCAAAGCTGTGGGAACTCTGTGAAGCTTCCCAGGGCAAAAAGTTTTAGCTCATACGCCGGAGTCGGCGAACAAACAACAGGGAGGTTTTGATCACGTGAACAAATTTAAAAACTCGGTGATTGTAAAAACGATTGGCTTTAACCGCATCGTTTTAATCGGAGTCATTCTTCTTATGTACCTCGTCTTTGCGATTTTGACACCTGTTCTGCACGGCGGTACATCCTTTTTAAAACCGGAGCGTTTGCTGAGCGCGCTCAACTACGCTTATTTCATCGGCTTCCTGGGGCTGGGCGTGACGTTTGTCATTGCGACCGGAGGAATTGATTTTTCCATCGGACCGGTGATGTTTACCTCGGCGCTCATATCTGGCTACTGTCTGACGCAGTACCATCTGCCGCTGTGGCTTTGCATCCTCATCAGCCTGCTCATTGGCAGCCTGTTCGGGGTGCTCAACGGCTATTTCGTTTCCTATCGATTCCTACCATCCTTTATCACCTCAATGGCCAGTATGCAGATTGCCAAGGGAATTGGTTCTGTGTTTACCAAGACTCAGTCAGTCACCTGGCCGAACGCCGGCGCACAGGACTCGTGGTTCCGCTATCTGGTCAAGTGGGGAAACGTCCCAACTGGACTCATTCTTCTGATTCTGGTGGCAATTCTCTGCGCTGTGATCTTAAACAAGACAAAAGCGGGCCGCTACATGCTCTGTCTGGGCAACAACAAAGAAGCGGTGCGGCTGTCGGGTGTCAACACCAAGAAATGGGAGATGCTCGCCTACATTCTGTGCGGCCTGCTCGCGGGTATTGCGGCAATCTTTTATGTCGGCGCTTACACCACTGTTCAGCCCGGACTCGGCGACACCTTTAACAACGAGGCGATTGCAGCGTGCGTCATGGGCGGAACTTCGATGGCGGGCGGTTTGGCCTCTATCCTCGGGACGCTGATCGGCGCGATTATCGTGGCACTCATGCAGGAGGGAATCCTGGCTATGGGCTTTACGATCTCCTATCAATATGTGTTGACCGGTATTATCGTTCTGATTGCGGTCACTGCGGATGTACTCAGCCGCAGAAAAAAATCTTAGGGAAGGGGCGTAACTATGGGTGAAATTATTTTGACCATGAAGGGAATTGACAAGTCGTTTCCCGGCGTACACGCGCTTGACCATGTGGAACTTGAGATACGCAAAGGCGAAGTCCTCGCACTGATGGGTGAAAACGGAGCCGGCAAGTCAACCTTGATGAAGGTGCTGACCGGGATCTATCAAAAAGAAGCGGGGACCATCACCTACGAAGGACGGGAAGTGGAGTACGCAAATCCCCGCGAGGCGCAGGCGGATGGCATTGTCATTGTGCACCAGGAGCTGAACATGATGGGTCACCTCACGGTGGCGCAAAATATCTTTGTGGGACGCGAGCCCAAAAAGGGCCTGATGATCGACGACGCCAAGATGAACGCAGAGGCAAAAAAGCTGTTTGACCAGCTCAACATCGACATCAATCCCCGCGAGCTGATGAGTGATCTGACCGTCGGTAAGCAGCAGATGTGCGAGATTGCCAAAGCGATCTCCCACCAGGCAAAAATCATCATCTTTGACGAACCGAGCGCCGCGCTGACCGAAGCGGAAATTGAACAGCTGTTTAAAATTATCCGCGACCTGCAGAAAAAAGAGCTCGGCATTGTCTACATATCCCACCGGATGGATGAGATTAAACAGATCACCGACCGGGTCACCGTCATGCGGGACGGCTGCACAGTGGGAACCCTGATCACCGAGGAGTCCACCAAGGACGACATCATCCACATGATGGTGGGGCGTGTGATTTACGAAGACCCCAAAACAGAGAGCCAGGTGCCGCAGGACGCGCCCGTTGTGCTCAAAGTCGAGCATCTCAACGCCGGAAAAATGGTGCGGGATGTGAGCTTTACACTGCGCAAGGGGGAGATTTTAGGTTTCTCCGGCCTGATGGGCGCCGGGCGTACCGAGACGGCGCGGGCTCTATTTGGGGCGGATCCCAAACAGAGCGGCGAAATCACGATCAACGGAAACAAGGTGGAAATCAAAAATCCCCAGGAAGCGGTAAAGGCTGGAATCGGTTATCTGTCAGAGGACCGCAAACGCTTCGGGCTGGTGCTCAAGAAAAATATTGCGGAAAATTCCACCCTGTCCTGTTTGACGAATTACTGCCAGGGTCCCTTTGTCAACAAAAAGAAGGAAAAAAAGGTCACTCAGGAATATGTTGAGATGCTCAAAACCAAGACGCCCGGCATTGACCAATACGTGATTAACCTTTCGGGTGGAAACCAGCAAAAAGTGGTCATTGCGAAGTGGCTGATCTGTGACTCGGATATCCTGATCTTTGATGAACCGACCCGCGGAATTGATGTCGGCGCGAAGCAGGAAATCTACGAACTGATGAATCGCCTCGCTGCAAACGGAAAATCAATCATTATGATTTCTTCGGAAATGACGGAAATTCTCCGCATGAGCGATCGGATTCTCGTCATGTGCGAGGGAAGAATCACCGGGGAACTGGACATTCAGGACGCGACACAACAAAAAATTATGCAGCTTGCAACACTGCGCAGCTGAGGAGGGATGGACAATGGAAAATCAAAAACAGGTAAAACAAGGCAAGGGTCTGTTTCTCCGCAAAATCAACACGCAGCAGCTTATTGTCGTTGGCGTCATCATCGTTTTGTTCCTCTTCTTCAGCGTTGCCAGCGATTCGTTCCGCCGTTATTCGACTGTAGTCACCCTTTGCAACTATATGTACTACATACTCCTCATGGCGATAGGCGTCACTTTCCCCCTGATTACAGGCGGGGTGGACCTTTCGATGGGAACAGGACTGATTTGTTATTCGATTGTAGGCAGCTTTGTGATCAGTCAGTTGGGGGCTCCTGTTTGGGCCGGCATGCTGGTGGCAATTGGAATGTCGCTGATTGTCGGGTTTGTCAATGGGATTATCATCGCAAAGCTCGATCTTCCCCCGTTTATCACTACCTTATGTACCATGATGATCGTCCGCGGCCTCGGTTCGATATTGACCGGTGGACTCAGCGGCGTGTGGCCGATGGCGGGCAGCCCTGGCGGCTGGTGCCGTAATATATTTAAAATCACAGTGGGCGGTCAGGTGATCCCCATCGGCATGATCTGGATGATTCTTCTCATCGCCATCATGTCGTTCGTCCTGCGCAAAACGAGCATTGGCCGCTATGTGATCGCGATTGGAAGCAACAAGGAGGCGCTGAGGCTTTCCGGGGTGAACGTCGTCAAGTGGCACGTTCTCGCCTATGTGATCTCTGGCCTTTTCGCAGGGCTTGCGGCGATTGCCTACGCCTGCACCTTCTCTAACATCACCCCCGGAACCGGCGCGGGCCTCGAGCTTGACGCGATCGGCAGCGCCATTATCGGCGGAACCTCGATGACCGGCGGCCTTGGATCGATTCTCGGCACCTTTTTCGGTGTACTGGTGATCTCGCTGCTCAAAACCGGGCTTCCCTATATCGGTCTGCAAGCAAACTTCCAGCAGATCATCACCGGCCTTGTGTTGATTATCGCTGTGACCATTGACATGGCGAAGCGTCACAAAAAGGCCTGATCTATTCAGCAGAAGCACCTTTTGGTGTGTCACATGCAAATATTTTAAACAGGAGGAACAATTCCATGAAAAAATTAAAAAAAGCCCTCGCATGCGTTCTCACTTTTGCAATGGCTCTGTCCGTTGCCGCGTGTGGAGGAAGCACGTCATCCACCCCTTCGTCATCTGCAGCGGAATCCAGTGGAGGTTCAACTGGCGGCAGCGGAGACAGCTACCACTTTGAAATCGTCTCGAAGGGATTCCAGTCGACCTATTGGCAGGCAGTTTACAAAGGCGCTACCGACGAACTGAAAAAACTCAACGACGAGGCGGGGTATGAAAAGTATACCATGAACTTTGTCGGTCCTGACTCGGAATCCGACATCGCGGTCCAGGTGCAGGAGTTCGGCTCGGCCCTCAACGCGAAGCCCGATGCAATCGGCCTTGCGGCGCTTGACGTAGGCGCACTGCTCGACTCGATCAAAACGACCCAGAGCAACGGCATTCCGATTATCGGTTTTGACTCGGGTGTTCCAGACGCCCCGGAAGGCGCGGTTCTCGCAAACGCCTCCACCGACAACTATGCGGCGGGGAAACTGGCAGCACAAGGCATGTACGAGAAAATCAAAGGCCGTTTGGACAAGAGCAAAAAAGTCCGCATCGGCGAGGTCAACCAGGATGCAACTTCCGAGTCAATCACCAACCGTGGCCTCGGCTTTATCGATGAAATGATCTCGCTGCTGAACAAAGACGGATACAAGGTCTGTGTCACTGGCAACGAAAAATATGTGGGAGATGCCAAGGGCGATACGGTTTCAGAGTCGGATGCCAATGTGGTGATCGAAGTCCGCGTTCCCTCCCAGACCACAACAGAGCTCTGCGCCACCGAAGCGGGCGTCATCCTCAACCAAGCTGACACCATCGCTATTTTCGGCTCCAACCAGGTAGCTGCGGAAGGCATTATTACCGCGAATGAGATGCTGCAGGTCTGCGGTTCGGATGACAGCAAAATCATTGCGGTTGGATTTGACTCCGGTAAGGTTCTCAAAGCCGCGATCACAGACGGAACCATGTACGGTGGCGTCACCCAGGCTCCGGTTTCGATCGGTGCGGTCTTGATTGACCTGCTCGCAAAGGCTGCTGCTGGGGAAAGTGTGGAAGACACCGATACCGGCTGCCAGTTCTATACCGCAAGCAATATCACAGACCCTGAAATCGCTCAAAACCTCTATGACTAAACGCCTCCTCTTTTGAGAGCGCAGACATGGGTATTAAAATGTGATATTCAGAAACAGAAAGGTGTAAGCATGAAAAAATTTATAAAAAAAGCGATTTCATTCATGGCGGCAGGCACCATAGCGTTCTCTGCGGTGCTTCCGGCAATCAGTGTCCATGCCAAAACCGATTCTGATCAGGGGAAGATAACCCAGTTTATGGACTGTTTTCTCCCCATGCCAATTGTAGATCCAGATGGATTGTCAGAGGACTGCTGGGGAACTCCCGTGGTAGGGCCGCGGGATCAGAAGAATGGAATCGAAGACCCAGAAGGACCGGATTACTCTTATTGGGACGGAGGAATCATTCAGGACGAGGCGTCTGGAACGTATTATATGTTTGCCAGCCGCTGGAAGGATGAAAATGGACATCAGGACTGGCAGCACTCGGACGCTATCTATGCAACCAGTGAGAACTTCTATGGACCATACGAAGACCAGGGAAAAGTATGGCCAGAGGATGCGGACGGAGCCGGACACAATGTGTTTCCTTTTGAACTGAGTGAACAGGATCCGTTGTACGGAACATACAAATACGCCATCGTTACCAGTGATTCATTTAAAAATAGCAATCAGGTAAATGGAGCAATCCATGTCTCCAATAGTTTGGAGGGACCGTGGGAGTCACTCGGCATCATGCAGAGCGCTACGTCGCAAGATTTGTATCGGTCTAATATCTGCATTATCGTGCGAGCGGATGGGAGATATCAGACCATCAACCGAAACGGGGATATCTGGACTGCGGATTCCGTAGCGGGTCCGTGGACCATCGAATCCACGGGACTTTGGTGGAATGTGGAAGGGATGCCTACATCCAATGTAGAAGACCCTGTCATGTGGTACTCCGATGGGTTATATCACGTTGTTGCAAATAAATGGGATACCAAACAGGCGTATTACCTGACATCTGAAGATGGGCTGACAGGCTGGGTACGGCACAGCGGCTTTGCCTACGCACCGAAAGAGCTTTCTTTCAGCTATGAGAATGGCGTGCAAAACAAGTGGACCAAGCTGGAACGGCCAAATGTATACATCGAAGACGGAAAATTAACAGCAATGACATTTGCCGTGATCGATGTAGAAAAAGAACAAGATAAAGGCAACGACGCTCACGGAAGCAAAATTATTATTGTCCCATTTGACGGCGAAAGCTTAAAAGAGTTCGCAAAAACAGACGTGTATGTCGACCCCTTTGCAAACAGAGCTGGCCTTACACCAATTGCCGACACCAACATTCAGTCGTGGAACGCTGAGTTTGGAAAAAACTATGGGGGCGAGCAATTCCTGCAGCTGCAACGAGACGGAAGAACCGGCAAGTTGTTTGATGAAGGCGAACGCCCTGCTACAGACCTGGACAGCAAAATTGCATTTTTGAAATACGATCTCTCTGAATTTATGAAAACGGATATTGACAGCGCTGTTTTATCTCTCGTATACATCGGGAAACACGCTGGCAGAGCATCCGAGGACAGCATCCGAGCCGTCCTGGCGGATTCAGATTGGATCGAAGGGATCGGAATTGAATTCGGAGAAGGCGCCAATGGCAATTCAGCTGAAGGCGGCGGAATGACCTGGCAGAACCAGCCGGCATTGTACTATGACATGCAGGATATGGAGAATACGGTTGCTGTCTCTGAGCCATTTAAAACCGACCTTGTTCCCAGTGAAGTAAAAATTGATGTCACAAAACTAGTGAAGCAATTCAAAGAAAAGAATCCTGATGCAAGCGAGATCACCTTTGCGCTTTGTGAAACGGAAACTGGCAACAGACTCCGGATTGGAAGCAGAGAAGGCGGGGATACAAAAGTTCCAAAGCTGGCAATTACTGCTGGAGAAACGCCTTCCCCTTCTGACACAAACAAGATGATTCTCAACAAGGTCATTGAAAAAGCGGAAGCGCTGATGGAGACCGAGGAGTTTACCGGCGCAATCTCAAGCGTCCAGGAAAGCTTCACCAAGGCGTTGGCAGAGGCAAAGGCCATCGCAGGTGACGACTACGCGACGCAGACGCAAGTGGACGCGGCGTGGGTTGCTCTGATGACCGAAATCCACAAGCTCGGCCTTCAGCAGGGCGATAAAAGCGCCCTCCAACAGGCGTATGATCTTTACAGACAGCTCGATCTCGAAAGTTACATCGACGACACAGCAAAAACAAACTTTATCCAGGCCCTCGCGAACGCGGCGGCGATGCTCGAAAACTACGACGCGGTTCAGAGTGAAGTGGACGCGGTCACCGACGCGCTGGTCGCGGCGGCAAACGGGATGACACTGAGAGGCGTCAAAACCTCGCTTGAAGCTCTTGTGAACAGCACGCTCGATTACGACGCGAACGACTATGCCGTGGGCTGGGAAGCGTTTGAAAACGCGCGGACTGCGGCCAACGCAGTGCTCGCCGACAAGAACGCGACACAGGACGACGTAGACACGGCGTTTGACACCCTGCTCCAGGCGATGATGGATCTGCGGTTCAAAGCAGACAAGGAGATCCTCAACAAGGTGATCCAAGGCGCTAAGGCGCTCGATCTGAGCGGCTACACGCCCGAGAGCATTGAGAAGTTCAAAGCTGCTTTAAACGCAGCGGATCGAGTCTCGGCGGACGAGAGTCTGAGCAAGGACGACCAGCCAGTTGTCGACCAGGCCCTGAGCGAGCTAAACGCTGCGATCGCGGGTCTCACCAAGGCGGACGGGACCCCCGCGAACCTGAGCGTAGACGGGGATGGAAACATCATCGGAGCGACGGGTTCGGCGAAAACCGGAGACACCGCGCCGGCTGCCGCTGCGGCAGCTCTCCTCTTTCTGGCAGGCGCTGCAGCTACCTTCCTGCGCAAAAAACATAGTTAGTCAAGCGAAATAAACCAAATCAGCTGTACACTCGCCTTGTGTTGGGCCATCCCCCGAAGCCTCGGTCGGAGCGGTTATGCAAACGCCTCTACCGGAAATTACATGGCAGACCGCACAGGGCGTGTACGGAAAAATTAAGATTAGACGCTACGGCTCCAACCAAGTGGCTGCGCAAGGCAGCATCACGGCGAACGAGATGCTGCAGGTCTGCGGCTCGGATGACAGCAGGATCATTGCAGTTGGATTTGATTCCGACTCGGTGCTCAACACTGCTGTCACGGATGGAACCATATACGGTGCAGCCACCCAGGTGCAGGTTTCGATCAGCTGGTAAAAGATACCGCTGGAGAGAGTGTCCAGGACACCGGCTGCCAGTTCGACACCGCAAGCAATATCGCAGATGCTGAGATCGCTCAGAATCTTTTTGATAAGACCCTCATTCAATTAAATTCCAGTGTGAACCCCTCACCTTACCCTATTCCCACTCTCGAAGCGCCCTTCCTTCCAATCTTGTGGAAGGGGGGCGGCGGAGAGAGTCAGCAATTATTTTCCTTTCGCGTTTCTCTTTCTTTTCAATATACACCTCTTTCAGTAATTGTAGCTTTGCAGATTATGTGTAAAGCTACAGTTACGCTTTTATAAACCATGGACAGGGAACCCAATCATGCGATCCATTCCCCCATTGCAGGGAAGTAGAAAAAGTACGAACAAAGCCTCGATTAAAAAATCAGTAAAAATCGTTTCAACTCCGTTCAAAGGAGGTAAAAAAGATGAAAAAAACGCTGAGTGGTTTTCTAGCTTTGGCAATGGTTCTCTCTCTCTTAATGGGTGCTTTTCCACTCCTTCCAATATCTGCTCAAACGGATTCGGGCGCTCTTTATGGCGACCCTCTGGTTCATTACGACATGACATTGACAGACGGTCTTTTGGCCGACACATCGGGAAACGGCTACGATGCAGCGCTGATGAACCTGACAGAAAACAACTTTTCAGTTGACGAAAACGGAAATAACATTTTAAAATTTGAAAACAACGGGTATATTAAAATTCCGGACTGCCTGAACAGCGGTCAGAATACGATTACCATTGAGATGACTTATAAAATTGGCTCCCGAAACAACGAAGGCTTTCTCACGTTCGGGACCAAAAATGCCAGCACGAGCGGCAACAACTATTTAAGATTTCACCCGAATGAAAATGGCTCCTCCTTTTTGTGGGAATCCGAATTCAATAACTCGAACAATGCAAAAATGCGGGGAACCTTGTCTTATGATTCCAACGCCTATACAACGGTCACTGTAGTCATTCAGGATGGTGTGCTGCATTTCTATTCGCAAGGCAAAAAAGTTGGAACCATGCATATGAACGGTGTCTCTCTGCAGGATATTTTGAACAGCAGCGTGGACCGTTCCGACGCCATCGGCTTTATCGGGAGACCAGCCTGGGCGAATCACGATCCTTACTTTACCGGAATCCTGGAGGACTTTGTGATTTACGATTATGCGGTTTCTGAACAGGACATCTTCTGGATGCACCGCGACGGGATCGGGCCGGTAGTGGATTACTCGATGGAGCTAACGGACGATGGAAAGCTCAGAGATACCACTGGCTATGGGTTTGACGGGGGACTGGTCGGTCTGAATTCTGAAAACCTCGTCGACGACGGCGAAAAAACAGTTTTGGGTTTTTTCGACACCAAAGGCTATGTCAAGCTTCCCGACGGAGTGATTCAGGGAGGAGCCTTTTCGATCAGCACGACTTTTCAGGCAAACGAAAATGAAAATTCAGCACTATGGACGTTGGGCACCAAGGTGGGCAGCTGGCCCCGCGAAAACTATGTGCGGTTGCACCCGTCGACCTCCAAGGGAATCCT
>CBCSOX010000032.1:0-20062 GCA_965141735.1 uncultured Oscillospiraceae bacterium | reverse complement strand
AGTAGAAAATGCAGAGAAAGAAAAACAGCGCATGGGCAAATGTATATTTGAAAAATGGTTTTCGCCAAAGGCTTATGTTGAGAAAGCATACGAGAAGCTGAGGTTAGAGCGTGAACCGAGCGAAACGAATATGGAAAGAATATCTGTTTGCAATCGGCTACCGGATGTAAGCACTTTGCAAGCGTCGTTGGTAATCTGCGCCTTGAGGCGCTTCCAGTCGCATACGCCTTTGTACGCATATGTAGTACCACCAGCTTAGCTGATGGGTTCCTTTATCCCTGTGAGGATGCTGCCCGCAGGCAGATCTAGTTGCCCTTCGAGAACGCCAGTCGTTTGGGATTTCATTTTATATTTGGCTTTGTCTGTGGGCTATCGCATCCACAGTGGGAGTTGGCAAGGAGGTTTGCAACCTCTACCGTCACCAGCATACTTATGCCAGCCTCCTGGGGACCCATTCTCATCTATCCCGAGATCAGCTACTGTGCGCAGGATCTGGGGAGAAGCAGTGACCGGAGAAAAACATCTGCCCCCCCACAAAACTGGGCAAGGATCGGATTCTTCTGCGAGCAGAAATGTAATGCGCTGCGTCTCAAAACGCTGGCAGTGCGACAGAACTTCACTCGTAGCGGCAGTAAACAGTATTTGGAATCACCAGTTGTGAGAACAAGGGAGTTGTTCTGTCATTTGACGCTGGAATTTAGCCGTTCAGGACAATTCTATTGAAAAGAGAAGAATCGTTCTTTAAAATAAAAGGGAAGATTTTTCACGTAAGATCGGAACGATGCGCGGATCCATTTAAAACGCTGTTTCGGTTCAACCCCGACAATAAGGAGGAAACGTATGAAACGCAAGTGGAAAAAGAGAATTACCTGTGCGGCTCTGAGTTTTTGTATCCTGTTTTCCAGCTCGATCACGGCATTTGCCGGAACGTTTACACAGGA
Source organism: uncultured Oscillospiraceae bacterium (assembly GCA_965141735.1). Classification (GTDB taxonomy): domain Bacteria; phylum Bacillota; class Clostridia; order Oscillospirales; family Ruminococcaceae; genus Massilioclostridium. The sequence goes on along the minus strand of CBCSOX010000032.1, from coordinate 19,121 downwards.
AGCCCCCAATCGCCGCGGCGCGATTACAAGTATCGTAACTGGAAATTGGGGCGCTTTGGGAATGGAATATTTGGAGCGTGCCGTCATGTTCGGCGTGGGCCAGGCGGCCAGCCACACGGATGGGACTTTGTCCGACGTACTCAGCTTTACAAAGCGGATTTTGGGAAACCCGCAGAGCGCGGCCCTGGGGAAAATCACAGAGCTTTGTCAACAAATCAGTCAGCAGATTACCCAGCTGCAAGGAGAACTGTTCAGCACAACCGCCCAGTTAGAGGAGAATATTCAGAAGCTGCAAACCTCGGTAGACCGCAACAATTACGATGGGTACCACAACCAACTGGTGAGCTTTTACAACAAATACCTCGGTGTCTACAACGACTATGCGGCCCTGACAAATGCGCTGCATACATACGCCACCGAACCGACCGGCGAACATCTGGAGGCGTTGCGGCTGGCTTATCAGACGGTTGAAAATTTCTACAACACAACCTCTGACCCGCACACTGGCAAAGAGTTTAATTTCAACAGCGACCTGAATCAGTTTTTGCAGGCCATCAGCCCCTATCCGGCCACCCAGGCGGTCCACCCCGACCTCGAGATCTCCGACCGGAGCGGTTGGGGGAATTCGACCGGCTCCACCACCTATCTCAACGCGCTGTATACCTATCTAACCGACGGTTACGCGTTTGAACACGACGTCTACACCAACATGACCGCAGGCATCAACGAGGCGGCCGGCTATCTGAGCACCTACCTGTCCGCCTACCGGCTGTACGTGGAATTCGGCGCGGCGCAGATCAATTCCGACCCCTCGCTGAGTGAAACGGAAAAGCAGAACAAAATCAGCTCGATCTGGAATGATTTTTCCAACGCCTCCTACCGCGGCATGCGCGGTGTCGAGCAGATGATGAGCCTGTATCACAAAGAACTTTCTGGATATATGCGGCCGTATGACTTTGAATACACGCTCAAAATGTCTTATTCGCCCAAAAAAAGTTACTCCGTCAAAATGCCCAATAGTGATAATGTCTTACAAACCTACCACTACACATTTGAAGCAGATAAAACAAAGGAAGCCTATCAAGCCTATCAGGTCAAACCTATCGGCAGCGCTACCGCCTATACCATTTTGAAAGGGGACAGCGATTCCGACTCCAGCAAAAACAACGCCCCTTTGCACAACGGGGATTTTGTTTCGGTTGCTGTGGATGGATTTTGGCATGATTACCGTATCTTAAATTTGAATTTCGAAAATTTAAAGGACAGCCATTCCCCGAGTTGGTACCATATGCCCAAGGAAGTGGGTGAAATCCAGAGCTTGTTGAATACAAAGCCCTACAGCGCCTCCAAGGGGCATTTGGTTTCCTTCCTGAAATCTCAAGGGTTGACAAACCTCCCCGATATTGCGGAGCGTTCTACCGGTTCATATGATCACAACACCCTCAAAACCGGAAATTTCATGCTGATGAACAACATGGAGTGGGATCCCAGAATGGATATCACGGGAGGAAACGGCGACGCCGACACAACCTGGCTGAATGTGACCCAGCCGGTTTATGCCGACAACCTGAAGCAAAGCCAGGTGACCATTGATGTCGAGGGGGATATCTATGACCACAGCGATGTGGCGGGCAAAGAACCGCTGGTGGTGTTGACCGGAAACCCGAGAATCAGTTTGTATTATAACCACACCGGGAACGGTTCGCTGTCGGTTTATTCCGCAGATAAAGAGGGGAAACCGACGGGCAGTGCCTACAACGGGTCGCGGGAAGTGCTGAGCAGCGGCCAGCCGCTGGTTGCGAAGATCAAGCCGGAAGAGGGAAAAACGCTGAAATCTCTGACCATGACCGCGAAGAACGGCTCTTACAAAGTCGATCTCATCGGAAATACAGTGCTTACGGACAACGCGGACGCCATCTCTGCCGAATCCATCCTTTCCTATCTCGAGCGGGATGAAGAGGGAAATTATTTGGCTACCTTCTCCTGCCCCTATCAGGATGTTACAATCTCTGCGGAGTTTGGAGAGCCGGCTCCAGAATACGCTTCCCACACTGCAGCGCTGGAAAAAAGTACAGATGGAGAAGCGCAGTTTTCCGGCAATAACGGAATGCTGAGCCGCGATTTTCAGACAGGAGAACAGGTCGAGCTCAATGTGCGCCCCTATCAGGGAAAACTGGTCGATACCGTCACGGTTACCGCTCAGGATGGACAAACGGCATCACTGCTTGACACCACGTCGGATGCTCTGCGTCTCACCCCCACCTCGAAGACCTACCAGTTTACCATGCCGAGCCAGGACGTCACGGTGCATGTGACCTATCGGAGCGGTTATACCGTTTCTCTGGGCAACTCGTCCAACGGATCGCTGCGGTTTGCCAAAATCGGCTGTGCCAATTCGGATTGGCTGCGCTACCCGATCACCTTTGCGCCCGGTGATACGGTGTGGGTGGAATCAACGCCCAACAACGGCTATTACGTCTCCAACTACACAGTGGTCGGCAATCAAAGCTACGACAGCATCCCCTCCACCCCTGACAAAAACAGCATCCGATTTGTGATGCCGCAGGAGGATGTTTCAGTCTCGGCGGACTATACGGCGATCACGCCGGGCAGCCACACGGTACAGCTGCAGCCTTCGGGAAATGGAACCTTGAAATTCGCAGTTGATGGGGTGGAACTCAACAGCTCGGAACACGCTTTTCTCCCCGGGGAAACCGTCAGTTTTACCGCAGAACCGGGGGAAAACGCTGAGATAAAATCTTTCGCAGTGCGGGAATACGGCGGCAGGGAACTCGATGTTACCCTTGACGGGGGAAAATACTCCTTTGTCATGGGGGAAAACAATGTCACGGTTTCTGCGGAGTTCACGAATTTTTGTGTCGTCACCCTCAACAAGGTGGGGACAGGGACAGCAACCGTGCGATTTGCAGAAGGCACGCCAAATGTGGTGGGAAACCAGGCTTTCATTCCCCAAAACAAAACGGTGGTCTTTGAGGTGTTCTGCGATGAAGCCAGTCAGCTCAAAAGCGAAAACATCCATGCGGTGGACAAGGACGGAAATACAATCCCCGTCACAGAGGAGTCGTTCACTCCCAGCCATGGGGTTTACAGTATCAAGACGGGGACTTCGGAGGTGGATATTACGGTGGAAGTGGTGAAAAAGTCAAAGGTCACCCTCTCCCCCGCTTCCAACGGGACGATTGTCTTTGCCGATGGCAGTGAAGAATACAATGCGGCGGGAACGGTTGTGCAGGTACAGGTTACCGCAGACAAAAAGTATTACATAGACAAGGTGACTGCGGTGGATTCGGATGGAAATACCGTTGCTATGGCCGAGCAGGGGGACGGCAGGTATTCATTTGTCATGCCCGAGCGGGCAGTTGCAGTTACAGCGGGCTTTGTGAAAATGAACCAAATTTCATTTGGAAACCTGGTCAACAGCCCGATTGATTATTTTTATTCCGGCCTTCGGTATATTGAAGACGGCACTGGATATTTCATCCCGGGGGACAAGATTTCTTTCACATTCAAAGTGAATATCTGGAGCGGAATCGTTTACACATTTGAGGTGCTGGATTCTAAGGGAGTAGAGCTCGACTTAGATTATTCACAGATGAAGCTGGACATCAACATGGTATACAGCACCTATTCCTTCGTTGCTCCAAACGACGATCTTTCAATTCACTTTAAATATAGTCGTTTTTTGGCACAATCCCATACGATCACCTTTCAGTATTACGACGAAAACCGAAAAGAGGTTGTTGTTGTAGGGACGCAGCAAATCCAGCACGGGCAACTGGCGGAATTTCTGAATGCCCCTGAGCGGGATGGGAAACGCTTTTTGGGATGGTTTTTAAACGGCAAGGAGTTTAACTGGAATTCACCGATCGAAGAGGACATCGTCCTCACAGCAGTCTATGAGGATCAACAAGTAGGGTTGGGGAATCCCCCGTCGACAGCGGACGGCGTCCCATTCGCAGGAGCAGCAGCGGTTGCGTGCCTGTCCGGCTGTATTTTGCTCAAGGCGAAAAAAACAAGGGGGAGAAAAAAGATCAGATAACGCGGCCTTAACGCAATACTCTTTTTGCAGGCGGCTCAATCTTCCTCGGCCAGCCGCCCTGTGGTTCCATTCGATCATCAGGTGGGTGCACGGTTCACCAAAAGCAGGCGTGCAACAAATTTTTGTTCCTCCTCTTCGGGATGCAATTCGAGAGTCCCATGATATTTCTCTGCCATGACCTGAACGGATTTTAACCCCATCCCAGAATGCCGGCGCTTGGTGGAAGCAAAGAGATCGCGCATTGGGACGAGTCTGCCCCGATAGCTGTTTTGAATTTCAATCATGAGATTGGAGTGATGGGAAAAGACTGTGGTGTATAAAAACCGGTTTTGCTGCGGAACTTTACGGCAGGCCTCCACCGCGTTTTCCAGCAGATTTCCCAGCATAACGCAGATATCCTCGGAAGGGATTTCAAGAACTTCCGGCAGCTGCACCTGAAACGCCGTTTGGATATGTTCCGCATTTCCCACAGAAGCATAATAGCGCAGCAGAACGTCCAGGTCGTAATCCTCGCAGAATGAGAGCTCAGAGGAAAGCTCCGGACGCCTGTTTAACCGATCCAGATACACCTGCGCCTGTTTATCTCGCCCTTCCTGCAGATAAAGCTGCAGCGTTGTCAGGTGGTGGCGCAGGTCGTGCCGGGTAGAGCGCACCTGCTCAATCTGTGCGGCAAGGGCGCGGTAATGCTGCTTTTGCATCTGCAGCCGCGTCGCCAGCTGCCTGCGATCCTGTTCGAGTGCAAGCTGACGCCGCTGTGCGCAGATCGTATCCATCAACAAGATGCAGCCGAGAACTGCCAGCATAAAAATACCCGCAAGCTCAGTGAACCAGCCGAAAAAGATTGGCTCAAAGAGGGGAAACATTCGGTCTGCCAGCAGCGCGCAGGCAAACACACCGCTCGCAGCCAACAGGCCTGGAGCGTAGACGCGAGACCGAAACACGCCAACAACCGCCACTGACAGCATCCAAATGGAACAGAGGAGTTTGTAGGCCGTTGTGCAGAATGAAAACGCATGGATCACCTGCGCGGATAACAAAGGCGCTGCCATGGAAGCGGCAAATGCGGTGGCGCAGAACAAACCGCCAACCACGACACAGCTGAGCGAGCCCTTCTTTGGGATGCCGCACAGACTGTTGATCAAGAGGACAAACAGCAGATAAACCGCATATCCAGCTGTCATTTCAAGTGCGTACCACGGCTGTATCTCCAATCGAAACAGCCTGTGCAGCACGGGATATCCCGCCGAACCAATCAGGCAGAGGCAGAGCAGGGCAAACAGGAGGAACCTCCGGTTTTTACAAACAAAGGATAAACAGAGAAAGAACAGGCCGACGAGCAGGGAGATGGAACAGATGAGCAGCGAGAATGCAAATCGTGCATCCAACGCGGCGGCTACTGCATCGGGCGTTCCAAAGGCAGGGGGATACACCATCCCGCTGTAAAGGTGGGAAAAATCCGAGACGGTGCATGTCAGCACAGTGCTGCCGGCAGCCTGAAAGGAGACGGAACCAGTTTTTGTCTGCGGCGTGTAACCATCCGGCTCTGGGTTTCCACAGGATACCAAAAGGGTGTCGTTGAGGTACAGACGGTAGGCAGAGTAGATTTCGGGCAGCTCGAGCGTATAGGAAGCTGTCTGCTCCGGCAGAATCAGACTGAGCCGGTAGGTGGCGCTGCCATGAGGGCCTGCATGTTTCTCTGATTCAAAACCGCTGTACTGGCCGATTGCAGTGTATTGATCGGGGGATGGGTGCTCTGCGGCATACTCCTGCGGCGTCAGCAAACGGTTTTGGTAAAGCTCCCATCCATTGATCAAATAGATCACCGGGTGTTTGTCAAGCTCCCCCTGATTCAAAAAGAGGACGCCGCCCATGGCCTGAGGGGAGTGTGTGGTATATTTGTTGTCAAAGTGGTACGAAAGCGAGAACACGGCAAATGAGAGCAGGCAGGCGAGCACAAGGGACAGCATGCCCCGCCAGATGGTTCCAGCCTTAGCAGTCATGTCGGCGCCTCCTTCGACAGAAGAGGATGGCAAACAGAACTGCTGCAACAAGGAAAAGACCGCTTGCCAAGCCGATTCCCGCAGCCAGGCCTGTCTGCTTTGTATCTTCAGCAGCCATCTGGTTCACCGGATTCTCAGAGTCAGCTTCCTCCGAGATTTCCCTTACTTCAAACAAACCGGTTTGATGTGTCCAAAAACAAAGGGTGCCATCTGTTTGTGAATAGGCGGCATCTGCCAAAGTTTGCCCCCCATCATCCACAATCCGAAACACGGCATCGGGATTACTCGGCGAGTAGGGCAGGGTGATCAGCATCGCAGGAACCGGGTTGAGGGGCGCTCCATCCAGGGTGATCTCCAGGGTGAATGAACCAGGGGAGAGGGAATGAATTTCCACGCTGAGCAGGGAGTGTTCCGAGAGGGCCGCAAACGCCTCGGCATCCCAGGGGAGCTGGATGCGAATGCCGTGTTTTTCAAAGGTGTAAAAACCGCTCCCCGTTGTCTCTTTGATCGCTTGCAGCCGTCTGCCCGACCAGACAGAACGATTCTGTGTTTCCTCTTCGCCTGAAGGCATCTCGCGCTGAGTGCTGCCTCTAGGCAGATTTGCGGGGAGATCCGCTTGACCGGATTGTTGGGCGGGCTGTGTGTTTGGGTCGGAGTCAGAGGGCTTGGGGGCGCTTGGAATCACCTGTTCGTTGCGATCCCCACCATCCCGATCGCCGTCGTGCAAAGAGGGGGTGCATCCGTCCCTTGTCACGGTGAATTCCACCCAGTTGGAGGTGTTCCCGCGGTAGCGCACCCGGTAGGCATAGGTGTTCCCGGGGATCCACTGACGGCTGGCCAAAAGGATCATTTGGTTCTCTTGCAGCAAAAACCAACCGTCACCCGGACAGTCGGCTGTGACAGCGCTCCACGCCCCGTCGTTGATTGCGTATTCCAAGAAAAAGTGTTCTGGGTCGTCCACCTCATAGAGCCATTCAAAGAGATAGGAGCCGTCCGAACGCAGGGTAAAATAGGAGAGGTCGATTTTTTGGGGATCCATGACATAGTAAGGGTAGGAGTATCTTCGCAGACGATCCGCTAGACCGATTCCCTCGGGAGGGGAAATCCGGCCCGAAAGCTGATTCCATCCGGTTTTACCGGTCTGGAAGGAGTTCGGGTCATACTCCACTGAGCAAAAGATAGAATCCTTCGAAGCAGTGGATCCGATCACCGTCTGAAAATCCTGCATCCCAGAAAAATTTTGCAGAAAGCCGGACGAAGCCCCCAGCGGAACCAAGAGGCCGGAAGCTTCCCCAGTTTGCAGTTCAACAATTGTGTCAGCGGTCTGTCCGCCCGGTTCGTAGACAAATACGGGGAGGGAGAGCGCGGCCTCCGAGTCCGAGACGGTGTAGCCGTCGGGAGCAATCAGCCTGCCTGGAACGATTTTTCTCCCCGGTGTGGAGGTGTCCGCCTGTTCCGGAAACCAAACAGCCCTGCACCAGGTTCCTCCGTTTGCAGTCCGTCCGATTACCTTTTCGGGCAGAGAGAGTCCTTGCGTCTGTCCGGTGAGCCGCGTTCCAACGGGAAAGATGCGCAGCTCCGAACCTGCATAGAGATCCACCGCTATAATTTCGTGGAGCGGGGCGTTCAGCTGAATCTGCGCTTCGGCGTGCGGTATCATGCACAGCAGGCAGGCAAAGCTGAGAATCGCCAGCACGGTGCGCCTAAATAGGAGCTTCATTTCATCATCAGTCTTTCTTTGCCGGAAAAATCAAACAAATAGTCTTGATATGCCCGCTGCACCGCTTTGCGGTCAGCATGCCTGACCGGTATGGGGATAAAGGAGCCGTCGGTCATATAAAATCCGTCCCGTTCCAGGCGGTCCGCCTCTTTCAAATTGACCAGATAGCTTCTGCTGCTTCGGAAAAACGGGAGCCCCCCCAGCATTGATTCAATTTCATCCAGGCTGGTGCGGGACGTCAGGTCTCCGGAAGAGGTGTGGAATACGCTATGATGTCCAAACACCTCCACCCAAAGAATGGAGCACAGCCGCAGGCGTTTGATTTCTTTGCCGCATTTAATTTCAATATATCGGGATGAATCGGCAAAGCGGGAACAGCACCGCCGCAGAGCCTGCTCTGCCTCTTTCCAGGTGACCGGCTTGACCAGGTATTCCATTGCTTTTAGCCGGTAGCCGTCGAGCGCGTGGTCCAGGCTATTGGTGATAAAAATGATTTCACAGTCACTGCCCGCCTTGCGCAGTGCTTCGGCAGCTTCGACGCCCGACGGCCCGTTCATATAGATGTCGAGCAGCAGCAGATCATAGGGGATTTTTCTGCATTTCAGCAGCAGCTGGTCCGCTCCGGAAAAACATTCGATCTCAGCCTCGAGCAGATTCTCCGTTACAAAACGGCTGACATAGCGGCTGATCCTCTCCAAATCCGACACATTGTCGTCGCAAACTGCAATGCGCATGAAAGCACTTCCTTTAATTCTACAATTCCATTTTAATTTTAACATATTTTGAGGCCTTTTGAAAATACATTTAGGTCAGCAGAGAGCTGTTCGCGCTAAATGAATTGTATGTTTGGAGAAGAGGCAGTACAATACGAAAAGGAACCCTGAAAAACAGAAGGGAGGCACAGGGGATTGAGAGTTCTGGTTTGCACAGCGCTCAAGCAGGAATACGAGCTGATTGAGCGGGCGGCGGAGCAATTTAAGCAGCAGCACTTTGTTCAACTGAAATTGACCTGTTGTTCGAATGGAAATGATTTTTACCGACTGCAGATGGAAACCCGGTTTGACATCCTGTTTGTCTGCCTAAGTGGAGCGGTTGGACAGGAGCTTTCCATTCAGGCGAAAAAAATTCAACCTGACGGAAAAATCGTTTGGGTGAGCGACGACCCCATCTTTGCGGTTGCGGCGTACCGCATACAGGTCAGCTGCTTTCTGCTGAGGCCTGTTTCAGTTGCACAGCTCTGCGAGACTCTATTTCGCTGTTGTTTATCCGACACCGATGCCCCGAGCAGCCTGCTCGCACCCAAAGCGTCTCAGATTTCGGTGTGTACTGAAAAGCCTCGTCACGCCATCAAAATGAAACGAAAAAGGGAGCGGAAAATGGAATGAAACGGATACGACTGTTTTGGAAAGTGTTAAGGATGACCCATGCGGACGCTTTTTTGTACGGATTTTTTGCCTATTTTAGCATCACCGCCATTTTGATCCGTATCGTTGAGCCAAATATCCGCACGATTGGCGAGAGCATCTGGTACTGTTATGTGTCTTGTGCTACAATTGGTTTTGGGGATTACACCGCCGTCACCGCATTGGGACGAGTTCTCACCATTTTACTGAGCGTGTACGCGATCTTTATCATTGCGCTCATTCCAGGGGTCCTTGTCAGCTATTTTATCGAGTCCACCAAGCTTCGGTCGCAGCAAAGTGTTGTCGCTTTTCTGGATCAATTGGAACACCTCGACAGGCTTTCCGATCAGGAATTAAAGGAACTTTCCTGTAAAATCAGGCGGTTTCGCTGTCATGAGGAATCCCGGTTTCATCAAACGGAATAACGGCGCTGTCTTCTACCCAAAAAGAATTCTGAAAAAACAAAATGAAAGAGGGATGAACTGATGTTCAAGAAAACACTCGCTCTGGTTGCTTGCTGCAGTATTGTCTGTACGGTATTGTTGGCCGGGCCATCCGCCTCAGCGCGGGAAGCCGCAGGGACGGAAGGCGCTGTGACGATAGAGGTTGTTCACACCAACGACATCCACGGGCGCAATGCGTATCAACCCAATTCGGTTGTGGGGTTTGACAGACTCAAAACCTACATCGACCAGCAGGACCCGGATTTTGTACTCGACGCGGGCGACCTGTTCCACGGGCAGGCGTTTGCGACGCTCGAACAGGGTCAGAGCATCGCCGAGCTGGTCGCTGCGGTGGGGTATGATGCGATGACACCGGGAAACCACGACTGGAACTACGGCAAGGAGCGGCTCAAAGAGTTGGGAGGCCTTGCGAACCTCGCCATTTTAGCGGGTAATGTGACTAGCGGCGGCCAGCCCTTTTTCGAGGGGAATGGAAGCCTGATCAAGGAGGTAGACGGCGTCCGTGTAGGGGTGTTCGGCGTGTTCGACCCCCAGGTTCAAAACGACACCGCGCCCGGCAACATTCAGGGCCTCACCTTTCTCGACGATGCGGCCTATGCCACCCAAACGGCCGCTGAGCTGCGGGAACAGGGCTGTGAGGTGATTATCGCGCTCTCCCATCAGCTCTACTGCGACGAATTTATCGCGCAGACCAAGGGAATCGACGTGCTGATTGCCGGACATGAACACGCCACGGTGGATACCACCTATCCAGATGCCCAGGATCGCCAGGTAACCGTAGTGGAAACTGGAAAATATTTTGAAAATGCAGGGAACCTTTCGATTACCTACGACACTGAAAAAGGCTGTGTCACTGCGGTTGAGGAGACTCTGCTCACCGCCGGAGATGCCGCAGGGCTCGCGCCGGACCCCGCTGTTACCGGACTGCTGCAGACGATCAACGACCGGCAGAGCGAACGGCTTGCTCAGGCCATCGGGCTGACTGGCCAGGACCTTGAGGGCAGATGGGAAAACCTGCGCATTGGGGAGACGAATCTCGGCCGGGTGGTTACCCAGGCCTACCTTGACGAGACGGGAGCGGACATCGCATTTGAAAACGCGGGTGGTATCCGGCTCGGGCGAGTGCTGCCTGCGGGCGTCATCACCTACAAGGACGTGATCGACACCGCGCCATTCGGCAATTACATCGTCACCAAGAAGATCACCGGAGGGGAAGTTCTGTCCATTCTCGAGCGGTCCATTGAAGTTGGAATACAGAATCAACGCTCCTACGATGAGTGGGTGCGCACTGGATCGGATCAGGTGCGCTGGCCGGACAACAGCGGAAGCTATCTTCAGTTCGGCGGCATCACGGCGGTGTATGATCCCGAAAAATCCCAAGGGGAGCGTGTGCAAAGCGTATTGATCGGTTCTGAAGAACTCGATCCGGACAGGCTTTACACCATTGCAACCAACAACTTTGTCGCCCTCGGAGGGGATTATCCTGAACTTGCGAACGCTCCTGAGTGCAACCAGTTCGCCGCCTGTGACGAGGCGCTGACCCGGTTCATCCAGCGCGGACAGCAGGTGGTGGACAGCGCAGCGCAAAAGGTCAATTTGAGGGAGAAAACAGTCCTGCCCAACCAGCCTCAGCAAGACCCAGGCACCTCCGGCTCGGGGAATGAGCCCCCCCCCTCTCCGAAAACGGGTGATCCCTTTGAATCCGCAGTCGCTTGTCTGTTTGTGATCGGAGCCGCCGCGCTCTCCATTCGGTCCAGAAAGGGTTTTTAGAAGAGGTCTGGGCAGGTCGTTGCAGGTGAGAGGAAGAGTTTGACTGTCCCGCTGATTCCAGAGCCACTATGGGACCGTAGTCAGACTGCGGTGGATTGGAACAGGAAAACGGGGATTCTATTTTCCCGGAGATCCGGTTGGACGTCGGTATTGAGGATTTGGGTTCCCCTCCTGGCCGAACAGCCAGGCGGTTTCATTGGGGGAAGCACCCTAGCTACGGTGAATCGGACGGTTTGAGGGCCATACCTCACGGTCGCGCTGTGAGCTGGTGTTCACAAAGCGCAGGTTAAAAATCAGAGAACGGAGAAACCTTATGATCAAAAAAATAATGTGCTGGGCACTCTCACTGCTGCTGGTTGCGGCACCCCTGTCCGGATGCACCGAGCAGGAACAAAAGGGAACTGCGGCGCTCGTTCCAAACCCCATTGCACAGAATAATGTTGTTCCCAATCCCTATATGGCATCCAATGAGTCGATCGTTCACAACGACGCCTACAGCTCGGATGTGAGCGGTGGCGTGGTACCGCTCGGGATTTATCCTGAGATCACAACAGCATACGAGACGGAATCCGTCAATGCCCCGCCGTCCATCTTTTTTGACGACGATTCCTCCGCCATCACCCCCTATCTCGGCGGCGTCGCGATTCGGGACTTGACGCAGGAAACCATCCAAACGCTGGGCTGCTTTGTCCCCAGCCGGGATGATGGGCAGCAGTATTCAGTCCAGATTTCCTACTCCTTTGTGGACCAGCTCGGCAACATTGTTGTGCCGACCACCCATGGACATGTGATGATGCTCAAAACCAAGGATGAAAACGGGCAAATTTTGCCGCGCTTTGAAAAGGTACTCGATGTGGATGTGCTGACCCCTGCACTTGAGCAGCTCGGTGAAGAGATCGACCGCAATCTGCTGAGCATCGTGTTCGATTACCAGGGGAATCTGTGGTTTGTCACCGGCGGCTTTCGGATCTATCCGGATCGCAGCGGGCCCGGATTTTTGGGCTATCTCTCCCGCGCCTACATCGACGCGGTTTTAAATGGGCAAAGTCCAGATGTCTCTGAGGCGCTTCACTTTCTCAAGCTGGGGAAGGGAGAGGGAGCGGAAAATGGGATTTCCTCAAATCCAACCGGGACGGCAGTGCTGACCAATCAAGCCTGCTACATGTTTCGCGCCTCTGAGAGCGGGGTGGAGACGCTGTGGAGAACTCCTTATGGCAGCAACGGGGCCAACGACGCGAAGGAGGGCTCAGAAATCACAGGGGGCGGACTCGCGTGGGGCAGCGGGACAACGCCAACCTTGACAAACGACCTGGTCTGCTTTACCGACAATCTCGACCCGGTCAACCTAATCGCCCTGTCGGCGGAAACGGGAGAAGTTGCCGCGCAAATTCCCGTCCTCGACGATCTTCCAGAAGGGTCACAGGTTGCGGTGGAAAACTCGATTCTCGTCTATTCAGGGGATGCTGACAGGACGTCCATCGTCGTTTGCAACTGGTTTGGCGCGGGCAGCCCCGGGCTCTCAAAACCTGAAGCGGATTCGAGCATCCAGAAATTTTCCAACATCTACAGCGAGGACTGGACCAACCAAGGCAACAAGATGCTCATGCCCGGTGCAGAGCGGGTGGACATTGTCAAAACCCAGGACGGATACACCGCCCGGAAAATTTGGGAGCGCAAAGACCTGCGGGACACCTCGATGATCAAACTCTCCACTGCGACCGGGTATCTGTACGGCTATGTTCAGAACCTGGAAACCGAGATGTGGTGCTATCAAATGTTTGACTTTGATACCGGGGAAACGGTGCTGGAGGTCCCGGTGTCCAACCGTCCGGAATACAACAACATGGCGGTTGGCATGGTGATCGACGCCCGGGGCAACGCCCTCTACTGTCCGACAAACAACCTCGAATTGCTGCGGCTGCAGGATCGGTTTGTTTACCTGCCCGATTCCCCTTATGCCAAGGTCGATCTCGATCTGACTGGGCGTAAACAGCTGGGGACCGAGGAATTTCGCGCACTGACAGGGACGCAACTGTCCCCTGTCGGCTATCTGTCTTCAGCTGTTTTAAAGGAGACAAAAGAGACGACGGTGGCGTTTCGGATGAACGGTTTATCCGGGCGCCTGAGCAGCCTCTCGCTGTTTGGACTGGACAGCGGTGGAAATCTGGTGCAGATCGACTCTTCTCTGTGGACGTTGAGGGATTCAATGGGGAAAGAACTTTCTCCCAACGCTTCCCTATCCGAAAGCACGCTCTACGAAGTGTGGGTCCAGATAAACGATCAGTCGGAATTTGATTTGGATGCTGGAGAAAAGCAGGTGGAATTGGCAGTGATTCTCGGAGCGGGTGAGTAAGTCCATTTACCGTCCAGCACACAGATTCGGTTTCAGAAAAGGATGTGGTACCGACCGCAGCATGTGGCGGGTGTCTGCGCTGTGCAGAAAAGTATGCGGTGATACATGCCGGAAATTTTGAAATGTTAGTCTTGCTGAGAGAAGAGCAGGAAGATAGATGCGAAAGGGCACATTGCTGTTGCATTTTTCGCATGGATTGCAATTTAAAAGCTTATTTGCACAGGTCTTTTCGAAATTCGGTAGAGGAGGTTCGGTTCGGAGCAAGGAGATCCAAGGCAGCAGAAAAACTCTATAAATAGCGAAAGAAAGAGCCAGCAACCGAATCGGTTGCTGGCTCTTTTGTGGTGAAGGTGCAAAGGGCGGACTCTCAGCCTTGCGGGTGTGCATTCTGCACACTCCCGAATAGTGCAACCCAGCGAACCAATTTTCGGGAGGAGATATCGCCTTTTTGCCGCCGATTGGTTCGTGTTTCTAACACAACTATTGTCAGAATGAAGAGTGTCACGCGCTTCAGCGAAGCCGCCCAATTGTTACCAGAGCAATAGATACTTATTTTTCGTGCCGGTATTCCGAGGGGCTTTTCTGATATTTTTCCTTAAAAATGCGATAAAAATGGCTTAGATTCTGATATCCAATTTTTTTTGCAATGCAGTCAATTGGAAGGGTGGTCGTTTCCAAATACTCACGCGCGTAATTCAATTTGAAATCCAGCAGAATATCACGAAAATTCTTTCCGGTCATTTTTTTGATTAAGCGGGACAGGTGTTTGGCGGAATACCCCATGCGTTCTGCGACGGATTCAAGCGTTGCGGTTTGATAGTTTTTTCCAATATCTAAAAGAAGGTTTGTAAGGATGGTGTTGGAGGAGAGATCAAACTCGGAAATATCGATCTGTTGGGTAAAGATGCGTGCCATATAGGAAAAGACCAGTGGCATACTGGATTGAATGATCGTTTGATACGAAGTGGTTTTATTAAAGTATTCCTCGATGATATTGTTTAAGTTCTCGTATAAAATCGTGTAGTTTGAATTTTTGATTAAAATATGATCGGACATGCTGTTGATTTGATACATATAATTAATGATAAAATCAGAAACAATGGTGCTGGAGGAAAAAAGCATGGTAAAGGACGCTTCCAATAATTCGATAGGAATCATAAAATTAAATAAAACATCTTGATCGGATCGAGTATAGGGGCAGTGAAGTGCATTGGGATTAAGCAGCAGCAGATCACCTTGTTCTAAAATTACCTCATACTCCGGAAAACAATTGTAACAGCAGCCACGATAGATATAGAGCATTTCAAAACAACCGTGATTGTGCAGGTATTTGTGTTTGTCAAAATCCTCTGGTAGGTGATGCAATCGAATTCTGATATCGTTGTGTTCCTGTGTATGTTTGGAGTTTACAGCACTGAAATAGCCGCGTTGTTTCACTTCCTCTTTGATTTTAGATCGGAATGCCATCTGGCTTGCTTCTGTTCTAAATTGTCGTTCGTGTTGTCGCTGTTCCGCAACGATTGTATCAATGTTTTTCATACTTCCCCACTTTTCATTTCTTTCATGTTACCAAATTGGCAAGAAAATGCGGTCTTATGTTGATTGTATTTTTGTGTATAAATTATATAATTAATATATCAATTAGTCAATAGATTCATAAAAAATGTCGATTGATATCATCTTTCTAGTAGAATCGGTAAGTCATTTCTCGATACATCTAAAAAGTGCTGGTGAGCAGATGAATGATGAAGCGGTGGACATGATGGGAAAACATGGTTGTTTTCTGCAGATGATTGGGCATAAAAATCAGGGGTTTCAGACAAGAAAAAATTGGTTTGAAAATCTGGTTTTTTACATTTTTTATCAGACAAAATGCCAAAACAAGTATGCACAGAAAGGGGGAGATATATCACAGCATTTACCTGTAAAACAACATTCATGAAACAAGAGAGAAAAGAGGAAGATGATGAAAAAACGAATTTTATCGTTGCTTCTCGCAGCTGCCATGACGGCAAGTATTGCTGTTGGCACCATGTCATCGGTCAGCGCGACTGGGAGCGATCCGACAACGTTTAAAGATCAGGTGGAATCACAGTACACGGATCCGGACAGAGTCTACAGCAGTGAGGTGCGCTGGTGGATCGGCGACGCATCCAATACCGATGAAGCAATCTTGGAAGAAATCCAAGCACTCTATGACGCAGGCTTCCGCGGCGTCGAGCTCTGTATGCAGGATGACAGAAATGCGCCTAATGAGGTGTATGCGTATGGCTCCGATATGTGGGCACATAAATGGAGTCTGATGATGAACAAAATTCTCGATCTCGGCATGACCTTGAGCTTGACCTCAGGCACGAACTGGGCCACCTCAAATATTCCGGGTTTGGATCCTGACAGTGAGCAAGCAAGCCAAGTGGTAGAGATGAGTGAACAAAAACTTGCCGCTGGTGAATCCATCACTTCTTTGGCAAAACCTTCTACCATGAGAGAGACAAACAAAGGCAAATTCGTTGGCGCCTATGCCTATAAAGTTACGGGAAATACCGAGAGAGTACTTCCTAGTAGAAACGGCACGACAACTGAATATGGGTATGAGGTGGATTATAGTACTGCAATTGATCTTTCTACCCAGACAACCTTTACACAGGGGGATACAGTCTATGACCAGGCTGTCAGCTGGACAGCACCGGATGACGGTGAATATGTAGTATTTTCCTACTGGAGCCACGGCAGCTATCAAACCGCTGCCCCAGCTGTAGAGACTTGTTATGCCACAAACTATTTCAGCAAAAAAGGTGTAGAAGCGCTGAAATCCTTCTGGGAAAAGCATTATTTGAGCGACCCGGAATTAAACCAGAAGATTAAAGAGGGCGATGTGCAGCTCTTTATGGATTCGATCGAGCTCAAACCACAGGGTGGTATCACCTGGTGGAGCGAAGAGATTGTTCAGGAGTTTAAAGACCGCAAAGGCTATGACATCATGCCGTATCTCTTCCTGATCAAAGGCCTGCCGCAGGTTGCAGCCGTTTACGATCCCTACAGCCAGCCGGCACAGGGCACACACGATCTGCAGGGCGATATCGAGACACGTGAAAAAGTAATCAACGACTGGGTCGATGTTTTGACACAGCTGTATTGTGAAAATATGCTGGCTCCACTCAAAACCTGGCTCAACTCGGTGGGAATTAAAACTCGTGCACAAATTTCCTACGGCCGGTCTTTCGAGATCACAGAACCCGCCATGTATGTTGACTATCCGGAAGCAGAAAGCTTCAACCAATACAATCAGGTCGATATTTTAAGATTGTGGAGCGCTGGTTCTCATCTGCTCGATAAAGTTCTTTCCAGTGAGACGGGAACAGAACTGAGCACCTATTATGCGACACAACAGCTTCGTTTGTCAGACGCTTACCACATGTATGCTTCCGGCTTCCAGCGTGTCATTTGGCATATTTGGAGCGCTGGTTACAGCTACGGCACAGACGCTGCATGGCCGGGGTGGGGAAGTGGATTTGACCGTTGGGGAACCCGCGAGCCTGCCTACAATAACTATGATGAATTTAATGCACACATTGGGCGCGTCCAGCAGCTGCTGCAGACAGGCAGCTCCAGAACCGATGTTGGATTTATCCACAACAACTGGAATCAGGGCATCCGTTTTGGCGGAGGAATGGGAAATGACCTGGGCGGAATGGACTACATGAAAGCCCATATGGGGGTATACTATCGTTCCACCGAGCTGCAGGACAACGGTTACACCTATGATTATTTCAGCCCCGACCTGCTCAAAGCAGACGGCGTCTATTTTGACGAAGAGACAAAAACAATCGAACCGGCTGGTTATAAATCCCTTGTGCTTTATCAGGATTGGCTGGATGTTGACGGCGCAAAATTGATTTATGAGTGGGCACAAAAAGGCCTGCCCGTCTTTATCATGCAGGGTGCTGCAGTGCGCACTCCTTTCAACGATGCCCAGGATGCAGGACTTGATTCGGTCATGGCAGCGATGAGAGCACTTCCCAATGTCAAAGATGTTGAGATTTATGATGCACCGGATGACTTTAATTATTTCGACAAAGTAGCGGCAGGTTATGATGATGGGCTGTATGACGCGATGCAGGAGATGGGGATTCGCCCCTATACAGAATTCAGTGAAGCCAACCACCAGCTTCTGACCCAGACCCGTCAGGACGCAGACGGCAACCAATACCTGTATGCTTACAATTACTGCTCAAACGATTATCATCAAAACAGTCACATCGAAGGAATAAAAGACGAAGATCACGGAACCAATATCCAAACTGAAATCAAAATGGACGGCATGTTTGTTCCATACCAAATCAATGCTTGGACCGGTGAAGTGACTGAGGTCGGCAATTACTATTACGATAATGGCCAAACCGTAATCCAAGTCGATATTGATTACGATGATATCGCATTGTATGCTTTTGAAGCGGTAGACCAGGAGAAGTTCCACGCAGTATCGACCACTGCAGACCATTCTTACGTGACAGATGATAACAAAGTAGTCGTACGCGCAACACAAACGGGTACCTATGACACTGAACTCAGCGACAGCAAAACTGTATCAGATACCTTCGTTGTACCAGAATCCTATCCAATCACCAATTGGGATCTCACTGTGGAGTCTTGGACAGCAGGAACGGATAAACTTTACAGCACAGAGACAATTAATGGCGTTGAGACCGTGAATACAAAAGTGACGACGGACAAAACCAAAATCAATGTAAAACTCGATCAGATGACCACCTGGGACAAGATTCCGGAAATCGGAAAAGAGGTTTCGGGTGTGGGAACCTATGATGCTGCATTTGATTGGGACAGCAGCGCAGCAGACGGCGCGTATATTGATTTCGGAAGCGACTTTTATTCCAGCATGAAGGTTTGGATCAATGGGCAAAAAGTCGGCGGCGCGGTCAGCGAAAACGCATCCAAAAAGCCGCAGTCTGTGATTCCGGGCAGAGACGGCGCAGAGCAATACACCGGCGGTATCAGCTGTCTGGATCCAGTCGTCGATGTGAGCAAGTATCTTGTAGATGGCAAAAACACAATCCACATTGAATACAGCTCTACTTTGGGCAATGTTCAGCTTTCCCGCGGCGCGATTTCCAGTACCGCAGCACAGTCGTGGTGGGGTGAAGACAGAAAAGTAAAATATCTGCCTTATGGCCCGAGTCAGGCAGTCGTGATTCCATTTGTCGAAGCAGAGTACACAGAAGTTGAAACCAACAAAACCATTCTCAATCAAGTGATCGAATACGCAGAAGCAGCGTATGAATCGGACGAATTTGACAACGTGATCGCAATGGTGCAGGAATCCTTTACCGCGG
>CBCSOX010000031.1:0-20240 GCA_965141735.1 uncultured Oscillospiraceae bacterium | reverse complement strand
GATAGAGATTGAGATCGAGCTTGCTGTAGAGTTCTACATGCTCTCTGAGCTGATCTTTGTTGCCCTGTTGGAGGCCGAGCTTGTGGATCTCAGTCATGAGGGAAACCCACGCTGTGTCTACCTCTTCTTGAGTGGCTGTGTCATCTGCCGACACTCTCTGCGCCTCTGTGAGGGCTGCCTGGAAGCTGTCCTGTACGCTCTGAATTGCGTTGTTGAATTCGTCGGTGTCAAGCAGTGCTTCGGCTTTTTCGATGACCTTGTTGAGAATCGTTTTGTCGGTGTCCACCGGAGGTTTCGGAGGAGCCAAGGTCAGCTGGTCAATTGCATCCCGCAGTGCCTGCGCCGCGGTGTTAACTGCCGCCTGATCAGCAGTTTCATCATCGGCAACACGGTTTGCCTTTGCGAGCGCGTCGCTGAATGCCTTCCAGCTGTCCGCAGTGTAATCCGCCTCTTTGCCTTCGTAGTCCGCCGCTTCCGCAATTACTTCATCAAGCCAGGTCTTGTCCACTGGAGGAGCGGGCGGGGTGGTGTCGTAGATGCCAAATTCCGAGAGCTGGAGGCGGTGCGGATCGTTTCCGTCGCGGTCGCCCAGGACAAAGGCCTTGATCTGGACGTACTGTGCGCTCTGCATCTCGTCAAACAGGATGACAGCAGGCTCCCAAAGCGGCGCCTTCTGATCCTGAATTTCATAGATAGTGGTGAAGTTTGTGCCGTCGTCGCTGACATTGATTTGGTAATGAACCGGGAAATTGAGGGTGGTTCCCACTGCTGTGAAGGTGTCGGTTCTCGGATAGAGCTTGAGCTGGTTAAACTCGGTTTTTTCTCCAAGGTCAACCGTGACCCAGACCGGATCGGCCGACACGTCGGGATTGTCGTAGGAATTGCTGGTGTAGCCGTTGTTCCCGCCGAGGTGGTTGAGCACACCGTCGACGAGGTTGCTCAGCTGCCAGGCAGTCCCGCTGGTGTAGATGCTGTTGCTGGTGACAATTTTGTTCTGAGCGAGGTTATCGTAGCCAATCCACTTAAAGTTGGCGGTCAGATTCATGTCGCCTGTGGGGGTCAGGGTAATCTCAGCGTCTTCTGAACTAAAGTCACCCGTCCAGCTGCCAAAGGCATAGTCTACGTCGTTGACCGAGACAGCTTTTATGGTGATGGGCTGGCCCGCTTCGGTTTTGATGATGGGGGGCATGCTCTGGAGCTCACCGCCGTTGATGCTGACCTTGCAGGGAATCGAGCTGTCCGCGTTGGTGAGGTTGATGAAGCAGTACTCGGTGACGGTAGCTGCGAAGCTGTAGGAGCCTGCGACCGCCTCAAAGACCGCCCTGCCGTCCTTGGTCTCGACATAGCGGATGCCGTCCGCTTCGGTGGTGAGCGTTTCCGGCGCTTTTCCGTTGACCGTGACGGTGGAGCCGTCCTCAACCGGGAGGTAAACCGTGGCTGTGGTGTTGGCCGGAACCGTTGCGTCGTAGAGGAAGTTGCCGTTTTCAAAGCTCCAATTGCTCACGATGGTGCCGTAGGCGGAATCGTAAGAACAATCCACTGTCTTAATCACCTGGTCGGGAGTCGGCTGGAGGATGATGTGCTTAAAGCCGGGCTGGTCAAAATCATACAGGACGCCCGCCATGTAGCCATACATCCACTCGGCAACCGCGCCGTAGGAGTAGTGGTTGAACGAGTTCATGCCCACGTCGCCGAAGCCGGTTTCTTTTGTGTAGGAGTTCCAGCGCTCCCAGATGGTGGTTGCGCCCTGGTCGATCGAGTAGAGCCAGGACGGGTTGCCGCGCTGGAGCAGAAGCTGGTAGGCAACGTCGGTCGCACCGACGTCGGACAGCGTCTGCATGATGGTCGCTGTGCCGAGGAAGCCGGTCTGGAGCTTGTTGCCGTTGCGTTTGATGTTGTCAAGCAGAGCCTGTTTGACAATCTGTTTGGACTCTTCGTTCGGGAGCAGGTCCATCTTAAGCGCCATTAAGTAACAGGTCTGCTCGGTGCGTTTGAGGGTGCCGTCCGCGTTGACAAAGGTGTCCTGGAAGAATTTCTTTTCGGTCTCGTAGAGCTGCTGGTAACGCTCTGCATCCTCTGTCTTGCCGAGGACTGCCGCCATCTCGGACATCATCTGGGCATCCCACGCATAGTACGCAGTGCCGACGAGGTCTTTGACACCGTCGTCATTGGCTTCATACGAGAGCCAATCTCCGTATGCATGCCCGCCACCCTTGGGGCCGCAGGAAGCCATGTAGACATCCATAAATTTCTGCATGGACTCGTAGTTTTCTTCGATGATCGATTTGTCGCCGTACATCTTGTAGACGTTGTACGGGACAATGATGCCGGCGTCCGCCCAGCCGAGCTGGCCTGTGCCGCCGAATGCGGTGCGGGGCGCGGTGTCCGGATATGCGCCGTTGTCCGCCTGGGAATCCCGCATATCCTGCATAAATTTAGTAAGGAAGCCTTTGGAATCGGCATTGTACGCCGCTGCGGTGGAGAACACCTGGGTGTCCGCGGTCCAGCCCTGGCGCTCGTCGCGCTGCGGGCAGTCGGTCGGGACGCTGAGGTAGTTGCTGTACTGGCCCCACAGGACGTTGCTGATGAGCTGGTTGACGTCCTGGTTGGAGGTCGTCAGGGTACCGGTATTCTCTTCTACTGAGGTGACCACAATACCGCGCAGGCCGTGAATGGTGACCGGTGCGGAGGTGGAAATCTCAGAGTAACGGAAACCGTAGAAAGTGTGAGTGGAATGGTAGGTTTCGACGCCCTCGCCGCTCAGAATATAGGTGCCGGTCGCAGCCGCGGAGCGAAGGTTCGCGGTGTAGATGCTGCCCTCCGGGCCGTCGTTGCCACGGGATTTGAGGCCGTCGTTGTCGTTGAGCATCTCGCCGTGGCGCATGGTGATGACAGTGCCCTTGTCGCCTTCCACCGAGATCTCATCCCAGCCCGCGAAGTTCTGACCAAAGTCGATGACCGCTTTCTGGCCGGGTGCAAGGGTGAAGGATTCGCCGTCGCCGTAGGTACCGGTGACGTTGATGTTGCCAAACTGATTGGCGGTTTCGTTGACCGCGCCGTCGTAAACCGTCGCGGATTTGACACCGAGTTCCAGGTCTTCCCGCACCCGAATGGCCGGGCCGATCTGGGAGACGATTTCACCCTTGAACTGGGTGTCCTTGTTCGCATAATTCCACTTGGAGTCGTCATAGCCGTTGAGACGGTAGGAGGTATCCGCGCCGCCGTTGTAGATCTCGCCCTGGTAGATGTCGCCCGAGATGACGGGGCCCTGCAGAGCGGTTTTCCAGGTGGTGTCGGTGCCGATGGTTTCGCTTGAGCCGTCGGCATACTGGAGCACGAGTTTTGCGCGGTACGCGCTGTTGGAGCCGTAGCGGCCCGAGATCGCGCCGCCCCACCAGCCGGTGGTCAGGGTTGCAGTCAGGGTGTTCGCCCCGTCCGCAAGCAGGTCGGTCACGTCGTAGGAATAGTAGAACACCCGGTCTGCGGGTTGGGTATAGCCTGGTTTGAGCTCGTCGTACACCATCGAGCCGTCCGCCTGACGGGTGCCGACCCGTTCGCCGTTGATGAATGCATCAAAGACGCCGAGGCCGGTGACATAGTATTTCGCGGAAACAACTTCTCCCGCCGGGGTGAATTCCTTGCGGAACGTCGGGGAGCCGAGCGGAGGAAGCAGAATGCCCACGCCGCTGACGACAAACGCGCCGTTTTCCACTCGTCCGGTGAGGAAGGGGTTTTCGTCGTCAAAGGTGTAGTTGTAGACTACTTTGCCCGCTTCGTCGTCGGTGTAGTCGGTCATTTTAAAA
The DNA here is from genome assembly GCA_965141735.1 of uncultured Oscillospiraceae bacterium. GTDB lineage: Bacteria > Bacillota > Clostridia > Oscillospirales > Ruminococcaceae > Massilioclostridium. The sequence continues at coordinate 16,437 of CBCSOX010000031.1, read as the reverse complement.
TTGTCGACCGTACCGTACTCCTGTCCGTCCGAGCGGAAACCGAGATAGCTGTCACGGGTGATCGCGATGCCGGTGGTGCCCTGGTCGCTGACCTCGCCCACCGGGAAGGTATCGATCAAAGTGTCGTTGAGGTAGGTGAGGATCTGATCCCCTTTGACGTCCACTCTCATGTGAACCGGTGTGGTTTTGAGCTGCTCAGGGGTGACGATGTCAGTGACGTCGACAAAATGGGTCTTGTCGTAGGTGCCGTAGTTGCCGCCCTTCCAGATGTGGGGCTTAAAGATCACCTTGCCGGGGGAATCCTTGACGTTGAGCTGCCACATGTAGAAGTTGCCGCTGTCGGTCGCATTAAAGAGGATGCTGACCGCGGTGGTGGTGCAGGTCATGTCCGCTTCGACGACGTAGTGGTCATCGGTGATCTCAGGGCCTGCGCCCACTTCGAGCCCGGTGAGGTCGCCCGCAGTTTCGGTGTATAGGCGGCCGTCCACAACTCTTCCGGCGGTGAACGGGTTGTCCGAGCCAAAGTCGTACTGTTTCACGACCTGTCCGTCAGAAGATGCCGCATAGTCGGTGACAACCATGTTGTCGAGGTATCCTGTCTCCCCAGTGCTCGAGCGGAAACCGATCAATCTGTCCGTGCCAACGGGCTCTATCCCGTTGAGCGCGTTCACCGAAAGCTCCTCCACGAGTTTTCCGTTGAGATAGGTGGTGACTGTATCGTTGGTCACACGAACCTGCGCATGCTGAACGTCCTTTGCCGAACCGTTTGCAAGGCTGGTGATATCAATGTCCTTGACGTTAGCATAACCCCCGTTTTTCTTGGTGTGGGGGCGGTAGTGGAGCGTTCCCGCGCTCTCGCTGAACTGCCACATCAAATAGTTGCTTGAGTCCTTGGCTTCAAAGACCGGTGCAACCGCACCATTCGCAATTTGGAAATCAAAGTCCAGGGTGTAGTCGATCTTTCCCTCGGGAGCCGGGGGCTGAGTCGAATCGCCGACTTTAATCCATTCCGAATCGTCCCAGGCATTGTCGCCGAGCAGGCCGGTTTCAAAGGTTGCAACGTCGGACTCTGCTTTTTTGTTGTCCTTGTCCCAGACAACTACTTTCCAGTAATACGTTGTCATCGCATCGAGCGCCGGGCCGTCGTATTTGATGCCAACCGATTCGCCGGAATTCTCCCGTGCGGGATTCCAGACGATGTCGGTAAATGCGGCGTCGCGTGCAACTGTCACGGAATAGCCGGTCTGTTTCTGCCCTATGGTATCCGACTCCATCTGCCAGCTGAAGGTGGGCGGAACGACGTCGACGCCGACCGGGTCCACCATATCGTTGGTCTTGAGGTTTGTAATGACCACATCACTTATTTCTTCCGCAAACGCATTGGTCGAGGGCAGTACCATCGACACAATAAGCGAGAGAGAAAGGAGCAATGCGAGCATTCGCCTTCCTTTTCTCATGTAGTTCCCTCCTTGTTGTTCTATCATTCTTCTCGGATTTGCATGGTGCTCAGTGCCCCCCTCCTTTCTCACCGCACCAGTAATTGAAACCCAGTTAGATTATATACTTTTTATGGATAAATTTCAATAACATTTTTGTTTTTTATCTATTTTTCCATATAGACACCCAGACGAAGTGTGTGGACAATCAAAACCACCAGTTAAACTGGTGGTATGCATAAGCCCTAAAAGGGCATATTACTGGCGACCTCTCAAGAGGTACTGAAAAGTCCGCCAACCGCATATTATTCTCGGGCTGCTGCTAAAGCAGCCTTTTTTGTTTCCTACTTATTCTTGCTACCCGTAAACGAGTCAATATATTCTTTAAATGTGTTGATCGTTCGCTATATCCTCCTGTAGCTGATTTTTTATGTAGTTTGCTATTGCCGTTTTATTTCTACCTACTGTTTCTACATAATATCCTCTACACCAAAAATGACGATTTCCATACTTGTATTTCAGATTTGCGTGTCTATCAAATATCATCAAACTACTCTTCCCTTTTAGATACCCCATAAATTGTGCTATGCTCAGACTTGATGGTATATATACAAGCATATGAATATGATCTGGACACGCTTCTGCCTCTATTATTTCTACTTCCTTTTGCTCGCAAAGCTTTCGTAGTATTTGTCCTATATTCACTTTTATTTTCCTATATTTTTCTTCTCTTCCGAATTTTGGTGCAAATACTATATGATACTGGCATCTCCACTTGGAATACCCAAGGGGGCAGGCTCTGTGATAAACTATTTATGTCTTTCATTAGACAAATCCTCCTTTTGTTTGTATGGTTGGCCAACCTGTACTTATCATATCAAAAGAAGGATTTCTTGTATCTAAAGATTTTAATTCCTCCAGTTAAACTAGGGGTTTATTTGCGCTTAAGCTACAAAAAGAGCAATCCGGCGACAGGGTCGCCGGATTGCTCAACAGTCAATGCCGTGGAACGGCATCTGCGGGAAGAGGGATGTATGTTTTAAAATGTATCGTGGTTATCAACCCGTACCAGCCAGCGCGATTGATATGCCGGCTTAACAACAGGCTCAGTCCAGCTGCGCGCCCAAATGCCGCTTCATTCAATCAGAAAAACGGGACAGAAACAGGATAGCGCCGAACCCCGCACAAAAGGTTGCCAGACAGAGCGGAATCTCCCAACCCGAAGGGAATCCGGGAAACACATCCCGCAGCGAACCGATGACAAACCCGATGATGAGCAGGAAAGTCTCCTGTGAGCGCCGGGTCATCGCCCGCTCGAGCAGCTTGGTGGTCAGGAAAACGCCGATGAGCACGCTGATGCCCAAAATAAACAAAAACGGCAGGTTGAGCTGTTCGATGGCTGTCAGGGTCTGCTGATAAATCCCCATGATCAGCAGTATGTAAGAGACGCTGATGCCGGGGAGCACGAGGGCGACTGCGAGAATAATCCCCGCGACGACCAGCACGAGATAACTCAGCGGATTGCGCCCCAGCTCAATTTGGAGCAGGTCGGGCGGAAGCAACTCAAGCGACAGCACCAGCGCAAGACCGATAGCGGGGTAGAGCAGCACCTTGGGGGAAAACCGCCTGATCTGCGCTTTGCCAAACAGCATGGGCAGGCTGCCAACCACTGCACCGAGGAACAAAAACATCATCGGCATCTCATAGGTAGTGGTCACATAGAGGAGCAGCTTTGCAAACAGCAGCACCCCCGCGATCCCCCCCAAGCTGACTGTGCCGAGCAGCAGCAGGTTTTTCTTGGGTTCCTTGAACAGGTTTCCCACCGCAGCAATGAGCTTGTCGTAAATACCGAGAATAATCGCCATCGTTCCCCCGCTCACGCCGGGAACGAGAAGCGACGCGCCGATCGCAGCCCCTTTGACTACGTTCTGAACGCCTTGTTTCATAGATTGACCTCCTTTTGTTGCGGGAGTTCCGATCCGATGTCGGAAAGCGCCCAGGCCACTGCCACACGGCCGAACAACGGGTTGCCAGTGGATTCTGCGGCATTCAAAACAGGCGCGGGTCAGCCTCGTCAGCAGGCCGGCGGAATCCCAGGCGCATCTTCCGAAACCTATCCTTTTTTCAGGACGCGGCGGACGAGCTTGAAGAGCTCGGACACGAGAATGATCGTCAGGCCTGTCAGGATGATTTTGACCCACATCATCAGCGGGAGCGGGACAGTGGAAAAGACCGGACCCGCAAACTGGACAATCAGGATTTGGAGCAGGAAGGTGATGCCGAACACGAGCAGCATCATTTTATTGTTGGCAAAATTCTTGAGCACGCTCTCATCGGTGAGTTCACGGCTGTTAAATGCGTTGAAGAGCTGGAAGACCACAAAGAGGGTGAAGATGATGGTGGACGCCTGTTCCGGCGTGCCGCCGAGGAAATTGAACCCTGTCTGAAGCAGCAGAACCGCGCCGATGTAGATGCCGTTGAAGAGGATGCGGGTGATCATCCCTTTTGTCACGATGTTGGAGCCGCGGGCGGTGGGTTTGTTTTTCATCACATCGCCGCGAATCGGTTCCAGGCCGAGTACAAGCGCCGGCGGGCCGTCCATGATCAGGTTGATCCAGAGCAGCTGGAGCGCGGTAAAGGGAGACTTGAAGCCGATGAGGATCGACGCGAGCACAACGAGCACCGACGAGAGGTTGACGGTGAGCTGAAACTGGATAAACCGCTGGAAATTCTGATAAATACCCCGTCCCCATTTGACCGCCTTTTCGATTGTGGTAAACGAGTCGTCAAGCAGCACGATGTCGCTCGCCTCTTTGGAGACCTCGGTGCCCGAGATGCCCATGGCGATGCCGACGTCGGCGTTTTTGATCGCCGGGGCGTCGTTGATGCCGTCCCCGGTGACCGCGACCACGTTGCCGGTCGCCTTGAGGGCGTTGACCACCCGCATCTTGATGATCGGGGTGCTGCGCGCAATCACCCGGATTTTCGGAAGCATCGCGGCGAGCTGCTCGTCGTCGAGGTGGTCGAGCTCTTTTGCCTCCACCGCGACGTGCTCTGCATCGAGAATGCCGAGGTCGCCTGCAATCGCACGGGCGGTGACAATGTTGTCTCCGGTGAGCATCTTGATGTCAATCCCCGCGGCGCGGCAGTGCTCCACCGCGTCCTTGACGTCGGCGCGCAGCGGGTCCTGGATGACGACAAACCCGTCGTACTCCATTTCCGTCTCCACCTGGGTCCGGCCGGTCTCGTAGTCGATGCCGCCGGGAAGCGCCCGGTGTGCAAAGGCGAGGACGCGCCCCGATTTCTCCTGGTAAGAGGTGATCAGCTTTTCAATCTCTACGCGCTTTGCGTCGGGGATAGAACACATCGCCATGATTTTTTCCGGGCTTCCCTTGGTGTAGGCGACGTGTCCGCCGCCCTCGTCGACGATTGTGGTCATATTTTTGGTTTCGGAAGAAAAGGGGTAGGCGTGGACAATCTGCGCCCCTTGGCGGATCGCGCGGTAATCCTGCCCCGCCTTGTGCGCGGCGACGAGCAGGGCGCATTCGGTTGGGTTGCCGATGAATTTGAGCTGGCTGGCAAATTCGACGTTGGCCGTCGAGTTGACGCAGAAGTTGCGCAGCATGGGCAGACTGTCGAGCTGTTCCGGCTGTGCCACCCTGCCGTCCTGATAGAGCTCGACAACCGTCATGCGGTTTTCGGTGAGCGTTCCGGTTTTATCCGAGCAGATGACGTTGACCGAGCCGATTGTCTCGCACGCCACCATCTTTTTGACCAGTGCGTTTTCCTTAGACATCTTCATGATGTTGAGCGCCAGAGCGATCGCGATGATGGTGGGCAGGCCCTCCGGAACCGACGCGACGATGAGGACGATGCTTGTGATGAATGCCTCGGAGATTGTTTCAAAGCTCGCCGTCCCGCTGCTGAGGAAGGTGATGAGCTGAACAAGGAAGACCACAAGCGAAACCGCCGCGCCGAGCACCGCGATGAATTTGCCCAGCCTCGCCATCTTCTCCTGCAACGGGGTTGAGGTCTTTGCGGTAGAGGAGAGCTCCTGGGCAATTTTGCCGAATTCAGTGGCGTCGCCGACTGCCGTGACTACCATCTTTCCGCTTCCCCCGGTGATAAAGCAGCCGGAATACAGCATGTTGATCCGCTCTGCAACTGGAGTCTTGTCACTCTCAAGCACTGCATCCGCATCTTTTGCAACCGGGGCGCTCTCCCCGGTGAGGGAGGATTCGTCGGCGCGCAGCGCGGTGCTCTCGATCAGCCTGCCGTCGGCGGGAATTTTATCCCCTGTCTCGATGAGCACGATGTCGCCGGTCACAACCTGATCGTGCAAAATGTACTGCGTTTTTCCATCGCGGATGACTTTGACCTTGGTGTCCCGCGTAATTGCGCTGAGCGCCTCAAACGCCTTGGCGCTGCGCCCCTCCATCACAACGGTGATGACCACCGAGAGCAGGATCGCCACAAAAATGCCTACGACCTCGACAAAGTCAGCGTGCCCCTCGGTGACATAGTTGACAATGTTCACCGCCAAGGTGATAAACGCCGCCACCAGCAGCAGAATCAGCATCGGCTCCTTGAAGGACTCGAGAACCCTTTTTAAGAATGACGGGGATTTCGCGCGGGTAAATGCGTTTTTTCCGTGCTGCTGCGCACTCTGCTCCACCTGTTGCGGCGAAAGGCCGGATGCGGCATCTACAGAGAACTCCTGCAGCAGCTGTGTTGAGCTTTTCTGAAATTCGTTCATTCATACCCCTCCTGTTTTGTTCTATTCTTCCCAGAAAGTTCCCAGAAAAACAAAAGAGACTCATGTACAGCCCCAACTGGGGCTATACATGAGTCTTGTTTTTTCAGGATAAGCCAGGCCACCTAAAGAATGACCGGTTGTTGACTTAGGCCACATGCGCTGTGCATGCAAACTACTCCCTCACGATGAGGATATCATACCATAGTCTGGAAAAAAAGTCAACCGGAAAATAAAAAGCGGTGATTCCATGGCATTCATTCCATGTCCGGGCGCCCAAATGTCGGAGAGGGCGCAGAATGCAATGCCATGTTCACCTGATTCTCCACAACAGAGGTTCACACTTTGAGGAAACACCCCAGACGCGAGTGCAAAACGTCTGGCCGGAATCGAGCTGCAAATTCGCTGCGCTCCGCAGGAAATTCCCCATTTCCAGATGTTTCCTTTCAGTATATTATTTATTATACCCGACTGCGGTCACACGCCAGTCACATTTTCCAAATGCAGGGTCTCTCTTGTTCATAGTTTAGACATATTATCAACTTCCCTCTGCACGGATTTCATAGTAACATGCAATTTGAGTTGTTTGCTAATCACGAGAGAACGGTATCTCGAGTCAAGTCTTGTCACAACCGACTGCGCGACATCGTCATCTGGTAGAACCAGCAGCGCAACCCACTGTGATTTGCTGTATTTGCAGTAAATGTCCCCCTTGCGCAGACTGTACTTGAGCAGGTTCTGCACCTGTGTCATCGATTCATTGAGCTGGCGCAGCCGCGGAACGCTCCCGTTGGAATCCGTAAGGGTGAGCAGGGCGACATACACCTTATTTCCGCTGCGCTCCACCGTGCGCTGGAGCAGCTGATAGATGTGCTGAAACACGCTGTACTCGCAGTAAAACGCCCCGGTCTCCTCCTTCTGGCTCGTCAGGTCAAACATGATTTTGTGCACATCGAGCTCCACATAGTTGAGCTTATTTGTGATTTTTAGGTAAAGGCTCTTCATGTCGTCCGACGGGGTGATGCCAAGTTCGTTGTAAAACATCTGGGTCACATATTCGTAATAATCGAGCGCTTTTGCAGGGGTGCCGATCTTGGCGAGTGCGCGGATGTAGACTTGGTGAAAATTTTCTTCCATCTGGTCGAGCGGGATGGCCCGTTTGCAGACGGTGACTATCTCCTCGTAGCGCTCCTCTTTTTCGAGCAGCTCCAGCAGCCGGTTCATCGCCGCAACGTACATCTGATGGTAGTACACATGCAGCGGAATCACCCACTGGGAGAGGGCGAGTTCTGGAAAAAAGTCCCCTCTGTAGAGGTTAAAAATTCGGTAATACAGCTCAATCTGCTCGGTTTGCGTGAGGCCCGGCTGCTGCACTCGCTGGCAAAGGCTCTCAAATTCCTCGCTGTCGATCTTGTAGTCAAAACTGGGGCTCAGCGTGTATTTGCCTTTGGAATATGCGATCATCCCTTTAAGTGCGGGGTGTCCGTTTTTGGAGAGATTGGTGCGGATGCGGTAAATCAGATTTTTCAGCGCATTGGAAGGGTTGTCGATGTCATCCTCCGGCCACAGCATCTTGATCAATTCATAGTGGGGGATTTCACGGCGGCGGAAAACGATCAGATACCCCAGGAGATTCCACAGCTGGTAAGAATGTGCGGAAAGCTGAGTGTCGCATCCATCCACTTTGAGGCAAAATTCACCCAGTAAATGAATTTCGATGGTCAGTGGCATAGAAAAAACTCCCTTGCAGTAAAGTACATCTATTTTATCACATCTATGAGAAAAAAGCATGTTTTTTACAAAAAGGATTCTCATGACGACAGTTTTGTCTAAAAACTGAGGAATCCAGCGATAAAAATAACCGCTATCAGAAGCGGGAGCACCAGTTGAACCCACCTCGCCCATCCAGATGAGAAAACAAGGCGGATGCCCCCATCTCGGGTAATGGAACGGGCCGCGTTGGCGGGCTTCCACACCCATCCGACAAAAAGACAGGTCAGCAGAGCGGACAGGGGCAGGCAGATGTTGGAGACGGTGAAGTCAGCCAATTCAAACAGCGTCTTTCCAAACAGGGACACATCCCCCAGCACCCCAAAACTGAGCGCAGAAGGGATGCCGAGGATTGAAGCGGTTGCCGCGCAGAGCAGGACCGCCTTTTTTCTTGGAATCCGGAGGGTGCGCACCGCAAACGAGACAACGACCTCGAGAAAAGCGATGGTCGTCGTCAGAGATGCAAAGAGGACCAGCACAAAAAAGAGGGTGCAAAGCACCCCGCCGCCCGGTATTCCGGAAAACACCTCTGGCAGGGTGACGAACAAAAGCCCCGGCCCCATCTGAGGGTCCATTCCCGCAGAAAAGACGGCGGGAAGGATGGCGAATCCGGCGAGCAGGGCGGCGAGGGTGTCAAACCCAGCGATCACAGCCGCATCCCGCACAATATTCTCTTTCTTATTTAAATAGGACCCGTAGGTAATTCCCGCCCCTGCGCCGACTGACAGGGAGAAAAAAACCTGACCGAGCGCCAAGATCCACACCCTGGGGGTGATCTTGCTAAAATCAGGGCGGAGAAAAAAAGAGAGCCCTTCCCCCGCCCCAGGCAGAGTGCAGGAGCGGACTGCGAGCACACCGAGACAGACAAACAGTGCGGGCATCATCCACCTGCAGGCTTTTTCAATCCCCTTTGCAACACCGCATGCCACAATGGCGGCAGTGATCCCCATGGTGATCAGATAAAAGACAATCTGAAGGGAGGGAGAAGCGGTAAACGACTCAAAAAAGCCTTGTGCGTCGGTGCCTGCTGTGCCGAGGGGCACAAACAGATAACGCAGAATCCAGCCCCCGAGCACTGTGTAATAGGAGAGCCCGATGAGGCTTGTCACCACCGCGAGGATGCCGACCCCGCCCCACCGCCTGCTGATGCTGCGGTAGCTTCCGAACGCGTCCTTGCCCGTTCGTTTGCCGAGGGCGATTTCGGTAAGCAGCATCGGGATTCCGATGAGTAGGATGCAGACGAGATAGACCACCAGAAACGCCCCTCCCCCATTCTGTCCGACGAGCATTGGAAACCGCCAGAGGTTGCCCATCCCCACCGCCGCGCCCGCTGACGCCATAATAAACCCGAGACTGCCAGCCCAGCGCGTTTTTTCCTGCTCCATTTGGCCCCACACTCCTTTTCCTTTGCAACAATTCGTTCACTGTAAAACGCGCCCAAAGCACTCCATTTGAATCCCAGGGACAAGCTGCCTATAACCCTGCTCCGGACTGTCCGGCAGACATTGAATCATTGTCCATTCCACCCCAGAAGGAATGCAGGGTGCCGCTCAGAGTTTCAATGCAGCATCTGCGTGTCACATCCACCGATTTTCTTACAGATGCAGAACCCTTGCAAGGCGGTGGATACCCGGTGAACCGAACACAGTGGGATTGGCTTCCAGCCCCCTTCCATTCTGCCTGAGCGGGCACTCAAAGCCGCCAACTTGTCGACCGCATCGCCAGAATTCTGATTCTGAAAATGCAAAAGAGGCAGGCCTCCTGAAAGCCCCGCCCATTCCGCACGGCAAGTACAGGAATCGTCGGTGTCACACCAGCCGCAGACGCCGTCGCTTTTCTCCTGACCTTCTCTGTGAACAGCATTGTGCCGTTTCGATCTAAACCCAGATAGAGTCGGTGTACACCGGCTGCATGCCGCGCCTGGTCAGCTCCTCTTGCACCTGGCAAAGGCTCCGCCCATCCGCAATTTCAAACTGGGCGTCCCCCTTTTCCTCCTGATCGTGACCGCCAACGCTTGTTTTCACACTCGCCGAGAGCTTGGTCGCAGCCATGCCGGCGACATTGTCACGAAAGCCCGCGCGCTCCCGGGAGGAGATCGTCATACCGGCGAACGGCAGCAGCAGGCGGTAGGCGAGCATCACCTGCAAAAGCTGCGTCTCGTGCACGTCAAGGGGAGAGGACTCCCTCTGGTTTTTAAACGGGCGCAGCCGAGGAACTGAAAACGAGATCTCGGCATGGGGATAGCGCGCCTGGATGAGCTTGGCGTGCAGCCCGGCTGCAAACGCATCCCGCCGAAAGTCGGAGAGACCGAGCAGCGCACCGAACCCCACCCCCCGCATGCCGCCGAGCAGGGCGCGCTCCTGGGCGTTGAAGCGGTAGGAAAAATCCTTTTTCGGACCGCTCAGATGCACCTCATCGTACCGCTGGGTGTTGTAGGTCTCCTGATACACGCTGACAAAATCCACCCCTTTGCTGTGTAAATAGGCGTATTCCTCCGCATCTACCGGGTAGATTTCGATCCCAATCGTGGAAAAATAGTTCTGCGCGAGCTCGCAGGCCCGGCCGATGTAAGCAAGATCTGACTGGGCGCGGGATTCCCCGGTGAGGATCAAAATCTCCCTGAGCCCGGTTTGAGCAATGGTGCGATACTCCGCTTCGATCTCCTCAAAGCTCAGCTTGGCGCGCTTGATGTTGTTTTTGCAGTTGTAGCCGCAGTAAACGCAGTGGTTGACGCAGTAGTTGGCGATGTAAAGCGGGGTCATCAGCTGGATACTGTTTCCAAAATGCATCCGGGTCAGCGCCCTGGCCCTGCGCGCCATCGGCTCGAGATAGCCCTCTGCAGCCGGAGAGAGAAGGGCTGCGTAATCGGCCTCGTCCAAGTTTTCCTTTCCAAGTGCTGCCTCGACGTCCCGCCCGGTAAAGGAGGAGAAGTCGTAGCGGTGGTAGGCTGCGAGCACCTGCTGTTCGATTGTCTGGTTCATCCGCCTGGCTCCTTTCTAATCCGCCAAAAATCCGGTGAGCGGGCTCGAAGCTTCCGCCCGGTTCAGCACGCGCCCGAGCTTTGCCCGGTAGGCCATCCGCCCCGCTTCGATTGCGAGCCGAAACGCCCGCGCCATGAGGGGAATCTCCTGCGCAGTCGCAATCGCGGTATTTGCCATGACCGCGTCCACCCCCAGTTCCATCGCCTCGCATGCCTGAGAGGGGCGGCCGATACCCGCATCCACAATGATGGGGAGGTCGATTTCATCCACGAGAATCTGGATAAAATCCCGGGTGCACAGCCCCTTGTTGCTCCCAATCGGGGCGCCCAGCGGCATCACCGCCGCCGCGCCTGCGCTCACGAGATCGCGCGCGGTGTTGAGGTCGGGGTACATGTAGGGCAGAACGACAAACCCTTCTTTGGCGAGCAGTTCGGTCGCCCGGACCGTCTCGGCATTGTCGGGCAGAAGGTATTTGCTGTCCCGCACCACCTCCACCTTGACAAAATCCCCGCAGCCGAGCTCCCGCGCGAGCCGTGCAATCCGCACCGCTTCCTCCGCTGTGCGCGCGCCCGAGGTGTTGGGCAGCAGGGTGATGCCCTGGGGCATGTAGTCGAGAATATTCGCCTCCCCGCCTGCATTGGCGCGGCGCAGGGCAAGGGTCGCCATCTCAACCCCACCGTTTTCCACCACTGCTTTGGTCATCTCGAGAGAAAACTTGCCCGAACCGAGGATAAAACGCGAGCGGAACGAATGTCCGCCGATTGTCAAAAGATCCATTGAACTACCTCCCTAATTTTCTTATGGCTGGCGCTCTCCCAACAGGAGGCGCAGCACCATGTTTGCCTGATGCCCGGCGCACACCCCGACCCGGGGCGCCATCAGCCCGCAGCCCGGCCGCGCACCCGTCTCCCCATCCCCGCAGAGATAGAGGTTGTGAAACTGTTTGCTTGTTTTGATTTGGTTGGCCGAGGCGTATCCCGCCATGCCGGAGGAAGCCACAACCGCAACGCCGGGCAGCTGCTCGAGCAGCCCGCTGACGAGCATCGCCTTCTGAGAAGGATCGTCAAACGCCTCACAGACAACGTCGCACCCTGCAAAAATGCGGGCGAGGTTGTCCTCGTTCACCCGGACAAAGTGGGTCACCGCCTCCAGATAGGGATTGACCTCACTCAAGTAAAGTTTGGCCGCCTCCACCTTGGGCATGCCGAGATGCCGGACGGTGTAATTCTGCCGATTGAGGTTGCTCGGCTCCACCTGGTCAAAATCCGCGAGCACAAGCCTGCCCACCCCGGTGCGGGCGAGCATCTCAGCGATGTTGGAGCCGAGCCCGCCGAGTCCCGCGATCCCAACCGTAGCCCCTTTGATTTTCTCATGCACCCGGGGCGTGTGCCGGGCAAAGAGCATCTCCTCGAACTCTGCGCTCGAAGGCATGCTGCCGCGCCGGATAAAGGTGACAATATCCCCTTCGCAGAGCGGCAGATCCTCGTCAGTCTGAAATCCCTGATAGATGGCGATGTCGGTGTGGGGCGCCGCCTGTCTCTGAAGCTTCCGCAGGGTTGTCCCTGGCCTGACCTCCCGCTGCACTCCATTGACCCGAATCTGCATTTCAGCCACCTCCCACAAAGCGGACGATTTCCAACGTATCGCTGTTGTCGAGCAGGATGTCGTCAAAAGAGCCCCGGGGCACAATCTCCCCGTTGCGTTCCACTGCAATCCTGGCGCAGTCGTAGCCGTTCCCCTCCAAAAAGCAGCGGAGCGTGACCCGCTCTGAAAGATTTTGATTGATTCCATTTACCTTCATTGGTATTCCTCCCTGGCTTCGCCAATCCGGCGCTTGTATTCCCGAATCCGATTTCCGGGATCTGGGCAGGTCATCAGCTCGGACATCACGCAGATGCCGGCTGCTCCCGCTCCAATTACCTCGGGTACCCGGTCGGCGCTCATCCCTCCGATTGCAAAAACCGGGATCGAGACGCTCTGACAGACAGCGCGTAAAAACTCGATTCCCCGCGGCGGGAGTCCCGGTTTGCAGGCTGTGGAAAAAATATGCCCTGCGACAAGGCAGTGCGCCCCACCCGCCTCGGCCCGCACCGCCTCCTCGGCACTGTGTACCGACACACTGGCGCGGAGCCCTCCCCGCTTCTCCCTCTCCAGTAGAGGAAAGGGAAGGTGCAGCCAGCGAGAGGGGAGCTGCGCCGCGAGCGCAGGGTGGGAATGCACCAGCAGCCGCGTCTGATAGCGCTGGCAGACCGCGCTGCATGCCAACGCGAGGGTGGCATACTCCGCAGCGGCAAGGTCTTTCTCCCGCAGGAGAATCCCCCATGGCCGGGCCGCGGCGATCCCCTCCAGCCGCGTGAGAAAATCACCACGGCAGAGCAGCCGGTTGGTTACACAGATGATCATCAAAGCAACACCTCTTTCCCTGACCAGGCAGTGGATTTCAGAGCCTCTCGAAATAAAGAGAGAAGATTCCCGGGCTTTCTGTCCGGATGAGTGGCACAGGCTGCCCTGCTTCTCCCTTGCTCAGGAGCGATTCGTCAATCAACTCTTTTCCCGGATCCAATTTGTTTTTGCAGAAAAACGACCCGCGCGCAATGCGGGCATTTTCTACAAACCTGAGATGCAATTTCCCCGTATGCACCGCGTGGATTCCCCGTCATTGTGATTGGTCAGCGGGATCGTGAGCAGAGGTGTCTCCATCCAGCCGAGTTTATTTGAAAGACACACGCCTTTCATGCGACTCCCACTATGCTGATAGAAAAACCACAGGGTGCCGTTAGAGTGCATAGCAGTGATTGAGCGGGCCGCTGCCCTGCCCGAGATCGAGTCCCGCGCGGAGAGCCCCCGTCAGGTACTCCTTGGCGAGCAAAATGCTCTGGCGCAGGTTATACCCCTGCGCCAGCCGGCAGGCTATGGCGGAGGACAGGGTACAGCCCGTGCCGTGGGTATTGGGGTTGTCCACCCGTTCAGCGGGGAACCAGTGCATCTGCTCTCCGTCAAACAGCAGATCATCCGCTGTCTCAGCCCAATGCCCACCCTTGATGAGCACGGCACATCCCCCTTGCCCGGCGATAGCACGCGCCGCACGCTCGCTCTCAGCGCGGGAACGAATCGCCAGACCGCTGATCCGCTCCGCCTCGGGCAGGTTTGGAGTAATGAGATCTGCAAGTGGAAAAAGGCGGCGAATCAAAAGCTCCACCGCATCGTCATCCAGCAGCCGGCTGCCACTGGTAGAGAGCATCACCGGGTCGAGCACAATGTGTTTGGGCCGGTAGTGTGTGAGGCAGTCAGCCACTGCGTCGGCCAGCGGCGCGGAGCAGAGCATCCCGATTTTGACACTGTCCGGAAAAAGGTCGGTGAAAACGCTGTCAAGCTGCTGCTTGAAAAAGCCGGGATCCACCGGGAAGATCCCCTGTACGCCGAGGGTGTTCTGTGCGGTCAGCGAAGTAATTGCAGTCATGGCGTACAGCTTGTGCGCGGTGATTGTCTTGATGTCGGCCTGAATCCCCGCGCCGCCCCCCGCGTCTGAACCCGCGATGCTGAGCACCTTCTTCATCCTCACACCAGTTGTTTCAAAAGAATGTGATTCCACGCCCCATTCCTCAGCGGAAATCATCTGTTCCATCCGACTTTCCCCATTTCAATAAAGTGTGTATTCCTGCCATTCCCCATTCGAACTCCTGATACTGTGTATTTCATGCAAGGGGACTCCCATCCGCGCTGCTATTTGAATCCGTCCACTGCTGTTTAACTCCATTGGCATCCAGCCGTCGCCCGCTTTCGGAAGGCGCACATTGCCTCCGCCATCCGGGCCGCTGCCCTCGATCACAGTTCGTTTTTTCACCTGTTCGGTCCACAGCTGACTAGTTGCCCCCGCGGTGCTGGCTGCTTCATTCCTCCTGTCCTTCTCAATCCGAGAACATGAGGATTCGCGTTTCTGACGAGGTTCCAGCCCCAGCACTGCGCACTTTATCCTGCTGTCACCTGTTCAGAGAGAATGCGCATTCTTTGCGCCGCACCCCGCACATCCGGCTGGGCGAACAGCGCCGAGACCACAGCCACCCCCGCGAGCCCGCAGCCCGAGAGCTGGTGGATGTTTCCCTGCTCGATCCCGCCGATTGCAACAACCGGGATTTCCACTGCGCGGCAGATGGCCCGGATTACATCCGGGGAGGTCGTGACCGCGTCGGTTTTGGTTGCACTGCCAAATGCCGCGCCCACGCCGAGATAGTCCGCCCCCTCCTCCTGCGCCTGGAGCGCCTCATCCACGCTGTGGGCAGAGATCCCGAGGATTCTTTCCGGCCCGATCTCCCGGCGGGCCTGCGCGGCGGAGCAGTCCCCCTGGCCGATGTGCACCCCGTCCGCGCCGCACCGCTCCACCAGATCGGGGCGATCGTTGAGGATGAGCGGCACACCGTACTGTGCTGCAATCAGCTTGATTGCCTGCGCCTCCTGCACCAGTTCGCTGTCGCAAAGTGTTTTTTCCCGCAACTGGAGCAGGGTGGCGCCGCCCCGCAGCGCCTGCTCCACCTGCTCTGTGAGCGTCTTTTCCCCCAGCCAGTTCCGGCTGGTCACCGCGTAGAGGCGCAGCGCCTGCCGCAGCTTTTTCTGATCAAACAAGCAAATCCCCCTATTCCATGATGTCGACATCCTGCCCCGCAAGCACCTTGTTCATGTTGCGCACCGAACACATCTTGCCGCACATGGTGCAGCTGTCCGAGCAGGCGGGACTGGACTCCCTGCGATAGCGCCGGGCCTTCTCGGGGTCCAGGGCGAGCTCAAACTGCCTTTCCCAGTCGAGCTCCCGCCGCGCCTGCGCCATACTGCGGTCCCAGTCCGCCGCGCCGGGGATCCCCTTGGCGATGTCCGCGGCGTGGGCGGCGATTTTGGCGGCGATAATCCCCTCGTGCACGTCCTCCAGAGTGGGGAGCCGCAGGTGCTCGGCCGGGGTGACATAGCAGAGGAAGGAGGCCCCGCTCGCTGCGGCGATTGCACCGCCGATTGCCCCGGTGATGTGATCGTAGCCGGGTGCGATGTCGGTGACAAGCGGTCCGAGCACGTAAAACGGCGCGCCCTTGCAGACCGTTTTTTGGATCTCCATGTTGGCCTGAATCTGGTTGAGCGGCATGTGCCCCGGCCCCTCAATCATCACTTGGACGTCCTTCTTCCAGGCTCGGTCGGTGAGCTCCCCGAGCACCACGAGCTCTTCAATCTGGGAGATGTCCCCCGCGTCCTCGATGCAACCGGGGCGGCAGGCGTCCCCCAAGCTGAGGGTGACGTCATATTCCCGACAAATGTCGAGCAGCTCGTCGTAGTGCTCGTAAAATGGGTTCTCCTCCCCCGTCAACTCCATCCAGGAGAACATGAGACTGCCTCCGCGGGAGACGATGTTCATCAGTCTCTTGCTGTTTTTAAACCGCTGGGCTGTGCTGCGGTTGATGCCGCAGTGAATGGTCATAAAATCGACCCCGTCCTCGGCGTGCATACGGAAAACGTC
>CBCSOX010000030.1:0-20586 GCA_965141735.1 uncultured Oscillospiraceae bacterium | reverse complement strand
CAACGACCGGCTCAAGCTCCGCTCCATGGTAGTGGGCGAGCGGGGAGACCGGGTCTACATAGCGAGCGAGGAGTGCGCCATCCGCATCGTCGAGCCGCAACTCGACAGGCTTTGGTCCCCCAAGGGGGGCGAGCCGGTTATCGTCCGGCTCAACCCCGGCGTCACAATATAAGAGAACTTCCGAAACTGGAGGAATTTACGATATGGCTATTGATTTCATCTACCCTGAATACGAAGTGGTGCGCAACCCGCAGCGCTGCATTGCCTGCCGGGTGTGCGAGCGCCAGTGCGCGAACGAGGTGCACTCCTATGACCCCGAGACCGGGACGATGCGCGCCGACGACTCCAAATGCGTCAACTGCCACCGCTGTGTGACGCTCTGCCCCACCCGCGCGCTCAAGATCGTCAAAACCGACCACACATTCAAATACAACGCCAACTGGAAGGCGGAAAATATCCAGGACGTCTACCGCCAGGCGGGCACTGGCGGCGTGCTGCTCTCCTCCATGGGAAACCCTAAGGAGCTTCCTGTTTACTGGGACAACATCCTCATCAACGCCTCCCAGGTCACCAACCCCTCGATCGACCCGCTGCGCGAGCCGATGGAGACCAAGGTCTATCTCGGACAGAAACCCACCAAAGTTGAGCGGGATGAATGCGGAAACCTCGTCAACAACCTCCCGCCCCAGCTGACCTTAAGCGTGCCGATTCTATTTTCAGCCATGTCCTACGGCTCGATCAGCTACAACGCCCACGCGAGTCTGGCCCGCGCTGCCACCGAGCTCGGCATTTATTACAACACCGGAGAGGGCGGCCTGCATGAAGATTTTTATCAGTACGGCAAAAATACCATTGTACAGGTTGCCTCCGGCCGTTTTGGCGTGCACAGGGAATACCTCGAAGCGGGTGCGGCGATCGAGATCAAGATTGGACAGGGCGCCAAGCCGGGCATTGGCGGGCACCTCCCCGGCGCCAAAATTGTCGGCGATATCTCGGCCACCCGGATGATCCCCGAGGGATCGGACGCCATTTCCCCTGCCCCCCACCACGACATCTATTCCATCGAAGACCTGCGTCAGCTCGTCTTTTCCTTGAAAGAGGCGACAGAATACAAAAAGCCGGTCATTGTCAAGGTCGCGGCTGTGCACAACATTGCCGCCATTGCGAGCGGCATCGCCCGCAGCGGCGCGGACATCATCGCCATCGACGGCTTCCGCGGAGGCACTGGTGCCGCCCCCACCCGCATCCGGGACAATGTCGGCATCCCGATTGAGCTCGCGCTCGCAAGCGTGGACCAGCGGCTGCGCGACGAGGGGATCCGGGGCAATGTTTCCCTTTTGGTTGGAGGAAGCATCCGCAACAGTGCCGACGTCGTCAAGGCGATCGCACTCGGCGCAGACGCGGTGTACATCGCAACCAGCGCCCTGCTCGCCCTCGGCTGCCACCTCTGCCGCTCCTGCCACGCCGGCAAGTGCAACTGGGGCATTGCCACCCAGCGCCCCGAGCTTGTCAAGCGGCTCAACCCCGATCTCGGCTCCCAGCGCCTGGTTAACCTTGTCACCGCTTGGGAGCACGAGATTAAGGAAATGATGGGCGGCATGGGGATCAACTCCATCGAGGCCCTCAGAGGCAACCGCCTCATGCTCCGCGGCCTCGGTCTCAATCAAACCGAGCTCAACATCCTCGGGATCAAACACGCAGGGGAGTAGGAGTTGACGGGGCTCCGCCCCGAACCCCGCTCAGGGGGTCTTTTGAAAAAGGCCCCCTGAGAACCCCCGAAAACTTTAGATTACGCCCACCTTCAGGTGAGCGTAATCTAAAGTTCTTGGGGATTGTCAAGGGGCTTCTTTCAAGAATCCCCTTGACCGGAGTCTGAGGCAGCGCCTCAGCAACCCTACCCCCAGAAAGGTGAGTGCGATGAAGCGAATTTATGTAAATGAAGAGTGGTGCCTGGGATGCCACCGGTGTGAATATTTCTGCGCCTTTGCCAATTCGGGCAAGGACGATATGGCATCAGCGCTAAAAGATGTAAAAATCAACCCGCGGATTCAGGTGGAGGAGGGGGATAAGGTGAATTTTGCCGTGTCCTGCCGCCACTGCGAGGAGCCGCTCTGTGTCAAGGGGTGCATCACTGGGGCGCTGTCGGTGCAGGATGGGGTGATTCTGTTTGACCAGGAAAAGTGCGTGGGGTGCTACACCTGTATCCTAACCTGTCCCTATGGCGCGATCCTGCCGGCGGACGGGGGCGGGGTGGTGCAGAAGTGCGAGCTCTGCCTGAAAAATTCCTGCGGGGAGCCGGCCTGCGTGGCTTGCTGCCCGAACAATGCGATCGTGTACGAAGAGAGGTGATTGGGATGAACTATGTAATCATTGGAAATTCAGCCGGGGCAGTCGGCTGCATTGAGGGAATCCGGCAGATGGACCAGGAGGGCAGCATTACGCTGATTTCAGATGAGCCCCACCACACCTATTCGCGGCCGCTGATCTCCTACCTGCTTTACGGCAAGACGGATGAGCAGCGGATGAAATATCGACCGGACAGCTTTTATGAGCACAATCGGGTGGAGACAAAGCTCGGCCATGCGGTGGTGAAAATCGGCAGGGAGAGCAAGCAGCTGCTGCTCGACAACGACGAGATCATCCCCTACGACAAACTGCTGGTGGCGACTGGCTCCCGCCCATTTGTTCCCCCGATGGAGGGGCTCGACCAGGTAAAAAACCAGTTCACCTTTATGACGCTCGACGACGCCAAGGCGCTCGAAGCGGCCATCACCCCGAACAGCCGGGTGCTTATTGTGGGTGCGGGGCTCATCGGCCTCAAATGCGCCGAGGGCATCTGTGACAAGGTGGGCTCCATCGCGGTGGTCGACCTCGCGGACCGCATCCTGCCGAGCATTCTCGACGTCCCGGGCTCCCGTATGGTGCAGCGGCACATCGAGGGGCAGGGGATCGAGTTTCACCTCTCGGACAGCGTACAGCGGTTTGAACCCGGTAAGGTGCATCTTAAGAGCGGCAAAACGTTGGAATTCGACGTCCTCGTGCTCGCGGTGGGCGTCCGCCCCAACACCAGCCTCATCCAGTCGATCGGCGGTGAAGTAGGGCGCGGAATCCTAACTGACGACCGCTGTGCCACGAGTCTCCCAGACATCTATGCTGCAGGGGACTGCACCGAAAGCTTCGACATCACGACGGGGCAGAGCAGGGTGCTCGCCCTCCTTCCCAACGCCTACATGCAGGGGGAGTGCGCCGGCATCAACATGGCGGGCGGGAAAAAGCGGTATGACCGTGCGATTGCGATGAACGCCATCGGTTTTTTCGGGCTGCACATCATCACCGCCGGCAGCTACGAGGGGGAGGATACTGTTGTACAGGGGAAAGAGAACTACAAGCGGCTGTTCACCAAGGACAACAGGCTCATTGGCTATATCCTCATCGGGTGCATCGAGCGGGCGGGCATTTACACCGCCCTCATCCGGGAACAGATCCCGCTCGACAGCATTGACTTTGAACTGGTGCGGGAAAAACCCCAGCTCATGGCGTATACCAAGAAAAAACGCGACAAAATTTTAGGAGGTGCCCAGGTATGATGATCAACGCAGAGCGCAACACCATGCACTTTAAAACCCTGAACAACCTGATCCGAACTTCAAAGGATGCGGAGGTCACGATTGACAACTGCATCGGCCAGCGCTTCATCGGCGACGGGCTCCGGGGCAAAACAATCACCGTCAACGGCACCCCCGGCAACGCGCTCGGGGCATATCTCGACGGCGCACACATCGTGGTCAACGGCAACGCACAGGACGCGACGGGGGACACGATGAACGACGGGGATATTTTTATTCACGGCTCCTCCGGCGACGCGACTGGCTACGCGATGCGCGGCGGCCGGATCTACGTCAAGGGGAATGCGGGCTACCGGGCCGGCATTCACATGAAGGCATATCGGGAAAAGCTCCCCGTGCTCGTCATCGGCGGGTCGGCGGGCTCGTTCCTCGGCGAATACCAGGCGGGCGGGCTCATCATCGTGCTCGGCCTCGGCTGCGAGGGTAAGATTCCGGTCGGGTATTTTTGCGGGACCGGAATGCACGGGGGAAAGATTTATCTGCGCTGCGATCGGCTCCCTCACGACCTGCCCAAGCAGGTCGTGGCGAACGACGCCACTGCACAGGATCTCCAGCAAATTCAATCGTATATCGACACTTACTGCGCGGAATTCGGCGCGGATCGGGAGGAAATTCTCAGCCATCATTTTTTTGTTCTCACCGCAGACACAAAAAATCCCTACAAACAGCTTTATACGCACAACTAACTCGTGTATAATAAAGAAAGAAATTCAGCGTAGGAGGCGTGATCCATGGAGTACACGGTCAGCGAAGTGCTGCAATATGTGCAGGAAAACGATGTCAAGTTCATCCGGCTGATGTTCTGCGACATCTTCGGACAGGTCAAAAATCTGGCCATCATGGCGGATACCCTGGAGGACGCGTTTGCAAACGGGGTGACGTTTGACGCGTCGGCAGTCAAAGGCTTTATGAACATTGAGGAATCCGATCTTTTTTTGTTCCCCGACCCCTCTACTCTCGCCGTCCTCCCCTGGCGGCCGCAGCAGGGCAGGGTGGTCCGGTTCCTCTGCGACATCCGTTACCCCGACGGTACCCCGTTCGAGGGGGATGGCCGCTACATTCTGAGGCAGGCGGAGCGCGCCTGCCTTGACGCAGGCTACACCTGCCGAATCGGTTCGGAGTGTGAGTTTTACCTGTTTGAGACCGATGAGACGGGGTGCCCCACCCGCATCCCACAGGACAACGCGGGATACCTCGATATCTCCCCGCTTGACCAGGGCCAGAATGTCCGCCGCGACATCTGCCTCACCCTCGAACGGATGGACATCAAACCGGAGAGCTCCCATCACGAGCAGGGACCGGGCCAGAACGAAATTGACTTTGAGTACAGCGGGGCACTGCGCGCCGCCGACAATCTCTCCACCGTCAAGATGGTGATCAAGACGATTGCCGCCAACAACGGGCTGTTTGCCTCCTTCCTCCCCAAGCCGCTCGGCAACACGAGCGGGAGCGGGCTGCACATCAACATGTCGCTCGAGAAAAACGGGGTCAACATCTTCAAAAGCGGGCAGAGTGGGGAGCACTCCAAAGAAGCGGAGAGCTTTATCGCCGGGGTACTCCACCGAATTCGGGAGATCACCGTCTTTTTGAATCCCCTGACCAACTCCTACCACCGCTTTGGGCACTACGACGCGCCCGACTTCATCACCTGGTCACACCAGAACCGCTCTCAGCTCATCCGCATTCCGGCGGCCAAGGAGGGACACATCCGCATGGAACTGCGCTCCTCCGACCCCTCCTGCAACCCCTATCTCGCGTTTGCACTGCTCATCCGGGCGGGCCTCGACGGCATCCAGCACAAGAGAATGCTTTGCCCTCCCTCCAATTTCAACCTCTACACCGCGAGTGAGGAGCAGCTCAAAGGCATTGACATGCTCCCGAGTACTCTCGAGCGCGCAGTTGAAGTTGCCAGGGAGAGCGAGTTTGTACACAGCGCACTGCCCCGCCGGATCATCGACTCCTTTCTCGAGGTCAAGCAGGACGAGTGGAACCGCTACCTCGCGTCGGTGGATAAGGACAAGTTTGAAAACGATGCGTATTTCAGCATTATCTAACGTTTGATCGGGTTTCCGGAAGGGGGATGGCTGAGTGGATACCGTTTTACTCGCGGCAGGCGCTGACAAAAGCAGAGACTCGCTCGCCGCTCTGCTCAAGGCGGATGGATTTTCCCGCGTTCTCCCCGTCAGCAGCGGTGGGGAGGCGCGCCGCTGCTTGGTGCAGGGGGATTTTGACCTGGTGGTGGTCAACGCCCCGCTGTCGGATGAATTCGGGCACGACCTGTCGGTGCAGGTGGCCGAAAGCAGCTCGGCAGGGGTGGTTCTCCTCGTCAAAAGCGAGCTTGCCGACGACATTTCCGCACAGGTGGAGGATTTTGGCGTGCTCGTCGTCTCCAAGCCGCTGAGCCGGCAGTTGTTTTACCAGTCCATCAAGCTGGTGATGGTGACGCGCCGGCGCATATTGGGCTTAAAGACCGAGAATGATAAATTGCAGAATAAAATTGAGGAAATCCGGCTCGTCAACCGCGCGAAATGCGTGCTGATCCAGGTGCTCAAGCTCACCGAACCACAGGCACACCGCTACATCGAAAAGCAGGCGATGGACCTGCGCCTGACCCGCCGCGCGGTGGCTGAGAACATCCTCAAAACCTATGAATGCTGAATACCAGAAGGAGTGATGGCATGGAATTTACCAAGATGCAGGGCTGCGGCAATGATTACATCTATTTCAATTGCATGGAACAGGAGCTCAGCGAACCCGGACCGCTCAGCGTCCGGCTGTCCGACCGCCATTTCGGCATCGGTGGGGACGGCATCGTGCTGATCTGCCGCTCTGACCTTGCGGACGCTAAAATGCGGATGTTCAACGCCGACGGGAGCGAGGGGAAGATGTGCGGCAACGCGATCCGCTGTGTGGGGAAATACCTCAGCGACAATGGGATCATAGGGGACAAAAACGAGCTCGACATTGAGACGCTCAGCGGCGTGAAGCACCTCATTCTGCACAAGCAGCGCGGCGGAGTGCGCAGCGTCACAGTCGATATGGGCCCCGCTCAGATGCGTCCAGCCTCCCTCCCGGTGCTCATTGAAGGGACGCGAGTGGTGAATTCTCCTGTGGAGATCGGGGGAACCTCTTACAACATCACCTGCGTGTCGATGGGCAATCCTCACTGCGTCGTCTTGTGCGACGATGTGGATGGACTTGAAATTGAAAAAATCGGCCCGCAGTTTGAAAACAGCGAGCTCTTTCCCGAGCGGGTCAACACCGAATTCATCAAACTCACCGGAAAAAACACCCTGCGCATGCGGGTGTGGGAACGGGGCAGCGGGGAGACTTGGGCGTGCGGCACCGGGGCCTGTGCGGCCGCAGTCGCGGCGGTGGAAAACGGCCTATGCACCAAAGGGGAGGACATCATCGTCCAACTCAACGGAGGTAATCTCGTGATCAAATACACCGACAAAACCGTTACTATGACCGGCACCGCTGAAAAGGTGTTCGACGGTACCATCAAACTATAGTGGAGGAAATCAACAGCCTATGAAACTCAATGAGCATTTTTCCGACTTGCAGGACAGCTACCTGTTTTCGACGATTGCGCACAAGGTTGCGGCGTACCAGCAGGAGCATCCAGAAAAAGAGATCATCCGCCTCGGCATCGGGGATGTGACTCTGCCGCTGTGCGACGCAGTGGTGCAGGCGATGCACCGTGCAGTCGACGAGATGGGGCGCAAAGAGTCCTTTCACGGCTACGGCCCAGAGCAGGGCTACGATTTTGTCAAGGAGGCGCTCCAGGGCTACTACGCCAAGCGCGGGGTGGCGCTTGATCTGGCTGAAATTTTTGTCAGCGACGGCGCCAAAAGCGATGTCGGCAACATCCTCGACCTCTTTTCAGAGAACAACACCGTGCTCATCCCCGACCCGGTGTATCCGGTATATGTGGACACCAATTTGATGGCGGGCCGCACGATCGTATACCTTGACGCAAACGAGCAAAACGGCTTCCTGCCGCTGCCCGACCCGTCGGTCAAAGCGGATATCATCTATCTCTGTTCCCCCAACAACCCGACCGGCGCGGTGTACAGCCGCGATCAGCTTCAGGTATGGGTGGACTATGCGCGGGAGTGCGGCGCGGTCATCCTCTTTGACGCGGCGTATGAGGCGTTTCTCACCGACCCCGCGCTGCCCCGGTCCATTTTTGAGATCGAGGGCGCTAAAGAGTGCGCAATTGAGTTTTGCTCCCTCTCCAAAACCGCTGGATTTACCGGCACTCGCTGCGGTTACACCGTTGTGCCGCTGGCGCTTGAGCAGGGTGGAGTACCACTCAACAAACTGTGGCTGCGCCGCCAAACCACCAAGTTTAACGGTGTCCCCTATATTGTTCAACGGGGCGCAGAAGCGGTCTTTACGGAAGAGGGGCAGCGCCAGATTCACAAGGCGATTGACTACTACCGGGAAAACGCCCGGATGATCTCCAGCGCTCTGCGGGAGATGGGCATCTGGTTCACCGGAGGGGAGAACTCCCCCTACATCTGGCTCAAATGCCCAGGCGGGCTCTCCTCCTGGGAGTACTTCGACCGTCTGCTCACCGAGGCCAATGTGGTGGGCACCCCGGGCGCGGGGTTTGGAAAAAACGGCGAAGGCTTTTTCCGTCTCACTGCATTCGGGGATCGGGACAGCACTGCTGAGGCAGTTTCCCGGCTCAAAAAACTCAGCTTCTCGGACTGAGACAACAGGCGGGAGGATGGGAAGTTTCCTGCACCGACCGTTCGGATTTCGCAAGTCATCGTCCCGCATCGGCTGGAGACAACAGAAAGATGCAGAGAAACCACCCCCGTTGTCGGAGCAATCCGCAGCGGGGGTGGTGTTGCAGGCACAGAGGATGCACGTTGTTGCCGCCGGAAACTGAGGGGAGTTCTCAGCCAAACCGAGTGAAAAACGCAGCCGCTAACCTGAAAATAGATCGGGGTTAGCGGCGGCTGGGAAGGGATTTTCCAGAAAAGAACGGAACACTCGCCGCTGTGTGGGCGTTTTGCAGTTGAAACGGGAAAGATTTGGGCGCTGAGCGGTGGAAATGGTCAAATGTGAATGAAATAGAATTAAGATGCCCAGATGGTTGCGAAGCGTCAGTGACTCCTGCCTTTCAGATGGCAAGGCAGAAGGACTGGGCGTGAAATTCATGTCGCCGTGAGCGGATTTAAGCTCTTGAAGGGGCATTTATCTGATTCGGCCCCCAAGGAATGTTGAATAAGAATCACAGCAACACACGCACATCCCTGAAACGGGGGTACATTTGTCTGGCAGTAGAATAGATCGCTATCTAATTTGATTTTTTCTCTTTATTTTCGACAGAAGCCAGGAACTTTTAAACGAAAGCGTACAGTCTAAAGTCGTGGTTTGAACAGGCTTATGAAAGGCACAGCCCCTCTGAAAGATTCGCATCGCACTATTTTTTCGGGCAGCAGCTACAAGCGGCTGCTTTTTTGCTTCTTTGTTTTTGCTCCCCCTAAACCGGTCGTCTGTTTCCTAAGGGAGACTTGATCGCTCATGTCCTCCCTCATCTGGTTTTTGATGGATTCCTTTCAGCTTTTTATTCCGTCCAACCATATCTGCTCAGTACCCCCTGCCTTAGAATTGCCGGATTCCGTATTTGTACCTCAAGTTCGCATCCTGATCGAATACCTTCAGCGTGCTTTTTCCCTTAAACTGTGCCGTACTCAAATGCCGCGGAATACGCACTCGCATGTGTATAGAATCCGCTCACCCATTCTCCTCCAGTATCTTCGCCTTCTTCTGACCGCACAGTTTTCTCCATATCGCTCTGATCTCTATTCTCAGTTCTCCCTAATTGCTCTCTTGATATTGCAGTTTAATCGGGTGTTGTATCGTTGGTTGAAAACCTCCGTTTGGTTTTCCGGAACGCGTCTGCTCACCCGATGACGTCATACTTCCCGCAGGTTATTTTTAAGCTTCTTTTTTTCTGGTAGAATCGGGAGTTTTTGAACGGAAGCCACAAGAAAAACCCCTGCCAGCAGTGCTGCTGGCAGGGGTTTTATAAAGGAAGAAAATTATTGGTCTGGCTTAGCGTTTTGCTTTTTTCAGCACAACCGCTGCACCGCCTGCGAGGAGCAGGGCGGCAACCGCCATGGCGATCGGGGTAGTTTCACCCGTCTTAGCGGATGCGGTGTTGCCGGTAATGCTGCCGTCGCCGTTGACCTGGATGTCAGCGGCAGTGCCGTCTGCATAGGTCAGCCCTTTGATTGCTTCGGACAGATCCGAGACTGCTTTGTTTACCACATCCTGCTCGTCGGTGGAGAGGGTGGGATCCGCAGCAGCGGCTTTGGCGTTGGCAAGCGCGGCGTTGAATGCATCGACGCTCGCTTTGCTGAAGCCGGTCAGGTCAATTGCCTCAGCCTGCTCGGTCAGTTTGTTGAGAATGCTCTTGTCCGCTTTGTAACGCAGGTCAAGCATTGCATTGATGAGTGTGTCGAGCGCGCTGTTGACTTCTTCCTGGGTTGCATTCTTGTTGTCGAGGACTTCGTTTGCCGCATCGCGTGCTGCGACGAAGGCATCCCATCCCTTGGCGTAGTCGTTTTCATCGTAATTTACGGTGAGGTCCACTGCGTTTTGGAGCGCTTCTTTGTCGCCGCGTTTGACAAGTGCGTCAGCCGCTGCGATAAGTGCGCTGTCTGCAGCCTGGATCTCAGCCTCCATCGCGTCGCCGTCGTTGAGGACTTTGAGCGCTGCGTCGAGGGCTGCGATAAAGTTGTCTTTTTCTGCGCCGTCGATGTAGAGTTCAAGATCAAGCGCGCTGTAGAAGTCATAGTGCTCCTGCAGGGTGGTCTTGTCGCCGGCGATGAGGCCGAGCTTGTGGATTTCGGTCATGAGGGAGACCCATGCGCGGTCGATGGTCTCCTGATCCGATGTCGGGTTGTCGTTGACAGCGACTGCGTAGTTGTAGGTCGCCATAAAGCTTTCCCGGACGCTCTGGATCGCTTTGTCCACTTCGCCGCTTTCGATGGCAGCCGCAGCGCCCTCGATCACCTTGGAGAGGATGGTCTTGTTGGTTTCGGTTTCTTCAAAGACAACTGGTTTAAAGAGCTCGAATTCCCAGATGGAAGGATTGCTTCCATCGATGATGTTGAGGCGGATTTTGTCCGCTGTGAATTCGTCGAAGGTAAATTCTTTCTTCGCTGTTCCCATCGAACCGCCGGTCAGGGCTGCAATCCACTCTTCACCATTCCAGTACTCAATATTAAAGTTTTTAATGTCGTTTCCATAGGAGGAGTAGTACTGGTTGATGGCAGCGGAATCCACTGTAACAGGGGCCTCAAAGGTGAGTTCCAGCGTTGCGGAGTTGGTTCCGTCGTTGGTCGCCCAGCGGGTGTTGCTACTGCCGTCTACCGCTTTACGGCCGTTGTAGGTTGCCAGGTTGTTGTAGTAGTCTGACTCGACAACTTCAGTGGCTGTCGGGGCGACATTGTCTTTTGTCGCAGTGGTGTATACTGCTGTGAAGACATCGCTCATCTGCACGGTTCCGTTGTAGAGTGCTGCTTTGACGGTCATGCCGCCGTTCTTGACAGCGATCGGGCCGGTGTAGATGTTGGAGAAGGAGAAGGGCTCGTTGCCGTCGGTGGTGTAGCGGATCTGGAGATCCTCGAACGGGCAGCTGAGGGTGATAAGGTCGCCGACAGATGCCTGACCGCTGCCGGGAGTAAAGGTCACGACGAGCTGCTCGTACAGCCCTTCGATGTTGGAAACTGCAGTCGTGAGTGCCGCAGAAGCCGCTTTGTAGGTGTCGGAGGTCGCCTCGCTGTTTTGCAGCG
Organism: uncultured Oscillospiraceae bacterium; assembly: GCA_965141735.1. Taxonomy (GTDB): domain Bacteria; phylum Bacillota; class Clostridia; order Oscillospirales; family Ruminococcaceae; genus Massilioclostridium. Next base: position 9,140 of record CBCSOX010000030.1, on the reverse strand, counting down.
CTGCGGTCGCGTTGTCAAGCTCAGCTGCGAGCGCCTCGGTGTAGCTGCGCAGGGTCGCCCAATTTGAATTTAAATCGAGTCCATTGTAGAAGGTCTGCGCATCGGTGAAGACTGTGTTCAGATCAATCGCACTTTGTGCAGTTTTGCAAGCTGCGGTAAGAATTGCTTTTTGCTCATAATATTTATCAGACTGCTCGTTGTCAACGATCTCCTGAGAAGCCGCGACGCAGTCGGTGAGGATCTGTTTTGCGGTGCTCAGCAGCTCAGAGTCCATCTGTGCCAGGAGTTCGTTTGCCACTTTGATCTGATTTTCCAGCTTGACAGAGGTGGTGTTAAAGTCGATGACATAACTCTCGCCTTTGACTGTCTCAAACGAGATTTTGTCGTCGCTGAGCTTGGTGGTTTCCACCGGAGTGCCGTCCGCTTTCTTCACAGTGAAGGAGGCGAGGTCTTTGTACTGGCCGGTGAAGGTGCCGCCTGCGCGGGAGTGGATGACGAAACGGTCTGCTTCGTTGCCAGACCATTCCATGTCAAGCTCAAAGTTGCCGCGTGCGACAATGCCCTCGACGCTTCCCTCATCCCATGCCTCGGGGATAGCGGGCAGCATGTCGACATAGCCGAGCTGGCTCTGCACGAGCATCTCGTTGATGCCGGAGGTGTAGCCGTAGTTCGCTTCGATCTGGAAGACCGGGGTGCCCTCGTGGTTGGTGCCCTGGCCGTGGGAGGCAAACAGGTTGTCCATGATGCCGGCGTAGTTGCTGCTCAGCATGGCCTGCACCATTTTGTAGGTGTTCTCAGCGTCCTTGGTTCTGGCCCAAGCGTTGAGTTTGTGCGCCTTGGACCAACCGGTTGCCTTGAAGCCCTTCTCCTCGAGGGAGTATTTTGCAGCTTCGAGCCACTCGGGGGTGTTTTCGTTAATGAGGGTACCGGGGAAGAGGCCGACGAGGTGGGAGATGTGACGGTGAGGTCCGGCATAACCCGCGTTGTAGTTGGGGATATTCACCTCAGCGAGGTCTCCGGCCTGCGCCTTGCCGATGGTGGTCTCTTCGTACCACTCTTTGATCTGGCCTTCGTCGCCGACGATGATCGGGTCGAGCTGGCTCTGCATTTCTGCCCAGGTTGCGCGGAGGTCTTCGTCCACGCCGAGTACTTCGGAGGCGATGATTGCCTCTTCAAACGCTTCCCATGCGATCGACTGGTCAAAGGTGGAACCGTTTGTGGTCGGACCCTGTTCCGGAGAAACCGACGGGCCGACGACCAGACGGTTCTGGTAATCGCTGTGCCAGAGGAATTTGGAGTAGAAGGTTGCCTGTTCCTTGAGCATCGGATAGATCTTATCTCTCAGGTAGTCTTCATCCTGGGTATAGGTGTAATAGTCGTAGGAATTTTCCAGCGCCCAGGAGGCACCGCCGAGGGTCCAGCCGAATTCCTGTACCTGGTAGGGGCCGGTTGTACCGAAGATGTTGTTGACGGTATGAGCGTTAAAGCCGTTACCTTCGCCGATCGGGGTGCCCGGCTCGGTCGAAAGGCCGGCAGTCGCCCCCGCTGTGACGCGCCCAGGCTCTACAAGGGATTCCATGTAATCGTTGTAAGGCAGCATGCACTCTGCGAGGTTTGCCGCCATGGTGGGCCAGTAGTTCATCTGGAAGTTGACGTTCATATGATAGTCTGCGTTCCAGAATTGGCTCGCCGAACCGATCATCCACACGCCGTTGAGGTTGGTGGGCAGGGTGTTTTCACGGGAACCCGCGATGGTCAGATAACGGCCCATCTGGTAGGTCAGCACTTCAAGCGCTTTGCTATGCTCGCCGTCGCGATAGTTCTGAATCAGTTCATTCGTCGGGATGTTGGGAAGCTCTTCGCCCAGGTCGAGGTCAACCCTCGAGAAAAGCTCCTGATAATCCTCAAGGTGGGTCTGGTAAAGCGCGTCAAAGCCTTTGTCAGCCGCATTGTCGATGCGGGCGGAGATCGCTTCGTGTGGGTCTTCGCCGCGGTATTTTGGCCAGTCGTTGAGATAGTCGGTGCCGCAGGCGAGGACCAGGGTGACCGAGTCAGCGCCGTCGATCGAGATAGTGCCGTTTTCGTTCGGTGTGATGGTTCCGCCTTCATTGATAACCTTGAGCTGCGCTTCATACTGCAGCTGGTTGTCCCGAATCTGGCCGCGCAGGGTGATGATGTCTCCCTCAGCGGTGACAGTGCGGTTGGTCGAGCTGGTGGACGATGCCGGGGTGATCGACGCGTCAAAGGTGAGCTTGCCCGTCTCGGAGGCGTTCAGGCGCATGGCGAGCACATTGTCCGGGTAGCTGTTAAAGTACTCGCGGGTGTAGTGCACGCCGTCGATGTCATAGCTGACGGTGGAGAGCGCGGTGGTCAGGTCGAGGTCGCGCACATAGTTGGTCGCCATGTCGTCGGTGATGCCGGCGCGGGCAAAATCCATGTAGATGTCGCCGAAGTCCTGGTACATGCCCATGCCGTTGTCCCAGTTGTCCCGTTTCGGCCCACGGATGAGATCGAGGAGTTTATTGTTGCCAGCGGATGAGGACAATCCCCAGACGTCGTTGGTCTTGTCGTCGAGCTCAGCGCGGAACTGATCGAGCCACTCGGTTGTGACCGGTTCTGTCCGGTTGGAGCCGTTGTGGTTGGGACGGGATTCGCTCGGGCCGCCGGACCACATGGATTTTTCGTTGAAGTGAACGCGCTCTTTGGAGATGCCGCCGAACACCATGCCGCCCATGTAGCCGTTGCCGAGCGGCAGAACAGTGTACTGCCATTGATTCCTATCCGTATTTACCGGTGCGGGCTTGGTGTACCACAGCCGCAGCGGGTTGGTATTGCGCACGCTCGTCACGGCCGCTGGCTGCGAGTTCCCAATTTCAAAAGCGGAAACACTCGTCCCCATGGCCGACATCAGCATTGTAGCGGCAAGCAGCGCAGCTAAAATCTTTTTCTTCATTCTAATCCTCCTTAATCTAAGAACGTAGTTACCGGTAAAACAGCCGATCCTCCTTTCGTGGAATAGTCATAAAAATTATGTTGTGATAAATAGGATAATTTACGTTCAATCTAAATTATAAGCAAAAAAGTAAAAAACGCACGTACTTTTTCGTGTGTTTCTGGACATTTTTTGTGTGCAGTTATACAAGGTTGACAAATAAGTGGATTTATATTTATAGAGTTTAAACATATGCGTTAAATTAATTCGATAAATCTTGTGAAAACCCGAGTGTTTTTTGAATCTTTTTTTCAGAAAAATTTGTTTTTGTGAAAGAAATATCAGATTTCCTGTTTTAGGAATGCGATTTGCATGCGGGAAAACGGTGTTTTTACGCTGAGGAGGGAGTATCCTCGGCGGGGGGATTGTGGTATACTATAGTTAGATTATTTTAAAGGAGGCGTATTGGTATGAAAAAAGAATACACCAACAGCACAAATCAATATCAGGTCGTGGGCAACACTTCTCTGGTTTTGCTCGAGGGGAGTTTGGAGGAATGCGAGGCGTTTCTCACAGGGACTAAAATAAAAAAACGCGGCGAGGGAGAACCCGAGACCCTTTGCATCGTCGCACCGGGGGAGACGGTCAGCGGCTGTTATGGGGGATGCTGCGGGGCATGTGACCAGCGCACTGGATCCATTGAGGATTTTATGGAGTAGCACTATTGTTGAAATTCGACAAATTAAGCCCGATTATTTTTGGCTGAAAACAGCGTCAAAATCATGAAAATTCTATTCAATTGTGGTATAATAAAATAAGTGGCGTGCGCCACAGACACATATGACTATTTTTGAGGAAAAAGGGGGAAGACAACAGAGAGGAAGGTACGTTCAAACGAATGCAGATTTTAAAGGGGGTAATTGAATGAAATTTACCAAAAGACTCGCGAGCCTGCTGGTTGTGCTCTGCCTTTTGTGCAGCCCGGTTTTGAGCAGCCTTGCGAGCGCGGCGCAGGATGCTGAACAGGAGAAAAAAGCACCAGTCAGCACCTGGGATGCCCAGTGGATCTGGGACAAGGACAACAGCACCCGGTATGACACCTGGATGAACTTCCGCAAAACAGTCGAGCTTGACGAGGTGCCGGAGCAGGTGACCGCCCGCATTGCGGTCGATTCCCGCTACTGGCTCTACATCAACGGCGAAATGGTCGTCTTTGAGGGCGCGCTCAAACGCGGCCCGACACCCGAGGACAGCTATTACGACAGCGTCGACATCACCCAATACCTACATACCGGCACCAACACCATCGCTGTACAGGTGTGGTACTGGGGCCGCCGCGACGGGGTGCGCAGCTACTCCAATGTGGACAGCGGACAGGGCGGATTCCTTTTTGAGGCGGAGCTCGGCGCAAACTGCCTCAAGAGCGACAGCTCTTGGAAGGTCAAGATGGACCCGGCACACCTGCGAGACACCGTCTATCCCCAGCCGAACTACCGCATCCCCGAGTCGAACATCATGTACGACGCGCGGCTTGCAGACGAAAACTGGACGCAGCCCGGTTTTGACGATTCCGACTGGGCGAACGCAACCGAATACGGACAGGCTCCCTGTGCCCCGTGGAACCAGCTCTATAAGCGCTCCATTCCGCTCCTGAAGGACTTCGGCCTCAAGGAATACGAGAATATGGACGACTACCGGAACTACACCACCACAGCGCAGGAAACCCTGACGATGAAGATCCCTTACAATGCGCAGATGACCCCCTACCTGAAGGTAGAGGCTCCGGCCGGCCTGGAAATTCAGATGACGACTGAGAACACCGGCATCGGCGCGGTGCGCAGCACCTATATCACCAAAGAGGGTGAACAGGAATTTGAGGCCCTGGGCTGGTTCAACGGGGAAAACGTGAACTACCGTATCCCGGCCGGCGTCAAGGTCATCAGCCTGCAATACCGCGAGAGCGGCTACAACACCGAGTTTGAGGGTTCGTTCTCGAGCGACAACGAGTTTTATAACAAGCTGTGGGAGATGTCGCTGCGCACCCTCTATGTGACGATGCGCGACAACTACATGGACTGCCCTGACCGGGAACGCGCCCAGTGGTGGGGCGACGTCACCAGCGAAATGATGATGATGATGTATGCCCTCGATGAGCAGTCCTATCAGCTTTATGAGAAAGGGCTGGTTTCAAAGCTTGGTTTTCTCGATGAAAACACCAACGTCCTCCAGACAGTTGTCCCGATTCAGGGGGATTACTTCGAGCTTCCGATGCAGGAGCTCGCGGGTGTGTGCGGCTACTGGGAGTACTATCTCTACACTGGAAAAACCGATGTTCTTGAGATGATGTACGAGCCCACCAAAAACTATCTCAATCTGTGGGAGATGGGAGACAATGGTCTTGTCATCCACCGCGGCGGCAGCTGGGACTGGCCCGACTGGGGTTCCAATGCAGATGTTCCGGCGCTGGAAAACGCCTGGTACTACAAGGCGCTGACCGCGCTCAAACAGATGGCGCAGGAGCTCGGCCACGACGAGGACATCCCCGCCATGGAAGAGCGCCTGCTCTCGATTCAGATGAATTACAACAGCTTCTGGACGGAAGACGGCTTTAAATCGGCGAGCCAGGCGCGTCCGGACGACCGCGCAAATGCCGTCGCCTTACTCGCCGGCCTCGTGGATAAGAGCCAGTACCCGGCGGTGCGCGAAGTACTCAATACCATTGAAAACGCAAGCCCCTACATGGAAAAATACGTCCTCGACGCCCTCTGCGAAATGGGCTATATGGAGGATGCACAGGACAGAATGGTTCGCCGTTATACCCCGATGGTCAACGACAACTATTCCACCCTGTGGGAAGTCTGGGACAAAAACGGCGGCACCCGCAACCACGCCTGGTCGGGCGGTCCGCTGATCTCGATGTCCAAATACATGGCGGGCGTTGCACCGCTCTGCGCCGGTTATGACAGCTACCAGGTCAAACCCGATCTCGGAGAGCTCAACCAGGCGAGCGTGTCCGTCCCCTCGGTCAAGGGCGACATTGTCGTTGACATCACCCGCGACCCTGAGGCAAAAACGCTTTCCATGAACCTCGTTTCTCCGGCGGAGACCCAGGCGGTTGTCGCAGTGCCCCGCTTCGCGGGTGAGAACATGCGGGTGACCGTCGGCGGTACCGTGGTGTTTGAAAACGGCGCAGCAGCTGGGACAGTGGACGGATTTGCCTACACCTCCAACGATGCGAACTACATCTATTTCAATGCAGCTCCCGGAACCTGGGAGATCACAGCCGATGTCCTTGCGGACGGCACGGAGAGCGAATACCCGCTCCACATCACCGGCAGCGCTGGCGGACAGGTTTTCGTCGATGGCACAGCGGTTGACCTTCCCTACAGCCAGACGGTTCCAGCAGGCACCGAAGTGACTTTGCAGGCGGTTCCCGAGAGCAAGTATGACTTTGCAGGCTGGTCGGGCAGCATCGGCTCGAACGACAATCTGCTCACCCTGACGGTCAACAACAACCTCAACCTGCATGCGGGCTTCAGCCTCAAACCGGTGAAGGAATACTCCCGCATTGTGCTCTCCAACCCCGATCAAGCGGACGTCAAGGTGGAGTATGACGGCAGAACGTATTCGCTGCCCGCCTCGATTGTCGTCAAAACCGGACAAAAGGCAACCCTGAAAGCGGTGGATGGAGAGAACTTCCGGTTCATGAACTGGGAGGGAGACCGGTTCTCCGCCAATAGAACGATCGACCTTTCGATGGAGGACGATATCAACCTCTCGCTCAACACTGCCTATGCGGCGCTCACCAATGTGGCGCTCGGCGCATCTGTCACCACCACTGACTCGATGGAAGCACCTCCCACCTGGAGCAGAAACAACCTCGCCGACGGCAACGTGGGCAGCAAATACACCACCGAAATCATCAAAAACGTCGGGGAGAACGGGGACATCTCGGATAGCCCGCAGGATCTGACGTTTGACTTTGGCACAGCTAAATCATTTGATACCGTGACGATCTACCCGCGGACCGACGCCTCCACTGCGGACGGCAAAACCCCGAACTTCCCCAAGGAGTTCCTCGTGCAGGTCAGCGGCGACGGCACAAACTACACCGACGCCAAGCACGTTGTCGTGGAGCAGAACCCCAACGGGCAGGCGCAGACCTTTGACGTGGGCAGTCAGAATGCCCGTTACATGCGCATCCGGGTGCTCCGGCTCGGCGATCTCGCGGGCGACGAGGGGGTTGCAAACGCCTACCGCATCCAGCTCAACGAGATTATGGCGTACAGCCGTGCGGTCGACCCAACTCAGGAGTACACCCTGACTCTGAACAAGTCCGGCAGCGGCAGCATTTTGGTGCAGGGGAACGATGCGGAGCTCCCAATGACCAAGTCGTATCCGGCGGGTTCAGTTGTGGCGATCGAGGCGGTTGCAGACGATCTGAACCAGTTCACCGGCTGGTCCGGCACTGTCTCGACCTCTGACCGCCCGATGTATGTGGTGATGAACCGGGACATCAACCTGACTGCCACTTTCAAATCCCTGTCCAACGACACCACCAACGAGAATATCGCGCTCAACCGCAGGGTCAACACCAACGACTCCTACAACGGCTCGGGCTGGGACAGCAGCTATCTGACGGACGGTCAGTTCGACTGCTCCACCACTCCCAAGGGCTACACCTCCAATCCGTATCCGACTCAGACCCCGGCGAACCCGATTTCGGTTGAAATCGATCTCGGCCGAATGACCACCCTCAACCAGGTGGTGCTCTATCCGCGCCGTGACGTCTCAAGCGTGGACGGTGAGGGAACTTCTCCGAACTACCCCGACACCTTTAAAATCCAGGTCAAGGGGGAGGACGGCGAGTACCGGGATGTCTACAGCGTGGAAGGCGCGGACAACCCGATGAATCAGCCTGTGACCTACAATTTTGACTCCCAGAGCGCGCGGTATGTCCGCCTCTACGTCACCAAGCTCGGCAAGCCGATTACAGGTGAGAACCAGATGTATGTTCAGCTTGAGGAGATGGAGGTCTACAACAATTACCGCAACCCGGAAAACATCGCACGGGGCAAGGAGGTCACCTCCAATCAGCCTTACATCGCAGCGCCCAGCTGGACGTATGAAAACCTCGTCGACGGCAAACTGACGAGCGAAGGCAAAGACTCCCCCGGCGGCGTCAAGGGCTTTACCACCAACGGCTCGAGCAACCGCGACGTGTCGGCTAACCCGTTCTGGGTGCAGGTGAACTTTGGGGCAGTGAACAAGCTCAACCATGTCGAGCTCTATCCCCGCACTGACGTTGAAGCGATTGAGAAGGGGAGCGGTGTCACCGCGAACTTCCCCGAGGACTTCACCATCCAGACCAGTACCAATGGCAAGGACTTCACCGTTGTCTACACTGCGACTGGCGTACAGAACCAGCGCGGCCCGTATGTCTGTGAATTTGACACGGTGGAGGCGCAGTATGTCCGCGTTGTCGTCACAAAACTCGGGTATCCGACCTGGGACGAAGGCAGCACCGCGGCGGGAACAAGCCGTCTCCAGCTCGCAGAACTGCGGGCAGGCAATGTCTCGAACGATCCGCCTAAAATGGGGGAGATCAAGATCGAGACAGGCGGAGCCTCCACTGCGCTGACAGTGGGCGAACAGCTTCCGATTTCGGCAGTTATCACCCCGTCGAGCCTTTCGGATAACTCGATTTACTGGACGGTAGAAGATTCCGACGGCACTCCTTCTGAGGTCGCAGACCTTTTGAACACCGATACAGAAACCCCGACCATCGTCGCGCGCAGCGCGGGTAAAGCCTATGTGGTCGCCCGTTTTGCAAACGGACTGCCCGCAACTGCAATCCTTTCCATTGAAGTGAAAGACAAACCGGCGATTGACACCGACAAATCGATCCTCAAATACGTTATTGACTACGCCCAGGCGCAGATCGACGCGGGTCGGACAGAAAACCTCATCCCGCTCGTGCAGGCGAAGTTTACCGGTGCGTTTGAGCACGCGACCAACGTCTACGGCGACCCCACCGTCACTCAGCAGCAAGTGGACGAGGCGTGGGTACTGCTGATGAACGCCATCCATATGCTCGACTTCCAGAAGGGCGACAAAGAGGCGCTGATTGTCTCGATTACAGCGGCACAGGGCCTTGATCTTGACCTCTACGGAAACCCGCAGGCTGACAAGGACGCGGTCATCGCGG
>CBCSOX010000029.1:0-20670 GCA_965141735.1 uncultured Oscillospiraceae bacterium | reverse complement strand
AACTTTTTCATCGCAACTCCCCCCGGATTACTCAGATTCCTGGTAGTCAATCACTGTCTGATACAGAGTGTAGAGGTCCTCCGTGACCAGATAGTACACCCCGTCCGTGTCGTTTTTCTTCACCCGCACCGTTGTTGACTTGGGCTCGGTATACCCCGAGGTGTCCAAATTTTTCAGGCAGATGTCGAGGATGCCGCCGGCATAGTACTCCTCAAACTGCTCGTCCGAATAGGTGTTGAATTCCCCTGCGACCACTCTGTTGTTAAAGTCGTTGACAAACTCCTGAATTTCGGTGTAGCTGATGCGGAACAGGTCAATCGGGTTGACGGTGACCTCGACGTAATACACGCCGTCTTTTTTGGAGGGGGCCTTTACTTCGTAACTCGCCTTGGCGTATACCTTTTTATAAAACTCCACCAGCTGGCCGTGCAGGGTGTCGGGAATCGATTTGATGCTGTACATCTTGGCAAATTTGTCGATTTCCGATTCTATGCCGTCCAGGTAGTTCTGCTGTGCCTCCTCCTCGGTGATGTGCACCTGCTTGCAGTATTCGGTGAACTCCGCTTTGTAGGTTGCGTCAAGGGTATAGCGCACATAGTTGTCCGCTTTGAACGGCTGGAGCATATCCTGGATGCTGGAACAGCCGAACAGGGCGGCGAGCAACACGGCGCACAGCACAACTGCCAGCAACTTTTTTGACAAAGATTTCATAGTGACCTCCTGAACATCGGTTGGTTTACCCGTCCCATTATACCACAAGGCTGCGCATTAATCCATCCCAACCAGAGTTTTTCAGAAAGGATGGGTTGAATTTTTACATTTGCAGCCGGATATGGTATAATAAAAGAACTAAAGTACAGGATGTGACAAAATGAAATTCTCTGAAAAAATGGGCGGCCAGAAGGCGAATATCCTGCTTGACCTCGACGTGGAAAAACGCAGGCTCGAAGCACAGGGCGCTGAGGTCATCAACCTCTCGATCGGAACCCCTGACTTTCAGCCTGACCGGCATGTCATGGAAGCGGCGAGCCGGGCGGCTCTGAATCCCGAAAACTACAAATACTCGATGACCGACAGCCCCGCGCTGGTTGAGGCGGTGATTGGGTGGTACGCCTCCCGCTACGGAGTGACTCTGACGCCCGGGCAGATCACCTCGGTCTACGGCACCCAGGAGGGCATGGCACACATCGCTTTCCCGGTGTGCGACCCGGGAGACCTCTGCTTTGTGCCCGATCCCGGCTACCCGATCTTTTCGTTTGGGCCGTTCCTTACGGGGGCGGAGCTGGTCAAACTGCCGCTGGTGGAGAAAAACCGCTATTTGATCGATTTTGACAGCATTGACCCCGCTGTCGCGGACAAGGCGAAGCTGCTCGTGACCTCCTATCCCAACAATCCGCTGACCGCCTGTGCGGATGGGGATTTTTATGAGCGCCTCGTCTTTTTTGCCAAACGCCACGACATCCTCGTGGTACACGACAACGCCTATTCCGAGCTGATCCTCGACGGGGAACCCGGCATATCGTTTTTGAGTGTCAAGGGGGCCTCAGAGGTTGGCATTGAGTTCAATTCCCTTTCCAAATCCTACAACCTAACCGGTCTGCGCATCTCGTTTGCGCTCGGCAACGAGCAGGTCATTCAAAAATTCAAGTCCTTCCGCTCTCAGATCGATTATGGAACCTGTTCCATCGTGCAGCAGGCGGCTGTCGCCGCCCTGACCGGCCCGCAGGATATCCTCGAACGCAACCGGGCAGGATACCGGGAACGCCGGGACGCGCTGTGCGGCGGCCTGCGCAGCATCGGCTGGGATGTCCCCGACAGCAAGGGGACGATGTTCACCTGGTTCCCCATTCCCAAAGGATACCGAAACTCGGAGGAATTCACCTTTGAGCTGCTTGCCAAGGCAGGGGTCCTCTGCGTGCCCGGGGCAAGCTTTGGGGCGCTCGGGGAAGGGTTTGTGCGCATGGCGCTCGTCCAGCCGGTCGAAACAATGCAGCGCGCGGTGGATAAGATTGCGCAAAGCGGCGTACTCAACCGCTGAAAAAGGCGCGCCCGGCCTGAAAGCGTCACATTGAGTGCCAAGCTGTCATGGAATTCTGCGGCTGAAAAGCCCTCCAGCTGCGCATTCCTTTGCGCAGAAAAAAGCGGCGCTGGCGCTGTAGCAGCACATAGTTCATCCACTGGCAAAATCATCTCCCCGCCATTGTGAAAACCCTGCAACGATAAAAATGTTATGAGCAGTCCGGCAATACCGGACTGCTTTTTTAATCCATCTGCCTTTTTGATACAGCAATTCAGGAGAGTAAATTTTTCTCCCTCGTCTCCCCCAAACTCTCCTGCACCTGCCGGGCAGCCGCAAGACGCCGCATCCTCTTTCATTCGTTCCGTCTCACCTGCGGGGTTCTTGTGTCGCAGGTTTTTCATTGGTTTGCCGCTCTTTCCTCCTGAATCTCTGCCTACGGCTCATAGCTGCCGGACCTGTGCCCTCCATTCGCATCCATTTCTCCATCCGACAAAACAGTGACAATCTCTCCCTGCTGTCGCAAAATTCATCTCTTTTTCAACGCCGACAAACAGACGCCTATCCCTCTGCTATTCTTTGATGCGGCAGACCTTTCCCGCGCTGCTGTAAAAAATCCACCCACCCGACAGGCACACCTCGCTGACCGCACAGTCTGCGACGAGCTGAGGGTTCCCGCCGTTCTTCCCTATCCGGTAAAGCCGGCTGCCATTGTCCACATCGGTGTAATAGATGCTCTCCCCGCTGACGTTGAGCCGCCCTACCCCGCTGGCCAGCGGAACCGATGAGCCGCTTCGGTAGAGGGTGCCCCCGCAGCAGTAGAGCAAGTCGTTCCCGTCAAATCCATAGGCTGAAACTGAGACCTCGGTTTCAGCCCGCAGGCTTGCTCCAGACTCGTTCATGCTGTACAGCCGGTTTTGATCTGCCTGGTTGATAAAATACACCCTGCCGTTGTGTACCGAAACGTCCGAAGCACTGTACTCCTCAAACAGATAGCTGCGGGTCCGATAGTCGCTGCCAAGTTTGGTGATGCAGGCAGATTCTGCACTGTTGGCACTGATGAGTCCGTCCCGAGTTACGCAGAGAAAATAGGAGGAAAACTGAATCTCCTTTTGCCCGCTCCCGTCAATGCGAACCGAACTGATTTTGGAACGGGCGTCCGTCCTCTGGGCAAACACCGTTTCCCCCATCACATTGATCGACGCGACGGGGAAGCTGCTCAACTTGTGCTGCTCCGTTCCCGCCCGGTTCATTTTATAGAGGGTGTTCCCATCCTCTGAATTGACAAAGTAAATCCAGTTCCCCTGCCCGCTTGCCAGGCCCCCATTGAGCAGATTGCCCGCTGTGTTCCCCACCGTGTTGTGGGGGAGGTTGGAATCATCCGGGGGCAACGGTTCGAATGGCGCTTCGCTCGACTCCTGCTCCGGCTGCCCGGCACCGGGCTGCGAAGCTGACGGCGTTTTTGCGCGGGAAGAAGCTGGTTTGGAGGAAGAAGCGGGCTTTCTGCCGGACGCGCCGGGCATCTCTGCGCCAGCAGCCTCCTCTTGCTGAGAAGGGGATGGGTCCGGCGCATCCCCCTCCGAGAGACTCTGTGATGGGCTGGACTGAGAAGATGTGTACGCAATGAAAACTGGGTCCCCAGCTGATGTGCTCTCAACAGACAGCCCGATCATCGTCCCAGTCAGCAGAACAGCGAGAAACGGCACCAGGTATTTTTCCAAAACACGGGTTATTCCAGTTTGTGAATCCATTCCTTCAGCCTCCGTTCGACAAATTACGACAATAGTATAACACAGCGCCACAAACTTTTCCATTTACTTAATGAACGGAATTTGAGAAATATTTTGGTAAAAATACTAAAAATATCCCCACACAACCTGCAAAGAGATTGCTGGCTGTGAAAAATTTTTATTGGGAACAAAAAACGAGACCCCGACAGAAAATGGCGCAAAACGGACACTTTCGCGGCAAAGGTTTTGGGGATGCGTCCCCTTCCCCGACATTCCTTCACATGTAAATATCCCCGCACAATGTGCGGGGATATTCATCATATAAGCCCAACAGACAGCAAAGCCACAGCTTTGGTGCAGCCAAAAGGCCTGCCTGTATTCTTTCTCCACATGCGGAACTAAAATCCAGCTCTTGCCCGGCACTACAGCTCGGGCGGTTCAGACTCCTCCGAATGCACTTCGTCCGCTGCGAGCGCCCTTTTGCGCAGCTTATACGTGATGGGAACTGTCGCCGCTGCGATGATGACAATGCCCCCGATCACCGCGATGAGGGCAATCATACCGCCTTTGGATTTATTTTGATCCGAGGGGCGGATGCTCGCCTGGTAGTCCATCGCACTCTGCAAGATAAACGGATTCATCTGGCGCTGCGCTGCTGTGAGAGCGATGACTGCCTGCTCTGTGGCGGAAACGCTGCTCAATTCCCCTTTTGTCAAGGCAAAGCCCCCGTCGGGGAGCTGGAAGGAGAGCAGTGAATTGACAACGTTGACGCCGTTTTTCACAAAACGCTCATCTTCAGCTGAAATTCCCAGTGAACTCAGTGCCACAATGACTGTGCTCAGATCCTGCGAATTTGGTTCGCCGCTGATTGAAAAGCTGCCGTCATCATTCTGATTCTCCTGCAAAAAGTTCAGCGCGCCCCGCACGCTGCTCTTGACATCGTCCCGGTCAAGGTAATTGGACAGGGCGATCACCGCTGTTGCCGTTGTGCTGATCTCGCTCTCCTGCCGGGGAGAAAGGGCAAAGCCGCCGTCCTGGTTCTGGTAGGTGAGCAGGCTATCCACAAGTTTTTCACGGGTATTATTAGCTTTGACGGGAATCTCGTAGGCATTGCTGTCGTACACCATCAGCGCGTAGGAGACTGCATACAGCCTCTGGCTGGTCAAATCGGGGAAATTGTACAGCTCCTGCAGCAGGTTGTAGCCCTCAAAGTCCTCCGGGTTCAGGCCGCTGAAAATCAGGCTCAGAATGTCCTGCGACAGCTTGGTCGCAGAGGTATATAGCCCTTTCTGCGCGAGAATTGACTGGCGCATCCGGGTGAAGGAAGTGGCATCAACCGTTTTGCCGGCAATTCCCGCAGCAATCAGGTAATACTCCCCTTTTTCGTTCAAACTGATCCATTTATATGCGTTGTCGAGACTGGTGGCCATTTCAGGCGTCCAATGGAACAGCGTGTTGGAGGTCGTTCTCCCAGACTCCTCTGACGAGGGGCTTTGGGATTCCTCTGAGCTCGACGAAGAAGAGCTCGGAGCACTCTCGGATGCCGAAGTGCTGGATTGTGCCTGGGAATCTGGCGGAACCGACGTGCTTCCCTGCCCATCCGCCGGGCTCTGGGTCGAGGAAGAGGGAAGGGAACTCTCCGGCTGGCTGACCACAGGAGGGGTAAAGCTGGGCGGGCGGCTGCCCGGCTTCTGATAAGAAAACACCACCGCGTCATCGGCGGAAAGCGAGGCGCCAATCTCTCCGGATATACCGTTGATATAGCAGCTCCAGCCGTTTGCCTCATCCGCTGCAAGCGTCTCAGAGCTAAAGGTAATCGAGGTCAGCTGCCCCTGTGCTGTTACATAATCGGTAATCTGTCCCTGGGATTTGAGGCTGTTGAGCAGAACTTCAGGAGTCGTCGCCTGCGGCAGGGTCACTGTGCTCCAGCTCACTTTATAGGAAGCCGAGACACTGTCGTCATAGACCGCCACATTCACCGAAGGCGCTGCGGCGGACACCCGGAGAAAACAGGTTGCCAGATATGTAAGAAGCAGCAGGAGAGCGACGAGAACTGCGGTCCATTTTTTTGCATAACTCATCAGCGCACTCCCCTTCTGTTTTTAATAGGAATTCTTCTTTCTTTATTATACACCATTCGGCGCATTTTTGTATACCGCATGTCAATGACAGTTTAGTTTCAGGAATGTAAACAAAATTTTGTTCATAAAATTGTTCGAATTGCCCGTTTGCTTTGGAAATTCCTGTGTGTTCCAAAAGCGGTTTGCGTGTGCAGGGCATCAGTCAAGCAGCGTCCATTCCATCTTCATCCACCTGTCCAGCTGTTCGTCAACCGCTGCCAGGTCTCCTTTTTAAACGGCTCCCTCCGCCGGTCTTTCCACTCTGTGCTGTTCACATTTCACCGGATCGTCTACTGAAATGCAGTGCGAAAATCAGATCTGACCGCAAGCGGGGTGTGATTGAATTATGACCAGTCTGGACCGGGCTCGCCAACAGCCGCATATGAAATCCCCCCGGCGGAGCCGGGGGGATTTCATATGCGTGCGAAGCTCGATATCACTAGTGGCATGTGTCCCGTCAGGTTGGGTCTGGCAATCGCGAAAGATTCTCTCCTCGCAAATGAGTTGTTTAAGAGTTTGCTGTTGACCTCTGTTCTCCGGCTTGGTCCTCTCCCAGCTGTTTGCAAATATACTTCTGCATCTTTTTTGCATGCTTCCCCGCCTTGTCTGCATTAGATCCTCTGCACCAGAACTATCGAATCGGATATTTATACTTCTCTTTCGGATACTTTTTGTAGATCATCAGGCTGCTCTGCCCACAAAAAACTGGAACAGGTTTCTGTTCCAGTTCTGCGCTTATTTAAAGAGTTTTTTTAGGTAATTGGGCCGGATTTTCTTGAGATACACCTCGATGAGCATGCTCATCACCTGGTCGTACAGCCAAAAGGTAAACGCAAAGAATAGGTAGCCTACCACCAGCCAGATCGGGCCGGGTACAATCTCTTCGAGATGAAACAGATAGACCATTCCCACATAGCTCACCGCCACCGCGGCAGTAAACAGGGCAAATTTGAGTATGTACTCGACCACCCGCGATTTGAGCTGCTCAAGCTTGGATTTGACAATCGGGTAATAGCCGAGAAAGATCACATAAAAGAGGGCGGCTTCCCGGTCTGGCGTAATAAACACCGCGAGGATGGACACCGCCACATACACCACGACCGCCTGCCGGCAGCCCATCTCTATCACCACCATGATCAACAGCAGCCCGGCGATCCCGGGCAGCGCAAAGGTTGCAAACGGGAACACCCCCGTCAAGAACATCAACATGACACTGACCGCTGTCACCATGCCGCCTAGGGCTACTTTTCTGCTGGTTTTCACCTCAACTCCCCCATTCTGTCGATCATCAGCAGCAGCTGATTAAGTCGCCGCCCGCACATTCGCAGCAGCAGTCGGCACAAAGCAGGCCGCTGCACATGTCGCACGCGCTGCATCCGCCCACCGAGGTGCGCTGCCCGGTGCGGTACTGCCCATTCGGGCTGGCCCCAAAATTGCCCTGGCGCTGAAACATCACTCGGTTGAGGGCGGCCTTGTACTCGGCATTGTTTGGGTTCATCCGGTTTGCGGTGGAGAAATAGTTGGTCGCCTCGTCCACCCATCCGCGGGAGAAAAAAATTGTGCCTTTGAGAAAATACCACTCCGCATCCCGCGCGTTCTGGTGAATGCCGTCGAGCAGTTCCTCTGCTTCGACGAGACGGTTGTTTTGGATCATCCGGCGGATGTCGGAAAAATTGGAGGAGCCTCCCGCATTTGCATACACTTGCTGATAATTGCCCCCGGCGTTGTACTGCTGATAGGTGGCATCTGCCTGAACTGACGGCCCGGAAGCCTGCTGAGCCTGCACCCGGCGGCGGTCATTCATAATGGTGTCAAACGCCTGGGTCACTTCTTTCATCTTTTCCGCAGCAAACTCCTTGAGGGGACTGTCCTCATAGTTGTCGGGATGGTATTTCTTCTGCATGTTCAGATAAGCTTCTTTGACCTGCTCATCCGTTGCCTGTTTGTCAATTCCTAAGATTTGATACGGATCTGTCATTGTGTTTCTCCCTTTTATCAACAATTAACCTGTAGGTGTGTTTAAAACCCAGATAGATGATGTTATCCAAAATCGGTTTAAACCGTTTGAGTTCGAGCAGTTCATACGCTCCGGCGAGCTGTGCCACGGTGATGTTGATCATTTCAGCCGCATAGGCGTCGATTTCCCGCAGCTGCTCCTTGGATGGGTGGGGACAGCCAAATTTCGCAAGATACGGGTTGTACCCCCCGGTTCTGCTGTCCTCCGGCAGATCGTCGAGCGCATCGGCAAGGTAGACAAATTTCCCCGTCATGTATCCGACCTGATACAGAATCCGTTTCTCCCGCTCATCCTGCGAGAGTTCCTCGAAAATTAACCCCAGAGCGCGTGCCGTCGGATCACACGCTCTGTCCACGCTGCGCACGCTCTCCTGCTCAGCCTGGGACTGCCGCGCCATCTGCTCAGCGATCATCCCGTCAATTTGGGGGAGGATCCGCATAGCCTTTTTGCGCGCATGGGCGACGGGCGGAAGCAGCAGCCCGTATTTGACCCGGCCGAGCGGCCCGCTGTCCGCGATGTTGTCTTTGAGTTTGTAGTAGACCATCAGCACGGCGATGTGTGCCCCAAATGAGAGGTCGTCGCAGGAACAGACACACATCTTTTTCTTCAGCGGGTGCGCCGCACAGCGCTGCTGCTCAAAACGACCGCCTTCCTCCCGCAGCGAGAGCGCCACAAGTGAGAGAAAAGTGATGTCATAGCTGAGGGTTGCACGGGAAAGCGGGCCGTACAGCCGGCCCATCTGCTTGCAAAGGCCGCAGTAGACCGCCTGGTAGGCCTCAAATTCCTTGATTTTCATCTCGGGTTTCAGCGGCTTTACATAGCCAAACAAACAGTAATCACTTCCCGTTTTCAAAAGCAGTAGTACATTCCATCCTGTATAGATTTTATTGTACATGATTCAAACGGCTATTTGATGAAAAAAGTGTAAAAATATCGACTGCGCAGCTGGATAACTCTGAACAAGCTGTTAATCCCGCACCTTTTTATCCCAATTATCCTCAATTAATCCAATAGTATCCTCCCAGCCCAGTGCACCGGAGCGGTACTGCCGGAGCGCGGCATCGCATTCCCCTGCCCAGCCCGAAGGGAAACTGCCTTTGGCTGAGTAGGATACCCGTTCGGTGCGAATGTAGCTGTAAAGCGAGCTCTGAAGCGCAGAGCTCGAGGTATCTGAATAGGGGGAAACCACCCCATAGGAGGTGAGAACCTCCTGGCCCTCAGGGGAGCTGTACAGCCAATTGAGAAAATCAAACATTGCATTTTGCTCTGCTTGTCCCGCAGTCCTGCTGACCACAAGGTAGCTGCACCCCACTGTGATCGAGTGAGCCTCCTGCCCGTCCAGCGGGAGCGGGGCGATGCGCAGGGCATTCGCACGGTCTGCACTGATCTCCCGGACATCCCGCAGCAGTTCGGTGTTCCCAACAGCTAGAGCGGCCTCCCCGGAAGCCAGGAGCTGCGCCGTATCCTCAACCTCGGGTGTAGGCAGCAGCCCCAAGACACCCTGCAGCCCGGACAGCGACCTGAGCTGGAGGGTTGTCCGGTTCTCCCCCACTGGTACAAACGGGGCGAAATCCGCAGCTGGACAGAAGGCGGTTTTGAGCTTGCTGTCCGGCTGTGCGGCGTGATCGTTGAGCGCCTGCACCACCTGCTGCAACCCTTCCCAGGTGTTGAGAGAGGAGCTGTCGATTTCCAGGCTGGAGAGCAGCTCGGAATTGTAGAGTACACCATAACCGACGAGATCGACCGGAAGGGCGCGCAGGCCGCCATTTAGCCTGACTGGGTCAGTGAGCGCATCCGGTGCGTTGTCCAGCCAATCAAATGGGAGCAGCACCGCATCATCCTGCCAGAGCTTGAGATCGCGTTCCCCATCGATCACAAAGGCGGTGGGTGGCTGGTCGGAATGCTGTTTGGACAGCACTTCGGAGTTATAAGACTGATCATTGGGGAGGCGGACGAGTTCAGTCTGAACGGATGGATGGCTCCCCCGATAGGCTTGGAGGGCGGCCTCTATAAACTGGTCCTCACCCTCATGCAGTACAACGGTGAGGGTAATTTGCTGCGAAACACCGTCTGTCTGCTTGTTGGCCAGGGTATAAGGGGAAATTCGGCAGGAACAAAGGGTGATTGTCAGCATTGCAGCGAGTACACATTTCATCACTTTCATATTTTTACTTCCCTTCCTTAGTATACCTTTTATTGTAACCAACCAGAGTAGTAAAATATGTAAAAACAGGCGGTTGTCCCGCTTTTTGTCCCATTCAGGGATGCATCGAAATTTAATTCGATAGACGCAATGCTCGTTTGCAAGGGAAAGAAAAAACAGGAGGCCGTCTCACACTGCAACTGTGGCTGTGATCAAGCTGCTCTTCATTTTGAGTCATTCTCAATTGGGGCTGCAAGCACAGCCAGCTCATCAAAAACTTTTCTTGGAAACGCCGCTATAAAGAGGTTTCACTCGATTGAACCGGTCTTTTCTGCCTGTATTGGCAAAGCTCAGTCCCTGCAGCAGTGTTTCTCTGCAATCAAAATCCCCCTGACTGAACCCTTTCCATCGACTCAAGTCGGCCTGGCAGGAAAAAGTTCCATGCTTTCATAATTTGCCCTCTTTTTTAGCTTGCTTGGCAAAAGACAGATTTCTTGGGGGAATACATTTTTCTTCCCTTAAAATACTCTGTGAATACGACAAAGAAATAGCCCTCAGCGCAAAATGCGCTGAGGGCTATTTCTTTGTAAGAGGGTTTTATCTGCTGCGTTTTTTGAGCGCCACTGCGCCTGCCATCGAGAGCAGGAGGAGGGCTGCCGCAGCGAACGGCACTGCTTCACCCGTCTTGGGCGCGCTGTTTGCAGTGCTGACAGTAAAATCGCCCTGCACAGTGGTGCCAACCGAGGTGAGTGCGTCGTATGCCTTTTGAAGCTTGTCAGCCGCCGCATTGACAGCTGCCTGATCATCTTCGCTGAGGGAATTGTCTTTGAGAACTGCTTCCGCCTCTGCGCGGGCGGCGTTGTATGCATCCACCGATTCCGCTGTGTAAAGCGAAGGATCAATGCCTGCTGTGCTCGCAAGCGTCTGTTCGAGGACCGACTTGTCCGCCTTGTAGCGCAAGGCGAGCATAGCATCGATCAAAGCCTGGCAGGCGTTGTTGATTTCTGCCTGGGTCACTTCTTCCTGACCCGAAACGGCAACCGCTTTTTCGAGAGCCGCCGTGAATTCCGCCTGGCCGTTGTCGACCATCTTGGTGAGGTCGATTTTATTCGCCTCTTCAATCACTTTGTTGAGTTGTGACTTGTCAATTTTGACAAGGGCGTTGAGCGCATTTTGGAGGGTTTCATGCGCCTCGTCGATCTCGCCCTGCATTGCGTCCCCGTCTGCGAGAACTGCTTCTGCGGCCGCGAGTGCGGCGACAAAGGCGTCTTTTGCCTGTCCGGACTCATACTGGCTCAGGTCGAGAGCCTGGCAGGATTCCACGAGGAGGGCGAGCGCTTCCTTGTCGCCCTTGACAAAGCCGAGAAAGTGGATTTGGTTCATAAGCTCTGCCCACGCGGTGTCGACTTCAGACTGGCTGGCAGCCGGGTCCGCGTTGACACGCACCGCGTTTTGCAGCGCTGCGTTGAAGTTTGCCTCCACAGTGGGGATGAGGTTGGAGGTATCCTGCTGCTGTGCGTATTCGATGACCTTTTGGAGGATCGTCTTGTTGACGCCCTGCTCAGCGGTCACATAGCCCTTGCCGAGTGCGGCGACAAGCTGTCCATTTTCAACGGTAAAGTCATAACCGCCGGATTTGAGTTCAAACTGCGCCACCGTTTTACCGTAGCGCTGTGCTGTGCCGACATAGGTCACGCCCTGCACCTCGTTGACGCCGGACGCGTCGAGTGGCAGGTAGAGGGTCGCGGTGGTGTTGGCGGGGATCTCCACGCTGTAGCTCACGAGCTCGCCCGCGTCGTTTTTCGCCCAACCGCTGGTGATGGTGCCGTACATCGAATCGTGGTAGCCGCTCGCGGTATTCAGGGTTCCGCCCGGCATGGGATCGAGCACAATATGCTTGTAGCCCGGCTGCGCCTCGTCGATGTTGATGCCGAGGATGCGCCCATACATCCACTCGCCGATCGCGCCGTAGGAGTAGTGGTTAAACGAGTTCATGCTCACGTCGCCGAAGGTGTCGGTCTCGGCAATGTAGGAGTTCCAGCGCTCCCAGATGGTGGTTGCGCCCTGGAGGACGGAGTAGAGCCAGCTCGGGTTGCTCTTCTGCTCGAGCAGCGAGTAGGCGACGTCGTCCTGACCGGTCTTGGTCAGCGCCGGGTTGAGGTGGGCGATGCCGAGGAAGCCGACTGAAAGGTGGCCGTCCCGCTCGTCAATCGCCTGTTTAAAGTAGTTTGCCGCAGTGTCGAGGTTCTCCTCCGGGA
This sequence comes from uncultured Oscillospiraceae bacterium, assembly GCA_965141735.1. Lineage (GTDB taxonomy): Bacteria > Bacillota > Clostridia > Oscillospirales > Ruminococcaceae > Massilioclostridium. The sequence continues at coordinate 8,385 of CBCSOX010000029.1, read as the reverse complement.
TGAGGCCGAAGTCGATTGCCACCGCATAGGAAGTCTGGCTCGGGTGGTTCGGGTTCTCATACGGCTCAGACGGCTCGGGGGGAGCGGGGTAATTCCACTTGTCGTAGTCCATCGAGTCGAAGTTGTCCTCAAACACAGTCGCGCCATTCTGGGTCACTTTGAGGGAATCCACTTTGAAATTTTCCCCTTCCACCGAGCGGAAGCCGACCGGTCCAGTGGTGGAGTAGCCGTCGGGCAGAGTGCAGGTGTTGAGCAGCTTGCCGTTGGCATAGGAGTTGACGGTGTTTCCAACCACTTCGATTTTCATGGTGAGCGGGGTGTTCAGCTTGATGCTGTCGTCGTTGTAGATCGGGCGGGTGCCCCAGTTGCCGGGCATATGGGTCTTGATGCCGTTGGCGCCGTCAAAGGTAAACTGCCACATGGCCGGGCGTTTGCTGGAGGAATTGGGGTCTCCCGAGCCGAACATGATGCCGAACGATTTGCTCTGCACCGTGGTGGTGACTTCAATGGTGTAGTCGCCGCTGAACGACTGCTTCTCGAACAGGAAGCCGCTGTTTGCCGGGACAACGAGCTCGCCGTTGTCCACCCGCAGACCGGTATTTGCCGGCTCGTCGGTGACCAGGCCGTTGGAGTAGTAGGTGTTTTTGATGACGTTGCCGTTGATGTCTTTATTGGATTTGCTCATCTCGCCCATGTAGGCAATCGAGCCGTCCTCCTGGACATATTCTTCCTGGAACGCTCTCTTCACGTTTTCAAACCGCTCGGCGTATTTCGCCGCATCGTCCTCCTTGCCGAGAATGGTCGCAACTCGGGTCATCAGGTCGGCGACGTGCGCCGCGTAGGCGGTGCCGGTGAGCACAAAAGGTGTCGTCTCGTCAAAGGTCAGGTGATCGCCGCGGCGCTGCTGGATGACGAGGTAGGGCAGGTCGGTCTTAGTTCCCGCCTGGCGGTATTTCGGGTTGTCCTGATAGGCGACATAGTCCGCCATGATGTCGTAGCAGTCCTCGAGAATCTGCTTGTCGCCGTAGGCGAGGTAAAGCGACCAGGGAACCATCACGCCCGCGTCTGCCCAGCCGGAGCAGCCGTAGGCGGAGCCGCGGTTGTCGCCGCCGAGCGGGACGGTGTCCGGAACCGCGCCGTCGCGGTTGTAGTAGAGCTGGCTGTCACGCATATCCTGGAGCCATTTGTTCAGGAATGCCATGACGTCCATGTTGTAGGCCGCTGTGCCGGAGAACACCTGAGCGTCGCCCGTCCAGCCCATTCTCTCGTTTCTCTGCGGGCAGTCGGTCGGAACCATCAGGTAGTTGCCGCGCTGGCCCCACTGGATGTTGCTCTGGAGCTGGTTGATGAGCTCGTCCGAGCACATGAAGTCGCCGCTGACCTCGTCGATGTTGCAGATGACCAGGCCGGTGACATCCTCAAGTGCGGGCGGGTTTTCCACGCCGGTGATCTCGATGTAGCGGAACCCGGTGTAGGTGAAGGTCGGGGTGTAGGTCTCCCCGTCCGGATCTCCCTTGAGGGTGTACACCTCGGTGTTGTAAGCGGTGCGGTAGTTTTCGTTGTAAACGGTGCCGTCCTTGTAGGACATTTCACCAAAGCGGACCTGCATCTGCTCGCCCGCTTCGCCCTTGACGGTGATCCGCGGCACGCCGACCATGTTCTGGCCGAGGTCGTAGGCCCAGACGCCGGGGGAAGTTTCTTTTACCGAAAGAGCGGGGAGCTCCTGCACGATCTTGGCGGAGGGGCCGATCTGCGCGCTCAGCTTAAAGTCGAGGCGCTCGCCCGTCGCATAGGAAGTGTTTCCGTTTTTGGGCTTGACCGACTCAGCGGGACGCGCCTTGATGCCGGCGTTCTGCCAGCTGCTGTCGTCGCAGTTGACGGTGTCCCAGCCCGGCATTTCGAGGCGGGCGTCGTAGACCTCGCCGTCGAGAAAATCGGTGTCCACAAACGGGCCGCGGTCGGTGTATTTCCAGCTGTCGTCCGTCTTGGTGAGGATGGCGGAACTGCCGTCCTTGTACTCGACGCGCAGCATGGCGAGGAAGGAGTTTTCCTCTCCGTGCTTATTCGGTCCGCTGTAGCCGCAGTAGCCGTTGTACCAGCCCTTGCCGAGGATCGCACCGATGGCGTTTTCACCCTCGACGAGCTTGTCGGTGACGTCAAAGGTCTGGTACTGGATTCTCACCGCAAACTCGGTGAAACCGGGGTCAAAGTAGTTTTCCGACACCGGCTGGCCGTTGATCGACGCCTTGTAGATGCCGCGGGCCGACGCGTACAGCCGGGCGCTCGCAATGTCGCCGAGGTCCTCCACTGTAAAGGTGTCACGCAGGGTGGGGGAGGGGTTGGCGTTGCGCAGTTCAAACGCATCGCTCACCACCAGCTGGCCGTCCACAACCTCGCCACAGGTCGAGAGCAGGCTTCCCGCATCCGAAAAGTCGTCGCTGATCAGCGGGATTTCCTTGGTGTATTCGCTCGAGTTGGTCTGGCTGTTGGTCTTAAAGGTGACCGCCTTGACCGACAGGTTGTCGTACACCGCAGTGCTCCCCTCTTGCACAAAACCGAATTGGTTGAGGCAGTTTTTTCGGGGGGAGTTGGAGGGGTCGGAGGGGAGTTTTTTGTTCTGGTTGTCCACAACCACCTCGCCGTTGATTTTGATGGTGATGTAGTTGTTGCTCCCGTTCGGCTTGGAGACCGCGATCTGCACGCTGTTTGCCGCGTGGAGCTTGTCCTCGGTGAGTACTGCGGAGAGGTCCACATCAATGGTGTTGTTCTTCGCCTCGCCGTTAAAGACTTCGTGCACCGTCAGGCGGGGAGTTCCCTCCAGATTGATTTCTAAGTGCTGGTAGTTTCTCTGGTCGCGCGCCGCGAAGGCAAAGCCGCTCTTAGTCTGCCCCTCGGGGATGGTGACGTCGTAGTTGATGACGTACTGGGTGACCGCCGCTGTGTTGGTGGATGTCTGGGGGGTGCCGATCCACTCGGCGCCGTTCCAGTCGTTCTGGCTGTCGGTCATGAGGCCGGTCTCAAAGAACGAGGGCTCAGAGGTCGACTTGCCGCCGCTTAAATCTGTGACAGTGACGGTCCAGTAGTAGCGGGTGGACGCCTCGAGCGGGTCGCCCGCATACTGGATGCCGACTGAGGCGTCACTTGCCACCTCTCCGCTGTCCCACACTGTTTTGCCATCCACTGTGTCCTGGTGCACGAGGATGCGGTAGGCCTGCTGGCCCTGTCCGATCAGGTTGGAATCCATGTTCCAGCTGAACCGGGGATTCGCCACGTCGATGCCGATGGGATTTTCCATGTACTCTGTTTCAGGGTTGGCAATGGCTGTCTGCGACATTGCCGCAGCAACAGGCAGGGAGCCCCCTGTCACAAACATGGTCGATAGCATGGCGACACAGGTCGCCATTGCGATCAGTTTGCGCATTTTTTTCATTTTGTTCATCTCTTCTTTCCCTAAGAATTTTTGCTTCTTCTGACAGTCCCGAGCATTGGGTCTGATACGATTCCAATTGTGCTATTGTACCAAATTATCCCCCAAAATCCGGCACTCTCTGTATTTTTTATAGTAATACAATTCTTAGATAATGTCAAGAGAGAACTTTGTCTTTTTCTAATAGATTCTATATCACAATCTGCCTTGTTCAACGGCTCGCTCTGTTTTTTTGATACAAATAAAACAGTTTGAGCAATAGATCGGACATTTCATCCTTCTCCTCTACCCCGCCGGCCTCAAAAAAGCACAGCAGCGGACTGCCCTCAGTGAGCAGACAATTGCGCACCCAGATGCCAAATCCGAAATGAAAACGGTAGAGTTTGGCATAGGGAGAGGCAAGAAAGCGATTTATGCCCTCTACACCGAGCTGTTGTTCCATCTGAAGAAAGCAGTGGGAGAATTCTTGTGACCAATCCATAACATCACCTCCAGCCTTATTTTACACTATTTGCTAACTAATAGCAAGCAATTTTCTGCTAATTTTGAGCTAGCATAGTAAGGAAAGGAGAATTTTCATGGAAAACTATTTGAATTACTATAGAATCATCGGGGAGAATGTCGCCTATTACCGAAAAAAGAACCATCTGACGCAGGAAGGCCTCGCCCTCAAGGCAAACATCTCCCGCACCCACATCAGCCACATCGAGGCGGAGCATGTTCACAAAGCGCCCTCGCTCGACATTCTGTTCCGCCTCTGCTCTATCCTTGGCATCGAACCCTACCAGCTGTTTTTAAAACGTTCAGGAGACGATTAGGCCACTGTGGGACAGCGGATCAAATTGTCCCACAGGTGACCCCTGTTCCAACCCTTCGTCCTATGCACACCCAACAGAATTGAAGCTGGCTAGTTTTACAGGGCACAGTTCTTCCCTCACAGCGTCAGGCTATATTCTATCTGCTTTCGTCAAAACAGAGGTTCCAGCCACAGGCACGGTCCTCGTTGACCGATCCCATCCAACCTGAACAAGCCCTCTCAACTCTTGAAACAGCCCAGTCGCACACTGCTCTCGCGCTGCCAAGGCCTTTCCACTCGTTTACTTGAAGCACTGCCAAGGGTTATCAGCCAAAAAAACAGAGGATACCGTGCTGAAATGCACAGTATCCTCTGTTTTTTTGATTTACAAACTGGAACCATGCCCCGCCGGTTAAATGGCGTGCTGGTCGGAACTGCTGACAATACCGCGCTCTGCGTCAAGCTGCACGGTGATGCCGTTTTTGAGGATAGTGGTGGCGTTCTGCGCGCCGATGATCACCGGCTTGTCGAGAGTGAGCCCTGCAATCGCCGCGTGGGAATTGAGGCCGTCCTGCTCGGCGATGATGCCGGAGGAATCGCGGATTAAGTCAATCATGCTGTTGCTCGTCTGGGGAACGACGAGGATGTCCCCCTTGGTGAAGTTGTGACGGGCTTCCTCTTCGTTCTTTGCCACGCAGAGGTTGGCGCAAATGTTGCCGTGGGTAATTCCAGTTCCAGCGAGCAGGATGTTGCCCACCACGTGCACCTTAATGAGGTTGGTCGTGCCCGAAATGCCGAGCGGCACGCCCGCTGTGATGACGACGAGGTCTCCGCTGTTCAGGTACCCCGCCTGGGCCGCCATGTCCACCACGTGGTCGAACAGCTCGTCAGTGGTGGATTTTTCCTGCAGCATCACCGGGTACACTCCCCACGAGAGATTCATCTGGCGATAGACGCGCGGGTCGGTCGAGCCGCCGATGATCGGGACGTTGGGGCGGAATTTGCTGATCATCTTGGCGGTGTTGCCCGACTTGGTCACCGTGATGATCGCGGTTGCGAGCAGGTTGTGCGCTGTGGTGACCGTTGCCTTGGACACCGCGTTGGTGACGTTGGTGATCTCCTGGTCGGTCTCCGCCGCACGAGCGGCAAACCGCTTTTTGTAATGGATGTTGCGCTCGGTCTGCTCGGCGATTTTGACCATGGTCTGAAGGGATTCAATCGGCCATTTCCCCGCCGCCGTCTCGCCCGAAAGCATGATCGCGCTGGTGCCGTCGTAGATCGCATTTGCGACGTCGCTCGCCTCGGCGCGGGTTGGGCGGGGGTTCTGCATCATCGAATCAAGCATCTGGGTGGCGGTGATCACCTGCTTGCCTGCAAGATATGCCTTTTTAATGATCATCTTTTGAATGGCCGGGAGCTGCTCTAACGGGATTTCCACCCCCATGTCGCCGCGGGCGACCATGACGCCGTCCACCAACCGGATAATTTCGTCGATGTTGTCGACGCCGTCACGGTTTTCGATCTTTGCAATGATCTTCATCCAGTGGCAGTTGTGCTGGTTGAGGATGGCGCGCAGCTCCATGATGTCCTGGGCCGAACGGACAAACGAGGCGGCGATGAAGTCAAAGCCGGTCTGGATGCCGAACACAATGTCCTGCTCGTCCTTTTCGCTGATGTAGGGCAGCGAAAGGTGTACATCGGGGACGTTGAGGCTCTTGCGATCCGAGATTGCGCCGTCGTTGAGCACGGTGCACTCGATTTTCTGCGCGTCAAACGAGGTGACCTTGAGGGCGACCAGACCGTCGTCGATGAGAATCGAGGTGCCCACCTGGATGTCGCTCGGCAGGCCCGCGTAGGTGATGGAGGCGCCGTTTTCGTCACCGAGACACTCCTCGGTATAAAGGGTAAAGTTCTGCCCCGCCTTGAGCAGGACTTTGCCCCCCTTGATCTTGTGCAGCCGGATTTCCGGGCCCTTGGTGTCGAGCAGTGTCGCAATCGGAAGGCCGAGCTCTTCCCGCATCGCTACAATTTGGTCAAATCTCTTTTTATGTTCCTCGTGGGTCTGATGGGAGAAGTTGAAGCGGGCGACGTTCATCCCGCCCTTCATCAGCTCACGCAGTACGTTTGGATCGTCGGTTGCCGGACCTAATGTGCAGATAATCTTTGTTTTTCTCAGCATCCTAATCACCTTTCATCGTTTCAACTCTAAAATCTATTCCACAATACATTATAGTATACCCCTTTGTAAATAGCAATTGGAGGAGAGAGGGAAAAAGGAATGGGGCGCTCACACATTTTTAGTCAGATTCATAAACTATTAGTACCCCGGCAGGCCGGCTGATTCGATCGGCCGGCCGTGTGGGGGTTGACAAGAAACTGAGGTGATGGAATTGCAGGAATTTTTAAAAGTGCAAGACATCGTTGAAAAATATCAAGCCGGGAACGGCGAGGTGCTGGCTCTCGACGGAGTGAGCTTCACCGTGTGCCGGGGCGAATTTATCAGTATTGTTGGTCCGAGCGGATGCGGAAAATCCACTCTGCTCTCGATCATTGCCGGACTCGAAAAGCCTACATACGGCACCGTCCTGCTGGGCGGCGATGAAATCCACGGCATCGATTCGCGCATCGGCTATATGCTTCAAAATGACAATCTTCTCGATTGGAAATCAATTTTTCATAATATTTTGCTGGGTCTGAAAATCCAGAAAAAACTCTCCTCCGACAACCTCTCTTACGTTGACCGCTTGATCGAAACCTACGGATTGAGCGAGTTTCGCGATAAATATCCCTCCCAGCTCTCGGGCGGCATGCGCCAGAGGGCGGCGCTCATCCGCACCCTGGCCATCCGCCCGCAGCTGTTGCTGCTCGACGAGGCGTTTTCCGCGCTCGACTACCAGACAAGGCTACAGGTGACCGATGACGTCCGGCGCATCCTGCGCAAGGAGCACCAGACAACCATTATGGTGACCCACGACATCCCGGAAGCGATTAGTATGTCGGATCGGATCATTGTGCTCACCGCCCGTCCCGGAGTCATCAAGGCGGTTCATGAGCTCGACTTCGGCGAGGAGCTCGCGCCGCTGGAACGGCGGAACCACCCGCGTTTCAGCCACTATTTTGGAATGATTTGGGGTGAGCTGAGTGAAGAATGAATCCATTTCGGTCGAACGCAAAGGCTACTTAAAACGAAAAAAACAGCGCCGCACCGCAATTCGAGTCACACAGCTGTCCATCCTTGTGGTCTTTGTGGCCCTGTGGGAAATCCTCGCCGACATCGGGGTCATCGATAGCTTTATCATGAGCTCCCCCTCCCGCATCCTGAGCACCTTCACAAACCTTTCTTCCAACGGGCTGCTCGAGCACCTCGGGGTCACTCTCTACGAAACCCTTGTGGGCTTTGGACTCGGCGTTGTCATCGGGCTGATCCTCGCCACCCTCCTGTGGTGGTCCGACTTTTTCTCCAAAGTGAGCGAGCCGTTTCTCGTCGTACTCAACTCGCTGCCGAAAATTGCTCTGGGCCCGGTGATCATTATCTGGGTCGGCGCAGGCACCGGCGCAATTATTTTCATGGCAGTCGCGATCTCCCTGATCGTCACTGTGCTCGAAATGCTCAACGGCTTTCGCAACACCAACCCCCAATTGGTGCGGATGGCGCAGACCTTCTCCGCCAACAAGCGCCAGATTTTTACCCAAATCGTCTTTCCCTCCAACCTGCACACCCTCTTTAACTCGCTTAAAGTCAACATCGGGCTCTCCCTTGTCGGCGTCATCGCGGGCGAATTTCTCGTCTCCAAGGCGGGGCTCGGTTACCTGATTGTCTACGGCGGGCAGGTGTTTAAACTCGACCTCGTCATGGCGAGCGTCATCATCCTGGCGGTTGTCGCAGCCGTTCTCTACGAAGTGGTGGTCATCCTCGAACGCCTCGTCACCCGCTTCGTCAGCCACAGCAGTTAGCTTGGGGCGGGGTTGATGCTGGGACTCTGTCCCAGACCCTGCTCAGGGGGGCTTTTGAAAAAGCCCCCCTGAGAACCCCCGAAAACTTCAGATTGCACCCACCTCCAGGCGGGTGCAATCTGAAGTTCTTGGGGATTGTCAAGGGGCTTCTTTCAAGAAGCTCCTTGACCGGAGTCTGAGGCAGCGCCTCAGCACCCCCACAGCCCCT
>CBCSOX010000028.1:0-20767 GCA_965141735.1 uncultured Oscillospiraceae bacterium | reverse complement strand
AGTTGACTTAGAGAATCAAATGTGGTATAATTTAGGAAAGGTATGACTTTGTTGTGACTTTTTAAAACGACCAGGCGACGGTAGGAGGAGAATTCTATATGAATCAGGCAGAACGCTATCCCATCTATATCCCCGCGCCAGCCAAAGGTAAGCAAAAACGTCTTGCTGATCCGCTTTTCCGTATTCTCTCCCGTCTCACTGGGGATCGGCTCCATCCCGCTGTCACCCTGGCGGTGGGCTGCAATACAGTGGGGCTTTTGCTGCTGATCTTTTGTCCTGCACTGCGTCTGAATAGACGGCTTTACGGGATACTCAGTTTTTCCTCCCTATTGCAGGGAAACCTTCTTTGGAGGGGAGCGACGCTGCTCTTTGTCTCAGCATTTCTGCTCAGCGAAGCTGCCTGTTACTTTTATGTGAAAAAAAAGTGGGCCGTCCTGCAAATACTCTCTATTATCTGTATGACAGCCGCTTGCTTGCTGAGCTGGTATGTGTTGGAAACCCAGCAAACAGCGCAGTTTTCGCTCGAGTTTAGCCTTGTAGTTGGGCTGCTCCTGATGATAGCAGCTTGGGCGGTCATGCTGCGGCACAACAGAAAACACCGTTAGAGCAAAGGCCCCTTCGACATCCGGCATATGCAAAGGAACTCACCGATCTGTCCAGGTGGGTTCCTTTTTTCTAGTTCGCCTTCCAGCAATGAGATCCCGTCAGCTCTCTTTGTCTGCGTTGAGTCCATCGCATAAACAGGACGCAGTCCCGTGCGCAGAGAGACAGCGCGGCTGCAGAAGGCGCGCGTGATGGGGCGTTTGGCTCGCCCTGTAGAAGAACTGGAGAAATGCCGGGAATGCCTGGGCAGATTGCTGAATGCGAAAATTGATTCAAAAGGCGGGCTGGTACACCTTGAAAAAAACGTATGGCAGCCGCAGGCGGGGAAAAGATACTGTGAAAGAGGGGACGCCGCCCTTTGGCAGCTGGAAGCTTCTGGTCTTCCTTCAGCAGGGTGGACTGGGATTCCCTGTTTGAAACAAGCACATCCCTTTTGGGTAATTCATAGTATAAAAAAGAACATTTTCTATGGGGGTTTTTGCATGCTGAAATACCAGTCTTTCGCCGTGATCGGTGGCGACCAGCGTCAGATTTCAATGATGCGCAGCCTTGCGGGAAAGGGTTTCCTGTTGACCGCTGTCGGATTTGAAGGGGCGCAGCTGATCCCCGATTCTGTCCAGCTCTGCCACTCAGCGGCAGACGCGATGGAAACTGCCGACGCAGTCATCCTTCCCCTGCCTGTGACCCGGGACAACAAAACCATTGCTGCGCCGTTTGCCAAAACGCCGATGCCGCTCGCCGAAATCATCCAGATGATTCGCCCGGATCAGGTCGTTTTTGGCGGGATGCTGACCGAAGCTGTGCGCTCTGTCAAGGGTTTTGAGAAGCTGACCAGCTACGACTATTTTGAACGGGAGGAGCTTGCGGTCCGCAACGCAATTCCCACCGCGGAGGGTGCGGTTGCGATTGCGATGGAGCATCTCGGGATCACTCTCAACAGCGCGCGCTGCCTCATCACCGGGTATGGGCGGATAGGCAAACTAGTGGCAAAGCTGCTCACCGGGTTTGGCAGCGATGTGACAGTGTGTGTGCGCAGCAAATCGGACGAAGCGTGGCTGCAGGCCGCGGGGATTCGTTGTATTTCGTATGAGGATTTAAGCAGTGGGGACGGCGGCTTTGACGTGGTGTTCAACACGGTGCCGACCGCTGTGTTCCACAAGAGGGAACTTCAAGCCCTCGGCCCCCAGACTGTGTTTATCGATCTTGCGTCCAATCCGGGCGGCGTTGATTGCAAGGAGGCTCAGGAGGCCGGCATTTCGGTCATCCGGGCGCTTTCCCTGCCCGCCAAGGTAGCCCCCGTGACCGCAGGAGAGATCATCAGCGATACCATCCTGAACATCGTCAAGGAGGGGTAATGCATGGAAGAGATAACAGCCGGGTTTGCCGTCTGCGGTTCTTTTTGCACGTTTTCAAAAATGCTCCCACAAATGCGCAGGCTGAGAGAAGCCGGCGTAAATTTAATTCCCATCATGTCAGAGACAGCATTTTCGACCGACACCCGGTTTGGCAAGGCAAGGGACATCACAGCAGAAATCGAGGAAATCTGCGGCAGAAAGATCCTCAACACCATCCAGGAGGTGGAGCCCATTGGGCCCAAGAAGCTTCTGGATATTTTGATTATTGAGCCGTGTACCGGCAACACCCTCGCCAAAATGGCCTGCGGAATCACCGACACCCCTGTCACAATGGCAGCGAAGTCCCATCTGCGCAACGCGCGGCCAGTGCTGATCGCGGTATCCACAAACGATGCGCTCGGCGCGGCGGCAAAAAACATCGGCATGCTGATGAATTACCGCAATATTTATTTTGTACCTATGGGCCAGGACGACTGCGACAACAAGCCGAGGAGCATGGTCGCGGATGTGGATCTGACCCTTGAGGCCATGGAGTACGCGCTGAAAGGAAAGCAGCTCCAGCCGATGATGACCTGAATACATGAAAAAAGAGAGGGACGCCGATCGGATTGCGGTTCCTCTCTTTTTTGCAGTTTCTGTGCACGGTCAGCTCCCATAGCCTGATCGAACTGTTTTGGACAACCTCCGCGTTTGCACATTGCACCGCAGCATGGGCGATTTCCCTTATGATTTCACTCCAGCCCCTTCACTGTTGCAAGGGCGGGTTGTATCTGGACACACGTCACCTACACATCTCTGCCGCTCGTCCCTTTTCTCTTCAAAAACACATCACGTTGCAAAAGTGGAGTGGAAATATTCTTGAGGTGTGCTATAATGACTTTATTGAAAGTTTATCAGAATGGTGGTGTGCTGGTTGCCAGTGCACATATACTGATGGAATTTTTCAAAAGACAGTGTATGCGAAGTATCTGAAAAATCAGCTGCCCATTGCTGCAAGAAAAGGGGCAAGCGATTTGTAAACATTGACGACCTGACAATGTTTTGAAAAAAGAGGAAGAGTGATATGGAATATAAACAGAGAAACTACCCTTTGTTTTCCGCGTGTGGGTTGAACTGTGGGTTGTGCCCCCGCTATCAGATGAACGGTGCATCCAAATGCCCCGGCTGTTGCGGAAAAGAGTTTTTATTAAAACACCCCACCTGTGGCGTGCTATCCTGCAGCCAGAGAAAGGGACTGGAGTACTGCTATGAATGTGAGCAATACCCCTGCAAAAAGTATGAAGGAGCCGACCGGACGGATTCCTTTATCACCCACTTAAAGCGATTTGATGATCTGGAAAGGGCAAAGGCATTGGGGATAGACGCCTACAGGGGTGAACTCGATCAAAAGATCTCCATGCTGGAAACGCTGCTGGCCGATTACAATGATGGGCGCCGCAAAGGTTTTTTCTGTCTTGCGGTGAATCTGCTGGAGCTTGAGGATGTTGAGCGTGTCCTAGCGCAAATTGAAAGCGAAACACAGCCCGGGCAATCTGTGAAGGAAAAGGCAGCGAGAGCAGTTCGGCTCTTTCAGGAAATCGGAGAACAACGGAACTTGGTGCTGAAACTACGTAAAAAGTAAGGGGGATTTCCCTTGAGTCCGTCTCATTGCTCTTATCTGTCTTTGGGCAATACGGTGCAGCTGATTTTTGGGGAACAGAAGGCTCTGTGATTCAAATAATAAGAGCAATTGAATTTGGGAAAGACAGAGAAAGCGGGCGGAAGCAGCAAGTGCTTCCGCCCGCTTTTAGGTTGTCACCCAAAGAACCAAGCAAGGGGATATCGATTTAATACGTAGCTGAACTGTTGGGGAATAGTCCATGCAGAGGTTGCCGCAGCAAGCTCTTTGCTCTTCGGCAGGACGGGCCGTTTCGTTTTCCCATACCCGTGCTGCTGGAAGTTTGAGCCGTCACTGCTGAAATCATATGTCGTTTATACACTGCTTGTTTTGCGTCTCTGTATTTCTGCCGCTTATGGACCTCATGGCCGCATCAGTGGAAATCGATAAAAAAGCTGGGGGCATCTTGACAGTACCCCCAGCTTGTTCAGCTGAATTTATTTGATGGTGCGCACGTTGATGGTTCCCTCGAGTTCGCTGAGCTTAGGCTCGGCAACGTTTCCGTTTCCGTCTACGTCGAGGATGGTGTAGGCGTAGCCTCCGCGGGATTTGTTCATCATGTTTTCAATGTTGAGGCCGCAGTCCGAGATGATGCCCGAAATCTGCGAGAGCATGCTCTTTTCGTTGCGGTGGATGATGCAGATGCGGGTGTCGCCGCTGCGCGGCATCGACGCGCAGGGCATGTTGACCGAGTTGACAATGTTGCCGTTTTCGAGGTAATCGATGAGCTCTTTTGCCGCCATCTTTGCACAGTTATCCTCCGATTCCGGAGTGGATGCGCCGAGGTGGGGGAAGAGGATGACGCCTGGACGTCCAATGAGGTTGTCGGTGCAGAAGTCGGCGACATAGACGCTCATGCGGTTTTGCTCGAGCGCTTCCACGATGTCGTTTTCCACCACCAGTTCGCCGCGGGCGAGGTTGATGATACGGACATTGGATTTCATCATCGCAATGCTTTCCGAGTTGATCATCCCTTTGGTCTCGGGGGTTGCGGGAACGTGCAGGGTGATGTAGTCACAGTTTTCATAAATCTCCTTGAGGGTCTTTGCGTGCTGGACCGACTGGGAGAGGTTCCAGGCGTTGTCGATCGAGACGTAGGGGTCGTAGCCGTAGACCTTCATGCCGAGGTCCACCGCCGCGTTGCAGACCATGACGCCGATCGCGCCGAGGCCGACCACGCCGAGGCGCTTGCCCTTGATCTCGGGGCCGACGAACTGGGACTTGCCCTTTTCACACAGTTTGCCCACCTGATCGCCGTTGCCCTTGAGAGTTTTGACCCACTCCATTGCGCTGGTGATCTTACGGGAAGACAGCAGCATGCTCAGGATTACCAGCTCTTTGACGGCGTTCGCATTCGCGCCCGGGGTGTTGAACACCACAATGCCCTGCTCGGCGCATTTGTCGAGCGGAATGTTGTTGACGCCCGCGCCGGCCCGCGCGATGCATTTGAGGGATTTTTCAAACTCGTATTCGTGCATCGAAGCGGAACGGACCATGATCGCGTCGGGGAACTGCACGTCGTCGCCGCAGTTGTAGTTTTCGGATGCAAATTTGTCCAGGCCCACAGGGGAAATCTTGTTTAAGGTTTTGATGTTGTACATAACGCACTCTCCTATTGATTAGAGGTTTTCGGCCTCAAATTTTTTCATGAATTCAACGAGCTTTTCCACGCCTTCCATCGGCATTGCGTTGTAAATCGAAGCGCGCATGCCGCCGACCGAGCGGTGGCCCTTGAGGTTGACAAAGCCAGCGGCCTTGGACTCGGCGACAAACTTTTTGTCGAGCTCCTCGTTGCCGGTGACAAACGGAATGTTCATGAGGGAGCGGGAATCCTTTTCGACAGTGCCTTTGAATAACGCGGAGTTGTCGAGGAAATCATAGAGAAGGCCGGCTTTTTTGACGTTGATTTCCTTCATTTTTTCCAGTCCGCCGATTTGGGTTTTGATCCACTCGAGGACAAGGCCGCAGATATAGATCGCGTAGGTCGGCGGGGTGTTGTACATCGAGCCGTTGTCGGCGTGAGTCTGGTAGTTGAACATTACCGGGGTGATGTCCCGTGCGTTGCCGATGAGATCTTCCCGGATGATGACCACGGTCAAGCCGGCAGGCCCCATATTTTTCTGCGCGCCCGCGTAGAGAAGGCCGAATTTACTCACATCGAGCGGCTCGGAGAGAACGCAGGAGCTGATGTCCGCGACGAGCGGCACATCGCCGGTATCGGGCAGCTCGCTGTATTTGGTGCCGTAAATCGTGTTGTTGAGGGTGATGTGAACGTAGTCAGCCTGCGGGTCAAACATCGATTTGTCGAGCTTGGGAATGTAGGAAAAGGTCTTGTCAGCACTCGAGGCCACCTCGTTGACCGTGCCGTACCGCTTTGCCTCGGCCATCGCCTTTTTGGACCACTGACCAGTGGTCACATAGTCGGCTTTGCCGGATTTATTCATCAGATTCAGAGGGATCATGGCGAACTGAGAGGATGCGCCGCCCTGCAGGAAGAGAACCTTGTAGTTGTTGGGGATGTTCATCACTTCGCGCAGCAGCGATTCGCACGAGTCGAACACCGCCTGATATTCTTTCGAACGGTGGGACATCTCCATCACCGACTGGCCGCTTGTTCCGTATTCAAGCAGTTCGCCCGCCGCTTTTTGAAGCACCCATTCAGGAAGCATCGATGGTCCCGCGCTGAAATTGTAAACTCTGCTCATTGTTATTCCTCCAATAAATTGTTGTCGTGAGCCCCGGGGGCGGCAGAGGTTTCGCGGCCACCCGGGGCGAATAAACGTACATTATCTTTTATTATAGCCCTATGGGGCGTGTCCCGTCAATGGTTTCGTTAAATTTGAAACAAATTTTTTGACAAATTTGAAATTGCTGTGAAAAATAGCGTTGTCAGTTGAATAAATCCCCGGCAAATGTTTCATAATAAGGATACAATCAGGATCTTTCCAGCAAGAATGATAACGGAGGATGAATATGAGAAAATTAAAGTTTGGAAAATCAAGAACGTCCGGCAGAGGATTTTATATAGCATTAGCACTGAGCCTTGTTGCAGTGGGCGCGGCCACCTTTGTTGCGATTGACCGCACCGTTGGCGACCTCAAGGGCCAGACGCTCCAACTGCCGAGCAGCAGCATCAACCAGTGGGGTTATCCCGACGAGACGGAGGACGTCAACAACACCCAGAGCGACGTGCCTAAAACCCCCTCGAGTGAGGCGAGCAGCAAACCCGCTTCGTCCGAGCCCGCTTCCTCTAAAGAAGCGGAGCCAACCGCAGCAAAGGAAAGCGTCTTTGCACTGCCGGTCAATGCGGATATCACCAAAGGGTTCTCCAATGGGGAATTGGTGAAGTCGGAGACCATGGGTGACTGGCGCACCCATGACGGTGTTGACATCAAGGGCGACGCGGGCACCCCGGTCAAGTCCGCCTGTGATGGCACGGTCAAGGAGATTAAAACCGATCCGATGTGGGGCGTGTGCATTCTCATTGACCACGGCAACGGCTATGTCGGGCACTACTATGGACTCAACGAAACAGTGCAGGTCAAAGTGGACCAGAAGATCGCAGTGGGCGATGTCATCGGCTCAATCGGCGAGACCAACCAGCTCGAAATCGCCGAGGCGCCCCACCTCCACTTTGGACTCAAGAAAGATGACAAATGGATTGACCCGATGTCGGTGATCAAATAGAACACGATGGAAACTTTCTCAAAAAGGGGCCGCGCAGCCGAGTGAAGCTGTGCGGCCCTTTTGTGCGTTGGAATCCACAGCAATTGTCTGCGTGCACACCCTTGTGGGTGTGTATTGAGATAAAGTGCAGGCATCGTGCTGAACGCGCCAGCGAAGTTACCATCTCGTTACGGGTGTGTATTGAGACCGATTCAGGCGGTGCTTTTGGCAGCACATCAGAGGTTGCCGTCTCCTTACGGGGGTGTATTGTGATCAGCATGGCCCAGCATCACAGACGGTTTTAACAAATTTCCGTCCCCTAACGGGTGTATATTGAGATTGCAGCCGAGAAGGTGGAAACAGCCGGAGAAAAAGTTTCCATCCCCATATGGGGAGCGACGGCTGAGGCCTCATAGATTTCAATCCACGGCATCCTTGTGGATGCCGATGAATGACAAGGGGCAACAAAAAAGTCGGTCAAAAATTTCAATCCACTGTACCCTATGGGTAACTGGAGCGGGGATTCCAAAAGCAGTAGTATCTACCCTAAATCTCCTGGATGTCTTTACCGGGGGACATCTTGTGCCAAACGCATGCTAGAGGGAATGCTCATGCATCTGCCGAAAGGGCTCGCTCAAGTGCCATCCACCTTTTTTGTGGGCAATTCGAGTCAATCAGTGGGCCCTACCCGTTCAAAACGACAGGCTGCTGAGGGGAAAACACAGCAAAAAAGCCAGGGGATGGATCCATCCCCTGGCTTGTTGTTTCTGCTACGATGCCGCCGCGAGCGAGCTGGAAGCCGCCGCTTTTTTCTTTGCCTTCTCTACCTTGTCGTTGAGCTTTTTGGCGGTGTATTTGCTGAGTGTGCTCGAATTGGTCTGGCTTTGAATCGCACCAGTCCATTCCTCCACCTTTGCTTCAAAATCATCCGAGCGCATGTACTGGAGCACCGAGTCGGTGTATTTGGTGAAGTCGGCCGAATCCGCCATGTGGTCATATTTCTGAAGCACGTAGACCGCATTGTCATCTTCAAAGGTGATTGCGGGCCCACCGATCTCAGCAGTCTCAAACACTGCGGTTTTCACAGCCTCCGCCATGTTGGTCCCCTCTTTGTAGTAAAAGCTGTAATTGAGCTCGTTGTTGCTCGAACTGGAGCTTGTATCCGAGGAGTCGGTGGAGGTGGACGCTTTGTACTCGGCATAAACCGTGTCGATCGACTCGCCCTCGTTGATCCTCTTGACATAGCCGTCCGCCGTCTCTTTGAGCGCGGTGATTTCCTCTTCGCTCAGCGCCTGGTTGGTGGAGGAACTGGTCTTGCTCAGGGTGATGACCTTGACCTTGGCGTAATTGTCCTGGAAGAAGGTCTTCATCTCAGATTCCGGAACCTCTTCGATGCCGCCGGCTTTGTAGTATTTTTCAAACAGCTTGCTGTATTTGATGTTGTTCTCAACCGAAAGGCGGTAGGACGACTCCCCGATGCCGCGGGCGCTGAACATGTAGTACTGGTCGAACGAAGGATAGTAGTAGTCGACCTGCTGGTCAATCGTCTCCTGGTCTTCGTCGGTGAGCTCAAGGCCGAGTTCTTTGAACTTCGCCTCAACTGCGAGGTACTGCTTGCAGGCCTTTTCGGTTTCTTCCTTGATCCAGTCGGTGGTGGATTTTCCATCGATTTCTTTGCCCTTGGTGAACACAGTTTCTTTGTCCTGCAATTCGACCTGGGATTCTGCCTGGCTGGTCGCCTGGGTCAGATAGTAGAGGTAGAGGCCGGACGTAACGGTGGCGTTGTCGTCCTTATAAGCCCAAGAGGTGTCTCCGCCGCACGCAGTGAGCGAAACGGTCAGTGCGGCGACAGTGATGCCAGCCACAATTTTTTTGAACAATGACATGTTTGGTTTCCTCCAATATTGAACGGTATTTTATTATATAAAGCACAAAATGTAAAACACTTAAATATTATACAATAAACTGTCTAAAATGTCCAGTCCTTCTTGGAGGATTTCCACTGATTTTAGGAGGGATTGGAGACAAAAAGAACCTCGCGGATGACGTCGAGCGGCTTTGCCCCTTTCATTTTCACCGCAATGTGCGGCTTCTGCCCCGCGTTGACCATCACCCGACCCTTGAGGTGGGCGGCGAGACGGCTCGCCACCTCCATGTCGAGGTTTTTGGGGAAAAAGAGCATGACCACCCCTTTTTGGCTGATTTCGGTGAACCCGAGCTTCGCGGCTGCGGCGCGCAGCAGGGCGATGTCAATGAGCCCCTGCACTGATTTTGGCGGGTCCCCGAACCGGTCAATGAGTTCGTCGATGAGCTCGAGGCTCTGCTCATGGCTTTCGAGGCTCGCAATCTTGCGGTAGATGTCGAGCCGCTGGGCGAGGTTTTCGATGTAATCCTCGGGTATGTGCGCCTCCATCGGCAGATCGATGAGGCATTCCTCCACCTTGGTGGGCGGTTTGACGCCCTGCTTTTCACTCACCGCGTCGGAGAGCAGGCGCAGGTACATGTCATAACCGACCGCCTCCATATGTCCGTGCTGCCGCTCTCCGAGGATGCTCCCCGCGCCGCGGATTTCGAGGTCGCGCAGCGCGATGCGGAAGCCGGAGCCGAATTTGGTGAATTCCCGGATGGCGGAGAGCCGTTTGCTCGCGATCTCGGTGAGCACCTTGCCTCGGCGGAAGGTGAAGTAGGCGGACGCCCGCCGCTTGGAGCGCCCGACCCGCCCCCGCAGCTGGTAGAGCTGGGAGAGCCCCATGTTGTCCGCATCCTCGATGATGAGGGTGTTGCAGTTGGAGACGTCCACCCCGGTTTCAATAATAGTGGTGCAGACGAGGATGTCGATCTCGTGCTCCATCAGCTGCTGCCAGATGCGGGAGAGCTCGTTTTCCCCCATTTTGCCGTGGGCGATGCCGATGCGGGCGCCCGGGACGAGCTTGCTAATCTGAGCGGCACAGGATTGGATGCTCTCCACCCGGTTGTGGATGTAGTACACCTGGCCGTCGCGGCGCAGCTCCCGCTTGATCGCGTCTGCAATTACCCCGTAGTCGTGTTCGATGACATAGGTTTGAATGGGGTGGCGGTCCTGCGGCGCCTGCTCGATGACCGACATGTCCCGGATGCCCGACATCGCCATGTTGAGGGTGCGCGGAATCGGGGTCGCTGAGAGGGTGAGCACATCGACCCCGCGGAACATCTCCTTGAACCGCTCCTTGTGCGTGACGCCGAACCGCTGCTCCTCGTCGATGATCGCGAGCCCCAGGTCGCTGAATTCCACATCCTTCTGCACCAGCCGATGGGTGCCGATGATGATGTCGACCTGTCCGGTGCGCAGCTTCTGCAGCACCTGCTTTTGCTCCTTGGGGGTGCGGAAGCGGGAGAGGAGCTCGATATTGACCGGGAAATTGCCGATGCGGGTGAGCGCCGTCTGGTAGTGCTGCCAGGCGAGTATGGTGGTGGGGCAGAGAATGGCGCACTGCTTGGAGTCGAGCACGCATTTAAAGGCGGCGCGCAGCGCAACCTCGGTTTTGCCAAAGCCCACGTCGCCGCAGAGCAGCCGCTCCATCGGGCGGTCGCTCTCCATGTCCGCTTTGATCTCCTCAATGCAGCGCAGCTGATCCTCGGTTTCCTCGTATTCAAAATGATCCTCAAACTCCCGCTGCCACTCATTGTCTTTAGAAAAGGCGTAGCCCTTGGTCTTGGCGCGCTCGGCGTACAGCCGGATGAGTTCATCCGCCATTTCGGCGACCGCTTTTTTGACCCGGCTTCTGGTCTTGTTCCACTCGTCGCTGTTGAGCCGGTTGAGCCGCACCGCCCCGTTTTCCTTCGGGCCAATGTATTTGGACACCATGTCGAGCTGGGTGACCGGGACGTAGAGCACGTCGCTGCCCTTGTATTTAATTTTGATGTAGTCTTTGGATACACCCTGTAAATCGAGGTTGGTGATCCCCTCAAACACCCCGATGCCGTGGGAGACATGCACCACAAAATCTCCGACGTTGATGTCAGAGAGGCTGCGGATCTCCTCCCCCTTGCGGCGCTTCACCTTGCGTTTGGAGAGGTTTTGGATGCGGGCGTGGGTAATGAGGGCGACTTTGGCGGCCGGATATTCAAATCCGGAGGAGAGCATTCCCGCGAGCACATAGACGACACCCGGGGTCAGCTCGCCGGTGGGGACGACTGTCGCGGAGGGAATGCCCTCCTTTTCCAGGTCGTGGGCAAGCACGTCGGCAGCCTTTTGGGTGCCTGTCATGATGATGACCGAATAGCTCTGAGCGCGCAGGTCGGCGAGGTCCTCGCAGAGCAGCTTGAGGTCCCCCGACCAGCTCGAGGTCTGCATCGCATTGACTGTGATGAGCTCCTTGAGCCGCAGGTCGTGGTTGGCGTGGGCAAAGGTGTCGAAAAAGACGGTTTTCCCCCGGGTGATCTGCTCGGAAATTGCGGCAAACGGTCTGATAAAACAGTCGAGCCCTCTGCACAGCTCTCCCTCTTCGAGCAGAATTTTCAGATCCTCCTGATACTGAAACTCATACGCGCGGGCGGATTCCTTGAGGTCCGACCACTCGCTGACAAACAGGAGGGGGCTTTCAAAATAATCGAACAGGGTGGCTGGGCGGTCGTAGGCGAGGGGGATATATTTGTCAATGTTGCTCAGGTCAAGTCCCCCGTCGATCCGTTTGATGTCGTTCGAGAGCTTGAGCTTGGCGGCATCCGCCTGCGGGGAGGAGCCGAGGGAGCGGATCAGCCCGCTGATGCCCTCCCGCAGCTGCTCGGGGGAGGAGAAGATGATTTCGGTCGCAGGGGAGATTTCGATCTCCTCCACAGGAGTTGTCCTGCGCTGGGAGTCGAGCTCAAAAAAGCTGATGGTGTCGATTTCATCTCCCCAGAATTCGACGCGGACAGGCTCGCTGCCCGAGGTGGGAAAAAAGTCAACGATGCCGCCCCGCACCGAGTATTGGGCGGAGCCGTCGACCTGGGCGCGGCGGGTGTAGCCCGCGCCGGCGAGCATCCCGACGAGTTCGTTCACCGGCAGTTCCTGTCCCGCCCGGATGGTGTGCGTCGCCTCGAGCAGGCGGGAGGGGGGAAGGGTGTGCTGCACGGCTGCGCAGATCCCGGCGAACACCACCTTGACCTGCCGGTTGACGATCCGCGACAGCACGTTGAGGCGGATGTATTCATACTCCCGTGAAACCGTCTCGATGGGGCGGAAGGTAAAGTCTTTGGCCGGATAGACAGCTGACAGCTCCCCGCCCGCCATCTGATTGTAGTCGTCACTGAGCTTTTTGGCGCTCGCCTCATCGTCGGTGAGCACGAGCAGCGGCAGATCGGACGATTCCGAGAGGCGGTAGAGAAAGTGCGCCTTGTGCACCGACGACAGGCCGATCACCATCGCCGGCAGGCTGCCCGCAGCGACTGTTTTTTCGAGCTGTCGGAACTGGGGCAGCTTGTTCAAAATTTCGTGAAAAATACTCATATCAGCCTCCGGTTGCTGTGTCGTATTGGATTGAGAGTGTTTTTTCTGTCAGTTTCTGTCCGGGCCAAGTTGTATGGGCAAGCAGTGCGCTGGGCGAATCACCGCGCATTGTGTATTGATGCTGTGCGGCTCAGCACCTGCTTTCTTTCCGCAGGAGCCCTTTCAATGAGGGATTCGAGCCAGTGCTAAACGCTGTGGGGAACTGCTGCTTCCAGTACCCAGGCTGTTGTGCTTCTGTCCGGCGTGGGATTTCATTGATTCATTTGCGGGAGGCCGCCTCTGTCTAAGCGGAGGGCCGCAAGCAGGGCGCAGTTTTTCTATCAGCAAGAAAATGCTAGGAGATGCAGGCGAAGGTCCACCTGGACACTGTGGGTCGAAGGGCACCCAGTGAAGGGGGAAGGCGCTGCAAACCTGTCCTGTGCGCCGGGTGCAGCAAAACGCGGGGCATGTTCCCTCCCGTTCGCCGTCCAGCTGGATCAAACTCTTTGGATTTAGGCGTTGTAAAGGTTCATCGCCTGATCGGTCTTTCCATCGACGATCAGGGCCGCTGCCTCGCCCGCGCGGGAAAACGCCTGCTCCATCTCTTCAAACTCCTCTTTGGAAAAAGCGCTGAGCACCCATTTTGCGAGGTCGTAGCGCGGGTCGGGCTTTTTGCCGACGCCGAGCTTGATGCGGGGAAAGGTGTCCTTTCCGGTGAGGTAGATGATGCTTTTGATGCCGTTGTGGCCGCCGTCGCTCCCCTTGCGGCGAATGCGCAGCCTGCCCGGCTCGAGAGAGATGTCATCATACAATACTAGCACGTTTTCAATCGGGATTTTGTAGAAATTCATCGCTTCGACAACCGCCTCGCCGCTGTTGTTCATATAGGTGGACGGCTTCATGAGCAGGCAGCGCTTGGAGCCCACGACCGCCTCCCCGGTCAGGGATTTAAACTTGATTTTTTTCACCGCCGCGCCGGTTTTCTCGGCGAGCCGGTCGAGCGCGAGAAACCCCGCGTTGTGGCGGGTGAACTCGTACTCCCTGCCCGGGTTGCCCAGGCCGACGATGAGGTATTCGATGGGGGAGTTGGCCGCGTCGTCCTGCCGCCGGATCTGTTTAAAAAGATCGAAAAGGTTTGCCATGTTGGTTCCTCCTGTGGTTGGTGGGGTTTGTCTGCAACAAAGACAAGAGGGCGGCTCGGGGCCCCCCTCTTGGTATGTAGTATAAATTCTCTCGGATTTGTTTAGGGCTTGTTTGAAAATAGAGAGATTGCCGGAATTTTCGCAAACGGCGAGCGGCTGCAAGGCAAAAAACGCAGCAATCCTTGGTGGATTCCGAGTATTATTCACGCGGCAGACGCTGCTGTTTGTAGAAAAAGGCGGTGATTTCGATTTTTTAAACAGCCCTTAGCCGAAGAGCGGAGAAATCGGTTTGTCCTCGTAAATGCGCTCGATTGCTTCAGCAAAAACGGGTGCGACCGGAAGGACCTTGATCTTGTCGAGCTGTTTTTCCTCGGGCAGCTCGATGGTGTCGAGGATGACAAGCTCCTTGATGACGCTCGCCTCAATGCGCTCGATCGCCGGGCCGGAGAGTACGCCGTGGGTTGCGCAGGCGTAGACCTCGGTCGCGCCCCCCATCTCGATGATCGCCTTGGCGGCATTGCAGAGGGTGCCGGCGGTGTCGATCATGTCGTCGACAATGACAACCCGTTTGCCGCGCACGTCGCCGATGATGTTGAGCACCTCGCAGACGTTTGCCTTGGGGCGGCGCTTGTCGACAATCGCCAGATGGGTGTCGATCTTGGTGGCGAAATTGCGGGCGCGGGTGACCGAACCGAGGTCAGGGGAGACGACGATGACGTCGTCCTTGCAGTCCTTGAACTTCTCGTCAAAGTAGGGCGCGAGAATCGGTACGCCGAGCAGATGGTCGACTGGGATGTTGAAGAAGCCCTGGATCTGGGGCGCGTGCAGGTCCATTGTGAGGACGCGGTCCGCGCCGGCCGTTGTGATCAGGTCAGCGACAAGTTTTGCAGAGATCGGGTCGCGCGCCTTGGCTTTTCTGTCCTGGCGGGCGTAGCCAAAGTAAGGGATGACCGCAGTGATGCGGCCGGCGGATGCGCGTTTGAGCGCGT
The DNA here is from genome assembly GCA_965141735.1 of uncultured Oscillospiraceae bacterium. Classification (GTDB taxonomy): domain Bacteria; phylum Bacillota; class Clostridia; order Oscillospirales; family Ruminococcaceae; genus Massilioclostridium. Next base: position 5,909 of record CBCSOX010000028.1, on the reverse strand, counting down.
CGATCATGATGAGCAGCTCCATGATGTGGGTGTTGACCGGCTGGCAGGTGGACTGGACGACAAAGACGTCCGAACCGCGGACCGATTCCTTGATCGACACCGAGATTTCGCCGTCACTGAAGGTGATGACATCCGAGTTGCCTACCGGCAGCCCGAGTTCCCGCGCCATCTGCGCCGCCACGTGCTTGCTTGCATTGCCTGCAAAAATCTTAATGTCCTTACCGTGCAAACTCATAATTTGTGATTCTCCTTTTTTGTTTTCAATGAACTTGAGGGCTTTTAAAATGCGGTTGACCGCATTGCTTAGACCTTTGTTTTGCGGCCTGCGAGCTTTTTGTCCGCAAAGCCTTCCCGGTTGACCTGTTTGGCCCGGCCAATGCCGAGCGCGCCGCCGGGGACGTCCTTGGTGATTGTCGAGCCCGCGGCGGTGTAGGCGTTTTCTCCGACCGTGACCGGGGCGACGAGGTTGGTGTTGCAGCCGATAAACGCGCCGTCCTCCACCGTGGTGCGGAATTTGTTGATGCCGTCATAGTTGACGGTGACGCAGCCGCACCCGAAGTTAACGTTTTTGCCCACGTCGCTGTCCCCGACATAGGTGAGGTGGGAGATCGCGGTGCCCGCGCCGACGACTGAATTCTTAACTTCGACGAAATCACCGATTTTGACCTTGGTGTGAATCACGCTGTTCGGCCGGATGTGGCAGAACGGGCCGATCTTGACCTGATCGTGCACCGCGCTCTGATAGACCTGGGTCGCGTTGATGACCGAATACTGCCCAATAGTGCTGTCCTCAATCAGCGAGTTCGGGCCGATGACCGCCTGCGCTTCGATTTTGGTCTTGCCTTTGAGGATGGTGCCGGGGAGGATGGTTGCCCCACAGTCGATCTCGACGTCGGGGTCGATGATCACCCCGTCGGTGCAGACAAACTCCACCCCGTTTTCCATGTGGCGCTCGATGATCATCTCCCGCGCAATCGTGTTGAGACGATAGAGGGTTTTGCGGTCGTTTGCCCCGAGCACAACATCGGGGGTTTCCGCAGTGTAGGCGCCGACTTTTTTGCCCTGCCCGAGCAGCAGGCGCACCGCGTCGGTGAGGTAGTACTCACCCTGGGAGTTGTTGGGCTTAATTTCATTGAGGATGCCGAGCAGGTCGCGCACCTTGAACCAGTAGGTGCCCGAGTTGACCTCCCGGATCGCAGTCTGTTCGGGAGTTGCGTCCTTCTGCTCCACGATGCCGGTGACGGCTCCGCCCTCCCGCACGATTCTGCCGTAGCCTGACGGGTTGTCAAGCTCTGCCGAAATCACGGTGACCGCGTTGCCCTGTTCCGCATGGGCCTTGTGGGCTTGTGAAATCGTCCTGCTGTCCATAAACGGGGCGTCTCCGCAGAGAATGACGGCGTCCCCATCGAGGTGTTCCCTGAGGAAGTCCTCGGCGCAGAGCACCGCGTGCCCGGTGCCGAGCTGTTCGGCCTGGTAGGCGGTCGCGCAGCGTCCGGCGAGATAGTCCTCCACCAGCGCGCGGCCATGGCCGGTCACGGCACAAATTTGATCAATTCCCGCTTGCTCGCAGGAGGAAATTACCCAGCCCAGCATCGGTTTGCACAAAACCTCGCACAGGACCTTGGGTTTATCGGATTTCATGCGTTTGCCGGCCCCCGCGGCCAGGATCACAGCGCAGTTGTTCTCCAAGAGTCACTCACTCCATCTTATTTAATAGTTTTCACCTTCATTATAGCATAGTTTCGGGAAAACACAATCGTTTTGGCGAGGGATTTTCGTCCAGTTTTTGCGCAAAAAACGCCGAAAAACGCCGTAAAATCCGCAATCGTATTGCATTATTGATAAATCTGACGGCTTAGTTTTGCGCAACTTTGGTGCCAAAGTTCAAATTTAGGAAAAGTTAATATTTTTTTTCATAAAGTGGTGGAAATCAAAAAGGTGATCTGATATAATGTTAGCAGTTGTTTATGAGGGCACTTGGGGACAAGCCCGCAGCCCGTCATGATACTTTGGATCCCCCGTACAATGGAAGGCAGGCCGACAGGAAATTTTTCTTGTTGGTTGTTTTGCTGTGAGCGGGGAAAAAGCGCGAAGCAATCGGGCTTTGTTTCCAAACCACCATTTGTTAATTATATTTTATGGAGGTAGATTTAGTGAGTCACAAATATGTTTACGCTTTCTCTGAAGGCAACGGTTCCATGCGCGAACTCCTCGGCGGTAAAGGTGCAAACCTCGCTGAAATGACCAAACTCGGTATGCCTGTTCCGCAGGGTTTCACCATCTCGACCGAAGCCTGCACCAAATACTACGACGACGGCAGAAAAATCAGCGATGAAATTCAGGCGCAGATCATGGAGAACATTGTCATTCTCGAAAAGACTGCCGGCAAGAAATTCGGCGACAAAGAGAACCCGCTTCTCGTTTCGGTCCGTTCCGGCGCGCGCGCTTCGATGCCCGGCATGATGGACACCATTCTCAACCTCGGCCTCAACGAGGACGTTGTCAAGGTCCTCGCCGACAAATCGGGCAACCCCCGCTGGGCTTGGGACTGCTACAGAAGATTTATCCAGATGTACTCCGACGTCGTTATGGAAGTCGGCAAAAAGTACTTTGAAGAGCTCATCGACAAGATGAAAGAGGAAAAAGGCGTGACTGAGGACGTGGACCTCACCGCTGAAGACCTCGCTGTGCTCGCCGGCCAGTTCAAAGACGAGTACAAATCCAAAATCGGCAAAGACTTCCCCACCGACCCGAAAGAGCAGCTCATGGGCGCGATTGAAGCGGTTTTCCGTTCCTGGGACAACCCCCGTGCGAACGTATACCGCCGCGACAACGATATCCCCTACTCCTGGGGCACCGCTGTCAACGTCCAGATGATGGCGTTCGGCAATATGGGCGATACCTCCGGCACCGGCGTTGCGTTTACCCGTGACCCCGCAACCGGCGAAAAGAAACTCATGGGCGAGTTCCTCATGAACGCGCAGGGCGAAGACGTTGTTGCCGGCGTGCGCACCCCTTCCCCGATCGCTCAGCTGCACGATGTTATGCCTGAGGTTTACGATCAGTTCGTTGAGATCTGCAACACCCTCGAAAACCACTACCGTGACATGCAGGACATGGAGTTCACGATCGAAGATAAAAAGCTCTACATGCTCCAGACCAGAAACGGCAAGAGAACTGCAAAAGCAGCTCTGAAAATCGCCTGCGACCTCGTCGACGAGGGCATGATCAGCGAGGAGAAAGCGGTTGCGATGATCGACCCGAGAAACCTCGACACCCTGCTCCACCCGCAGTTTGACGCGAAAGCGATCAAAGCGGCTACCCCGATCGGCAAAGCTCTCCCGGCTTCCCCCGGCGCTGCCTGCGGTAAGGTTGTCTTCACCGCTGACGATGCGAAAGCTTGGGGCGAAAAGGGCGAGAAGGTTGTTCTCGTCCGTCTCGAGACCTCTCCGGAGGACATCGAGGGCATGAAGGCCGCTCAGGGCATCCTGACCGTCCGCGGCGGTATGACCTCCCACGCAGCGGTTGTTGCGCGCGGCATGGGCACCTGCTGTGTCTCCGGCTGCCAGGAGATCAAAATGGACGAGGCGAACAAACAGTTCGAGCTCGACGGCAAAACCTTTAAAGAAGGCGACTACATCTCGATCGACGGTTCGACCGGTAACATTTACGACGGCATCATCCCGACCGTTCCCGCGGAGATCGCCGGCGAATTCGGCCGCATCATGGAGATGGCTGACAAATTCAGAACCCTCAAAGTCCGCACCAACGCCGACACACCGGCTGACGCGAAGAAAGCCCGCGAGCTCGGCGCTGAGGGCATCGGCCTCTGCCGCACCGAGCACATGTTCTTCGAGGCGGACAGAATCGCCGCATTCCGCGAGATGATCTGCTCGGATACTGTTGAGGAAAGAGAAGCAGCCCTTGACAAGATCATGCCTTACCAGCAGAGCGACTTTGAGGCCCTCTACGAGGCACTCGAAGGCTGCCCGGTTACCATCCGTTTCCTTGACCCGCCGCTCCACGAGTTCGTTCCCACCGAGGAAGCTGACATCGAGGCGCTTGCAAAGGCTCAGGGCAAATCGGTTGCCGATATCAAAGCGATCATCGACTCCCTCCACGAGTTCAACCCGATGATGGGCCACCGTGGATGCCGTCTGACCGTTACCTATCCGGAAATCGCGAAGATGCAGACCAAAGCTGTCATCCGCGCGGCAATCAACGTCTCCAAGGCGCATCCGGACTGGAAGATCGTTCCTGAAATCATGATTCCGCTCGTTGGCGAAGCCAAAGAGCTCAAATTTGTCAAAGACGTTGTCGTTGCGACAGCGGACAAAGAGATCGCTGCGGCCGGCGTCGAGCTCAAATATGAGGTCGGCACCATGATCGAGATCCCGAGAGCGGCTCTGACTGCCGACGAGATCGCGAAAGAGGCGGAGTTCTTCTGCTTCGGAACCAACGACCTCACCCAGATGACCTTCGGCTTCAGCCGTGACGACGCTGGCAAGTTCCTCGACGCTTACTACGACACCAAGATCTACGAGAGCGATCCGTTTGCGAAGCTCGACCAGACCGGTGTTGGCCAGCTCATGAAAATGGCTGTGAAACTCGGCAAACAGACCCGTCCCGACATGCACTGCGGTATCTGCGGTGAGCACGGCGGCGACCCGTCTTCGGTTGAGTTCTGCCATGAGATCGGCTTGGACTATGTGTCCTGCTCGCCGTTCCGTGTGCCGATCGCACGCCTTGCCGCTGCACAGGCTGCAATCAAAAGCAAATAATCAGAGATTTTTCTGATATTTTCGGGCAAAGCCCATTAGCAAAACCCAAATAGAAAAACTGACCTTGTGGAAGAAATTCTGCAAGGTCTTTTTTTACGCCGAAAGACTTGTAATCACGGGATTTGTCAGCCAAACAGACGATTTCCCGATGCTTTTGCGATGATAGAAAAGTCAAATTTCTTTGCCCTAAAAAATGATATTGGGGCTTGCCCCGGAACATCTGAATCGAAAATACTGGGCAGGTTTCTGCCCGGTATTTTTTTGTAAACGAACCTCCCGGCAGTGCCGGGGAGTTTATAAAGAGCTGATTTTGGGCAACATCCGATAGCAAAACCCAAATAGAAAAAAAGACTTTGTGGAAGAAATTCCGCAAGGTCTTTTTTACGCCGAAAGCCTCGTAAACAGCGGATTTATCAGCCAAACAAACGCTTTTCCGATGTTTCCGTAATGATGAAAAAGTCAAATTTCAGTACCCCGAAAAATAATATTGGCGGGTACCCCGGAACAAGAGCTTTCGCGTTCGGTAAAAAAAGCAGAAATTCAAAAAAGGCAATACGCCAATCAATATGCTATATAAAGACGGCTATGGTAAAGGTTTGCTTAGCAGAAGCTGACATTAAGACGTGAACCTCACTAATTCGTTTAGCAAAACTGCCTGCTTGCAATTGTTCACCAGATGCGAGCCTTTGCGAGCGTTGTTGGCAATTTGGGCCTTGAGGCGCTGCCCGTCCAATAGGGCTTTTCCGGCATAGAAAGAACCACCAGCTCAGCTGGTGAGTTCCTATTTTACTGTTGCCTTGATGTTATAAAATTTTCGGCGGAGATTGGGCGATTGCGTTTTTATCAAACGACCAAAGGAAGAACATTGTCCTTCTGGCAGGCCTGCCCGTGCAACATCCAAGAAAAACCGGTTTTTACCTAGCAGGCCAGTTTTAGCGGCGAAAAATGCTGAGCCGCGCAACCTTGTGGGAAATCCCTGCTTGGAGTGTTCAGGCATTGCACAACTGTTTGCAAAAGAAACCAAGGGAACAACCAGCTCTAGATCGGGAATCATCCAGCTGTGCGGCGAAGCAGCTCAGATCGGCGGGCGGCTCAGATCGGCGGGCGGCTCAGATCGGCGGGCGGCTC
>CBCSOX010000027.1:0-21093 GCA_965141735.1 uncultured Oscillospiraceae bacterium | reverse complement strand
ATCTTGCCCGCGCCGCCCGCGCTCTGCTTCATCATAAAGACAAACAAGATGATGACAAAGCCGATCGCGAGCAGGGAGGGGATCATCTGGAGAATCCAGGAGTTGTCCGAGGCCGGCTTGTAGTCGAGCTGAACAATCTCTGCGTCGGGATCCGCCTTCATCTGCTCGAGCACCATATCGTCGACTGCAGTGACAAACAGGTTGACACTCGGCACCTTATAGGTGATCTTTTTGTTCTCGTCCGATTTGAGGGTCATCTCGAGCTTGCCGCTGCCGAGGTCGAGCTTGGCCTCCTTGACTTCATTCTTCTGGAAATAGCTGACGACCTCGTAATACTTGAGGTTGTTTGGGGGAGTTCCCATATTCGTAAACATCCAAATTCCGATAAACGCCATCACGACGACGATGATCACCGGCACCAGATAACTTTTGCTGCCTTTGTTTCCCAAAGTTTCATCTCCTTTCAAGTGGTCTGACTCAGGGCCTGCGGGGAACGGCTATCCGCCGTAAATCTCCGGTTTTAACACCCCGATGTAGGGTAGATTTCTGTAATGTTCGTTGTAATCCAAACCATAGCCCACCACAAACTCGTTGGGGACGATGAAGCCACGGTAACTGGCAGTGACATTTGCCTTCCTGCGCTCCGGTTTGTCGAGCAGGGTGGCGATGCGGATCGAATTGGCTCCTTTGCCGCGCAATACGCCCGAAATGTATTCAAGGGTGACGCCGCTGTCGAGAATATCCTCGACAATGAGCAGCTCCTTGCCGGCGAGGTGGTCGTCAATATCTTTGATGATTTTGACCACACCCGAGCTCTTGGACGACGAACCGTAGCTTGAGACGCACATAAAATCGATCTGGCAGGGGATGGTGATCGCCCGCATCAAGTCGGCCATAAAGACAACAGAACCCTTGAGAACGCTGACGAGCATCAAATTCTTTCCTTTGTAATCCTCGCTGATCTGGCGGCCCAATTCCGCCACCTTCTCCTGAATTTCCTGTTCCGAAATTAAAACGTTTTGAATATCATCCTTCATGGTTGCGTTCTCCAAATCTCAGTATCAAAAGATAGTGCTGGGTCTGTTCGTCTGCCGCAGCCCTGCGGCTGACCCCGATCTCCTCGGCGCCGAGCACTCCTTCCTCGTCGCAGAACACCCCGAGTTCCCACCGTTTCTGCTCGGGCACGCCGCACTCGTTGTACCATTTCTTGAGTGATTTTGTGCCGCGGCGGGGGAGGGACAGGCAGTCCTGTGGCAATCGCTGTCTAATTTTAACGTTACCAAATATTCTATCATAATCCAAAATGTAAATAAAGAAATTTTTATAAACTTTTGTAAACATCTTGTATTTTTGACGATTGCAATAAATTATGCGGAAATCGCCGAGGTCGCACTGTTCGGAATGATCCCAGAGGTACTCGAAATAGGGCGCGCGGTCAAGGGGGGCGACAATCTCAAGAAAACCCCTGCGCAGCTGTGCCAGGCGGTTTCCGGGGACGCTCTGCCGCCCGGCACCGTCACAGCACAGCTGGGTAAGCCGTGCAATCAGCCCGGCGGTGACCTCGATTCGATGGGAGTCCAAAAAGAAGCGAAGCACCCGGCCCTGAATGGCCGGATGCAGCCGGGCGACCTGCCTGGCGTCCAGCCTGCCGTCCCGCTCTGCCCGCTCATAGGCGGCGTCCGCTTGCTTCCCAAGGTAGTCCTGATCCTGGGCAAGGCTGTCCATCAGCACTGCCGCATGTCGCTCAAATCCGCTGTTCACCGACAGAAGCGCCGGGACAGCATGCCGCCGAATCCGGTTGCGGGCGTAGTCGTCCGACAGGTTGCTGCTGTCAATCTGGTAGGGGACTCGATACTCTTTACAATATGCTTCAATTTCACCGCGGGTGAATGGGGCGAGGGGACGCACAATCCGCCCTCTCTGCGCGGGGATGGAGCACAGTCCCGCAGGAGAGCTGCCCCGCGCGAGGTTGAAGAGCAGCGTCTCCGCCCGGTCAGAGAGGGTGTGCGCAGTCGCGATAAAGCCGTCCTCCCCGCACAGCTCCTCAAAAAAGGCGTAGCGCAGCTCCCGGCCGCAGAGCTCAAGCGACTGCCCGCTTTTTTTTGCTACGGCGGCCACGTCGATGCGGCGGACCTCACAGGGAATGCCGTGTTCCCTGCAGTAGCCGGTGACGAACTGCTCGTCCCGTTCGCTCTCCGCACCCCGCAGACAGTGGTTGAGATGGGCCGCCACCAGGCGAAGCGGCTTCCCGCAATGACGGAGCACGTGCAGCAGCGCCATTGAGTCGGCGCCCCCCGACACCCCGACAACGACGCGGTCATCTTTGGAAAACAGCGAGGAGACGTGGTTTTGCATGCTATTCATAGTGGGTGGTGTCGAGCCCGGAGAACCGGGTGAACTGGCCATTCCAGCCGAGCTCTATGGTTCCCACCTCGCCGTGGCGGTTTTTGGCGACAATGCACTCGGCGATGCCTGCTTTTCCCTCCTCGGGATTATAATATTCATCCCGGTACAAAAACATGACGATGTCCGCATCCTGCTCGATGGAACCCGATTCGCGCAGGTCCGCGAGCATGGGGCGGTGGTCCTGCCGCGACTCCGGACCACGGGAGAGCTGGGAGAGGGAGATGACGGGGACGTCGAGTTCTTTTGCCATGATTTTGAGGTTTCGGGTGATTTCCGAAATCTCCTGCACCCGGTTTCCATCCCTGCGGCCAGTCGTCATCAACTGGAGGTAGTCGATGACCACAAGCCCCAAATTGGGGAGGCGGCGCAGCTTGGATTTCATCTCGGCGATGTTGATGTTGGGGGTGTCGTCGAGGTAGATCTGGGTTTCGCTGAGCTCCTGCGCACCCGAGGCGAGCAGCGCCCACTCCTCCTGCGCGAGCTCTCCCACATGCAGCTTGGTGCTGGTGATGCGGCACTCGGATGCGAGCATTCGCTCGACGAGCTGCTGACTCGACATCTCGAGGGAGAAGATCGCGACCTGCCGTTTGCTGCGCTTGGCGGCGTTGACCGCAATGTTGAGTGCAAAGCTCGTCTTGCCCATCGCGGGACGCGCCGCAATGAGGATGAGGTCGGAGGGGTTGAGGCCGGTGAGAATGGTGTCAAGGCCGGAGAAGCCGGAGGAAATCCCCGCCTTCTGCTCCCCGGTTGCGAGCTTGTCGAGGTGGTCAAACTCCCGGTTGATGACCTCGTTGATCGGCACCAGGCTGGACGAAACCCGCCCCTGCCGGATTTCATAGATCTTCTGCTCCGCGGTGTCGAGAATCGTCTGGGCGTCCGCACCGCTCTCGGTGGCAATCGAGATGATCTCCCGCGCCGCGGTGATGAGGGAGCGCACATAATATTTTTCCTGTACGATCTTGCAGTATACATCGAGGTTTGCGACCGACGGAATAATCTCCATCAGCCTGCCGAGATAGACTTTTGCGTTTTCTGAGGTGTCAAACACCTGCTCAACAACCACCGCGTCGTACACGGTTACAAAGTCAATCGGCTGGCCGGAGGTGTACATCCGGGCGATGACCGAGAAAATTTGCTGGTGCTGTTCTCGGTAAAAGCTCACCGCGCTCACGTATTTGAGCGCCTCAGCCATGTAGCTCGGGTCGAGCAGGAGGCCGCCGAGCACCGACTGTTCCGCCTCAAGGTTGTAGGGGAGCTGCTCGAGCTCCAGATTGGGTTCCGTAGCCATGTGGGTTCTCTCCTCCATCAAAAACTCTCCGGAGTCGACAAAAACCAAAAAGCGGCCTGCGCTTTTTGGTTTTGCGATTCCTCATACACTCTATTTACGCTTCGACAACCTGAAGTTTCATGGTGGTAGTGACCCCTGCAAGCAGTTTGATCTCCACGTTATAGGTGCCAAAGGTTTTGATGTCGTCCATTGAAATCTTGCGCTTATCGATGTCCATGTTGTAGTCCCGCTTGATCATGGCGGAAACTTCCTTTGCGGTGACTGAACCGAACAGCCGCCCCGCGGACCCCGCCTTTGCGGAGATTTTGACGGTCTTGTCCTTGAGCATGGCCGCGAATTCTTTGGCCTTGTCGATCTCTTGCTGTTTGTGGAAGGCAGCCGCTTCGTCGCGGTTCTTTTTCTCGGTCATCGCCTGGGCAGTCGCCTCCTTGGCGAGCCCTTTTTTGAACAGAAAATTGCGGGCGTAACCGTCGCTGACATTGACGAGATCCCCCGCCTTGCCCGAGCCTTTGACATCCTGCAGTAAAATTACCTTCATGTTGCTTTCCTCCTTAGCTTTGGGTGAGATATTTGTCAATTGCCTCGAGCAGCATCTGCCGCGCTTTCTCGAGGTTGGTGTTTTCAAGCTGTGTTGCGGCCATGGTCTGGTGGCCGCCGCCGCCGAGCATTTCCATGATCACCTGGGCGTTGATCGCGCCGAGGGAACGGGCGGTGATGTTGGCGGTGGTCCCGGTCCGGTAAAGGACGAACGACGCATCTACATTCGAGATGCCAAGCAGCTCGTCTGCCGCCTGGGGCGCGACAATGCGGATATCCTCACACTGAAAGTCCCCCATGGCGATCGCGCAGTTGCGGTAAGTCTCGGCACCCGACACAATCCGGGTCTTGCGCTGATAGGAATCAATCGAGTTGGAAAAGAGCTTGCGCACCGAGACGGTGTCCGCGCCCAGCCCTTTGAGGTAGGCCGCCGCCTCAAAGGTTCGCACCCCCGCCTTGATGACAAAATTTTTGGTGTCGAGCATAATGCCTGCGAGCAGCGCCTCCGCCTCGAGGGAGCCGAGCTTGAAATCACCGAGATACTGCACGAGCTCACTCACCATCTCAGAGGCTGAGGAGGAGTAGGGTTCGTGGTAAAAGATCACCGCGCGGTCAATGTAGTTGACCATTTTGCGGTGGTGGTCGATGACCACGACGTTGCTGCACTTTTCATAGATGCCGGGGGATTCCAGCAGGTCGGGGTTGTGGGTATCGGTGATCACCAATAATGTACGGGGAGTTATAATATCGAGCGCATCAACCGGATGGATAAACAGATCATCGTGTCCCGCCTCGATCACCCGGTCGATGAGCGCGGTGGCGAGGTTCTTTTTGTAATCCACCGCGATAAAGCAGTTTTTGCCCAGCTTGCGAATCGCGCGGGCGAGCCCAATCGCGCTGCCCATACAGTCGAGGTCGCCAAACCGGTGCCCCATGACGATCACGTTTTCGCTCTGGTCGATAAACTCTTTGAGCGCGGTGGCGATGATGCGGGTCTTGACCTTGGTCCGCTTTTCCACCCCTTTGGAAACGCCGCCGTAAAAGTCGAATCCATTGGGGGTCTTGACTGCCGCCTGGTCCCCGCCCCGCCCGAGCGCCATGTCGAGCGCCTGGCGGGCGTACGCCTCGCTCTCGGCAAGGGTCTTGCCCCCGCTTCCGACGCCGATCGAAAGGGTGACCGGGGTGCGGTCCTCTTTTAGGAGTTCCCGGACCTTATCGAGTATGTAGAAACGGCTGGCAATAATCTGCTGCAAATGCCGCTGCTCGATGACAATGACAAACCGGTCGTGATTGAGCCGTTTGAAAAAGCCGGTCGTCTTGCCCATAAACTCCTCAATCGCCTCGTCGATTGACCCGAGAATCGCGGATTTTGCGCTCTCCTTTTTCCCCTCGAACACCTCTTCATAGTTGTCGATCATCACCAGCAGCACCGACGGACGGGAGAGCTGGTACTCCTCCGCCGTTCGGACAAGCTCGGTGTTTTCGCAGAAATAAAGGGTGTACAGCCCGCCCTCATCCTCCTCGGACTGGGAGCCGTAAACGCAGTAGCCCTTGTCGCGGTAGGTGAGCTGCACCCCGTTTTCCTCGAGAAAGTCGTCGAGGTGATGGCCGGAGAGCTGTTCGAAGTTGATTCCGATCATCTCCTCGTTGTCCACAACCATCCGCTGGAACAAGTCGTTGTACCAAAGCATCTTGCCGTCAAAGTCGCACACCACAACCGGGAGAGGGAAGTGGTAGAGCGCGTCGCTTTTGGGCGTACCGAATTCGAGGGAAAGCCGGTGCAGCAGCTGGCGCAGCTGCTTTTTAAACGTGCTGATGAGCACAGCCGCCGGGAGTACGGCGAGCAAAACAAAAGGCGCGGCAATCCAAAAAAGCGTCCGATCCGCAAACCAGAGCATTGCCGAAAGGCCGACGCACAGCGCAATCAGCACAATCATCAACGCCCGTATACTCCAAACAGACTTTTTCTTCATCTCGCACCTCGTCTTAACTGCAAATGTAATTCCGCAGGGAAGTGCTGAGGCTTCGCCCCAGACTCCGGTTTAGGAGCTTGTTGAGAAGCTTCCCAAACAATCCCCGAAAACTTTAGACTGGGCTCATCGTTTCGATAGGCGCAGTCTAAAGTTTTCGGGGGTTCATAGGGGGATTTTTTCAAAAAGCCCCCTAAGCAGTGTTTGGGACAGAGTCCCAACACCTCCCAGCAGAAATTAGATTTCCATAATAATTGGCAGGATCATGGGGGAGCGGTGGGTTTTGCGGTAGATAAAACTTGACAGCTCATCCTTGACAGCCGACTTGATGGCGCCCCATTCGCGGATGCGCTGCTCGTGGCACTGGTCCAGGGTTTTCACCAGAAGCCGCTTGGCCTCGTCCATGAGCGCCTCGGATTCCCGGACATAGACAAAGCCGCGGGAGACGAGATCCGGACCAGCCACAATGCAGCCCGATTCGTTTTCAATCGTCATGACCACAACGATGAGTCCGTCCTCCGACAGCACTTTGCGGTCGCGCAGTACGATGGACCCGACGTCCCCGACGCCCAACCCGTCGACAAACACCTTGCCCGACGGGACGGTGCCTGCGATGTGCATATCCACGTTGTCGATTTCGAGCACCTGGCCGATTTCCCCGATGTTGATGTGGGAGGGCTCGATTCCCATCGCAATGGCGAGGTCAGCGTGCTTTCTCATATGCTTGTATTCGCCGTGCACCGGCATGAAGTATTTCGGGCGCACCAGCGAGAGGATCATCTTGAGCTCATCCTGGCAGGCATGGCCCGAGACATGAGTCTCGTACATCTTTTCATAAATCACCTTGGCCCCGAGCCGCATCAGGTCGTTGATCACCTTGGTGACGTGTTTTTCATTGCCCGGAATCGGCGACGCCGAGATGATGATGAAATCCTCACTCGTGACGCTGACCTTGCGGTGGTCGCCGCTCGCCATGCGGGAGAGGGCGGAGAGCGGCTCGCCCTGGCTGCCGGTGGTGACGACGATGAGCTTTTCATGCGGGTAACGGTTGATCTGGTTGATGTCGACCATCAGACCGTCAGGCATGTGCAGGTAGCCGAGCTCAATCGCCTTGGCGACGACGTTCTCCATGCTGCGCCCTGAAACCGCGACCTTGCGGCCGTATTTGACGGCGTTGTCAATGATCTGCTGGATGCGGTGAATATTCGAAGCGAACGACGCGACAATGATGCGCCGGTTGCCCGCCTGGTTGAAGAGGTTGGAGAAGGACTCCCCGACGGTGCGCTCGCTCGGGGTGTAACCCGGGCGCTCGGCGTTGGTGGAGTCGGACATGAGCAGCAGCACGCCGCGGGAGCCGAGCTCGGCAAATTTTGCGAGGTCGATCATCGAGCCCTCCACCGGGCTGTAGTCGATCTTAAAGTCACCGGTGTGGACGAGGACGCCCGCCGGGGTGTGTACCGCGAGGCCGACCGCATCGGGGATCGAGTGGTTGACGTGAATCATCTCGACCGCCATGCAACCCATTTTGATCATCTGCTTGGGCGCGACAACGTTGAGCTTGGCTCGTCCAAGCAGGCCGTGCTCCTTTAATTTGCCCTCGATCAGGCCGATAGCAAGACGAGTGCCGTAGATCGGCACGTTAAACCGCTTGAGGAAGAACGGCACGCCGCCGATGTGGTCCTCATGCCCGTGGGTGATGACGATGCCGCGCAGCCGGTCGATGTTTTTCTCCACATAGGTGTAGTCGGGCAGCACGAGGTCAACACCAAGCATATCCGGGTCGGGAAACGCCATGCCACAGTCGATGATGAACATGTCCTGCCCGCATTCGATGCAGGTCATATTTTTCCCGATTTCATTCAGGCCGCCGATCGGGATGATTCGCACCGGGGTCTTGCGCACTGTTTTGGCCGGCTTTTTGTCGTTCTGCCGGTTCTGGCGGGGCTGCTTGGCAGGTTTGTTCTGCTGCTGTCCCTGGTTTGCCGGCTTGTTCGCGGGTGTTCCCTGCTGCGCCGTTTTGTGGGCGTTGTTGGGGTTGGGACGGCGGTTGTTGCGGCGGGGACGGGAATTGGACCCTCCCTGCTCACGGGCCTGGTTGCGGTTCTGGTTGTTTTTTTGATTTTCAGTTGTCACGTTTTTACCTCGCTTTTCTCTTATCAAAGTAGTCCTAAGTAAACGCGGCGTCCAAAAATCGGCAACACAAACAAAGCTCAGCCGCCTTTGGCTGAAAACCGCGTCCTGTAGTATGTGGCCCCTTGTCTTTCAAGGAACCTTTTAGTTCGATCCGAACAATACGACTGGCACGCGTTGGGTGATATGGTTGAAGGGTGGGAAACCGCGCGCCAAAAAGAAAATTCCGAACAAATACTTATTTAATATAATAACTTGAAAAGGCGGTTCTGTCAAGTAAATCCAACTGTTTCAGTCAGGTTTGCAGAGACTGGAAACACTAGGATTCCTCCTGGCCGGACACAATGTTTTCAAAAAAGTCACATATTTCCTCAGCGGTTTCAGAGCTCGCGCTCTCGGCAAACAGGAGCACCCCTTTGCCCGACTTGACCGGACGGATGCGGACATCCCCTTTGTCGACCTTGAGGGAGAGCCCTTCTCCGATCTTCTGCCTCCCATCGCCGAGCTTGCGCAGGATGGCGGTGGGATTGACGGCAACCGAGACAAACCGGTTCGCCGTGCCAAATTTCGGAATGCTCTCCACCGCTTCAACAATTGACACCGCGTGTTCCTTGAGATAAGAGAGCAGTTTGATTGCCATAAGCAGCCCGTCCCGCACAAAGGGCGCGTCCACCGCGAGCCGCCGGGCATACTCGTCCGACTGGTCGCAGGGGCAGTCCTCGTAGCGATAAAGCTTTGCGCCGTGCTGCGCCGCGATCTCGTCGAGCACCTTGGGCGCGCCGTAGGGCACGGCAAGCTCCTTTTCGGTTTCAAAGTAATCACCGCAGAGCAGCACCAGCAGCTTGTCGTGCCGGATGTATCCGAACGCGTCGCTGTACACCGAAAGCTGTTTGCCGTCCGCTGAGATGTGGAGGCAAAAATCCCCCTCGAGCCCGCACCCAAGTTTGACGAGGGCGTCCTCGAGCACCCGGCGCACCGAAGCGTTGGCTGTCTTGATCTGCACCCCGATGCCGCTGAGGTTTTCCTTGGCCGCCTTGATGAGCTCAATGGCGTACATCTCCCGCAGCGAGCTCAGGTCGACTGCGGTGCCAAATTTCTCCGACTCCGCCCGGCGGTATTCGCTGCGGTTGACCGCACCCTCGAGCTTGCGCTCCTGAGAGCGCGGGAGGGGGAGCCCTCCCTTGGCGACAATCTTAATGCGGGCAGCCCCGTCGGAAGTGATATAAACCCCGTAATCCGCCATGCTTTTGAGCATGCAAAAATCAAATTGAGATTCAAAGTTCACCCCAAAGTCCCACAGGTTGCTTCCTGTGGAGAGGACGCCCGACATGGCGCTGTATTTCAGCGCGCGGGCGGAGAGGGTGTCCCCGCTTGCCACCGCGATGACCGCGCCCTCGCTGAGACTCGCGAGCGCCGCGCCGATCTTGCAGCAGAGCTCGGGGGTAATGCTCACATTGGTGCGCCCGCAGATCCCGTCCTCATCGCAGAGGATACCGGCTGAAATGCCGTACTGCAGGTTGTCGGTGAGGCGGGTGTTGTCGGGCACCCGTTTGCCCTCCCACACCTTGATGCCGTCCGGCACCACCGACTCGTCGCCGAGCACAGCGCCCGTGCCGAGCACGCCGCACTCAAACACCGCGCTGTTTTTTCCCATCCGAGCACCGGTGCCGATGACTCCGCGCACGCAGCTCGCGCCCCGGGCTAGATGCGCCCCGTCGAGGATCACGCCGCCCTTGACCCGGCAGCCGTCCCCGAGGGTCACGTTGTCCCCGATCACCGAACCCGCTTCCACCTGCACACCCTCTCCGAACTGGACGTTGCTGCCGATATAGGCCGGCGGCTGGACCGCTCCCTGGGCCGAGAGGAGCTCCGTTTTGGTGAACACCCCGCCGATCTCAGGCGCGTCGATGCTGCAGCGCACCTTACCCTGCAGCATGTCGCGCTGGCAGCGCACATAGCTCTGCAAGTCCCCGATGTCGCACCAGTAGCCCGAATCCTCGTAAGCGTAGAGCGGCATCTTCTTATCTAACATTTTGGGAAATACCTGCTGCGCAAAATCGACTTTTTGCCCCTCCTCGATGAGGTCGAACACCGCGGGAGAGAGGATGTAGATGCCGGTGTTGGCGAGGTCGGTCACACAGTGGGAGAGGGAGGGCTTTTCGAGAAATCCCGCAATCCTTCCATTGTCCGCGACGTTGACCAGGCCGTACTCCCGCGGGTCCTCCACCTTTTTTACGAGCAGCGTCGCAGCCGCCCCGCTCTGCCGGTGGAATTCCACCGCCTTGGTGAGGTTAAAGTCGCACAGAGCATCCCCGCTGATGACGAGGATGTCCTCCCGCGGGGATTTCACCGCGTGACGCACGCTGCCCGCTGTGCCGAGCGGCTGGGGTTCAAACGAATAGGAGAGTTCGATGCCCTTGTAATCCTCCCCGTCAAAATGGGAAATGATTTTGTTGCCCTGGTAGAGCAGCGTCATCACCGCGCGGTCAAACCGGTGCTCCGCCAACAAATCGAGAATGTATTCCAGCACTGGACGGCCGCACAGCGGCGCGAGCGGCTTGGGGATGTCGCAGGTGAGCGGGCGCAGACGGCTGCCCTCTCCCCCCGCCATAATAACTGCCTGCATACTGTTCCTCCTTTTTAAAATTGTACTTCTCCATAAAACAGTGGGGCTGATGCCTCTTAGTATTGGCTGAAAAAAAATAAAATAACCACTTTACAAAGTTTTTTAAAGTTGGTAATATAAAACGTAGAGTTTTGTGTAAAAATGAAGAAAGCAGCGTCATGGTTCCGCCGGGATGGGGCTGCCCGAAACTAAATCAACCAGCGGAAGAAACGGAGAATGCCATGGCAACGATCAAACCCTTTCGAGGTCTGCGCTTTTCTGCGGGCGCAGGCGACATTCGCCAGCTGACCTGTCCGCCGTATGATATCATCAGCGAGGAGCAGCGGCTGCGCTTTTTGCAGACAAATCCCAACAACATCATCCGCCTCGAGCTCCCCAAAGGGGAGGATCCCTACAAAGAGGCGGGCGAAACACTGCGCAAATGGACCCAGAGCGGCATCCTCAAAAAGGATGAAGCCCCCGCTTTTTATATTTATGAGGAAGAATTCACCGTGGGCGGCGAGACAAAGCGGCTCAAGGGCTTTATTTCCTGGGTGCAGCTTGAGGAGTGGGAGAAGGGGGTAGTCCTGCCCCACGAGGAAACCCTCTCCAAGGCCAAAGAAGACCGGCTCAACCTCATGAAGGCGACTGGCTGCAACTTCAGCCAGATCTATTCCCTCTATATGGACGAGCAGCAGCAGGCTGCCGAGGTGCTCAAAATTGCCTCGAGCGACCCGGCTGAAACCGAATTCACCGATGAGGAAGGGGTCACCCACCGGATGTGGCGGCTGCGCGACCCCGCGATGATCGAACTGTTGGAAAACGTCTTTGCAGACAAAAAACTGTACATAGCAGACGGTCACCACCGCTATGAGACTGCGATCAACTACCGCAACACCCTGCGGGAACAGGGGATCAACACCAGCGATGACCACCCCTCCAACTACGTGATGATGATGCTTGTGGACATGCAGAACGACGGCCTTGTCGTGCTGCCCACCCACCGCATTGTGCGCGATCTTGAGAATTTTGACTCTGACAAGCTGTGCGCGCAGGCCGAGCGGTATTTTGACATCTCGGAATACGACACCCTTGAGGGCGCGCAGAACATCCTCTATCAGTTCTACCGCGCCGGCGGCAAGGCGTTTATCCTCTACGCTGACGATTGCTACCGCATTCTTTCCCTCAAAGATGTGGCCATGATGGACGAAGTGTTTCCAGGACACAGCCAGGCTTACCGTGGTCTGGATGTGGCGGTCATCCATTCCCTGTTCCTCGAGAAGCTCCTCGGCATTGACAAAGAAAACATGGCCCAGCAGATCAACCTCACCTACACCCGCTCCGCCGACGAGGCGATCCGGGCTGTGGACAACGGGGACGCCAACTGCGCGCTGCTGCTCAACCCCACCAAAATTGAAGAAATCCGTGATGTGGCCGCAGCCGGGGAAAAAATGCCCCAAAAGAGCACCTATTTTTATCCCAAGCTCATCACTGGGCTTGTCATGAACAAAATCCTGTAAGGATCGACATCCCGTTCAAGGTTTGTTCAGTTTTTGAACAAGCAACCATCAAACAATCCTGTTATACTATACTCGATTACCCAGGGGGCGTATCTTCATACGCCCCCTTATTCATGCCAGACGAGGGTGGTTTTTGGGGCTCCGCCCCAATCCCCGCTTAGGGGGCCTTTTGAAAAAGGCTCTCTAAGAACCCCCGAAAACTTTAGATTGCGCCCATCAAGGGGATGGGCGCAATCTAAAGTTCTTGGGGATTGTTAAGGGGCTTCTTTCAAGAAGCCCCTTAACCGGAGTCTGAGGCAGCGCCTCAGAAATCGCCCGCCGCCCGGCAAGGACAATGGAGGGAGCCTATGATACAAGTAGAAAACCTCACCAAGCGATACGGAAACCAGCTGGCGCTGCAGGGCATCAGCTTTGAAGTGGAGCAGGGCGAGATTCTCGGCTTTCTCGGGCCAAACGGCGCGGGAAAATCAACCACGATGAACATTTTGACCGGTTACATCTCCTCAACGGGGGGAAGAGTGACTATCAACGGCTTTGATCTGCTCGAGAAGCCGAATCAAGCCAAGGCGTGCATCGGCTATCTGCCGGAGCAGCCGCCCCTGTATTTCAACATGACGGTCAGGGAATACTTAGACTTTGTGTGGGACCTCAAAAAAGTGCGGGGCAGCAAGCGCAAAGAAATCCTTGACATCTGCAAAACCGTGAAAATTGACCATGTGTACGAGAGGGTGATCGGCAACCTCTCCAAGGGCTACCGGCAGAGAGTGGGTCTTGCTCAGGCGCTCATCGGCAACCCCGAGGTGCTCATCCTCGACGAGCCGACCGTTGGCCTGGATCCACAGCAAATCATTGACATCCGCAACCTCATCCGCGACCTCGGACAGCAGCACACCATCATCCTCTCCTCCCACATCCTCACCGAAATCCAGGCGGTGTGCGACCGGATCATCGTCATCAGCGACGGCAGAATTGTGGCGGATGACACTGAGGAAAACCTCTCCAAGAGCCTGAGCGGGGAATACGGCTACACGCTGCGCGCCGAGGGGGAGGAAGCTGCCCTGCGCGGGCTGATCGAATCGGTCCCGGGGATTGGCCGGGCAGAGGCGATTGGCAGCCGCGAACCCGGCACTGTGGATTTCCTGATCGAACCCGAGGGGGAAGAGGACATCCGCAGACCGCTGTTCCATGCGTTTGCGCAGGCGGACGTCCCTATTCTCGGCCTCAAGAGCAACGAGCTCTCGCTGGAGGACATTTTCCTGCGTCTCGTCGCGGGGGAGGGCCAGGGGGAACAACCCCCCGAAGCGGAAGGGGCTGCCGAACAGCGGGGGGAATCATCCCCGGATGCGCCGCAGGACGGCCAGACGGACAGAGCCGGACAGTCTGAACCGCTGACAGACCAAGAGCTGCACAGCGTGCCAACCCAACAACCAAGCCAACAATCCGCGGAGGTGAACGACGATGAAAGCAATCTTTAAAAAGGAGCTGCACTCCTATTTTTCCTCTGCAATCGCCTATGTATTCCTCGCGGTGTTCTACATCTTTTCCGGCTTTTACTTTTACGCCGGGGTACTGCTCTCGAACACGGCAAACCTCTCGATTGTGTTTGAGTCGATGTTCCTCATCATTCTGCTACTCGTTCCCATCCTCACGATGCGGCTGTTCAGCGAGGAGTACAGGGGAAAAACCGACCAGCTGCTGCTGACCAGCCCAGTCAACCTGCACGGGATGGTGTACGGCAAGTTTTTCGCCGCCTACATCGTCTACGCAATCGGCGCTGCGATCACCCTGCTTTATGCGGTGATCCTGCTGCTTTTCACTCCGATCGACTGGAGTCTCACCATTGGCAACCTGATCGGCGTGCTGCTGCTCGGCGGCGCGCTCATCGCAATCGGCATATTCATGTCCTCCCTGACCAAAAGCCAGGTCATCGCGGCAATCGGTGCGTTTGCGGTCATGCTGCTGTTTATGTACCTCGATACCTTTGCGAGCGTCATCTCGATCGACTGGCTGAAAAACATCCTCAGCGAGATCTCGTTCATGGGTCGCTACCGCAACTTCACCGCGGGGCTGCTCAACATCGCGGATATCCTGTATTTCATCAGTATTATGGTCATTTTCAACTTCCTCTCTGTGAGGTCGCTTGAGAAAAAGCGTTGGAGTTAGGAGGTGCAATCTATGAAAAGCAAAAAACTCAAACACGGCTCGCTCGCCGCTGCACTCACGGCGGTGTTTCTCGTCGTCGTGGTGCTCGTCAACATTGTGGCCACCATCCTGATCGAACGGTTTGACCTCTCCATCGACGTGACGGGCAACAAAATCTACGAGATGTCCGACCAAACCACCGACTACCTCAAGGGCTACGGAGAAAAGACCACGATCTATGTGCTCGCGGACGAAGATCTCTTCAAATCTGCCTCTGCTGAATACGGCCAGGCGTACCAGATGATCGAAAAATTCCGCAAGCAAAACAGCTCGATCACAACCGAATACATCAACCTCTCCGAAAGCCCCGACTTTCAGACCAAATTCCCCAACGAAAGCCTGGCCACCGGGGACCTCATCGTGGCGGGAGACAACGGAAGGTACAAACACCTGACTGCAACCGATCTATTTGAACAGAACTACGACACCGAGACCTATCAGGCGATCGGCATCAGCTCCAAGGTGGAACAGTCGGTCGTGAGCGCGCTCGAATATATTTCAGGCGCAAATCCCGCGAGCGCGGTGATGATCACCAACCACCAGGAAAACTCCCTGGATGTGCTCGTCTCACTCCTCGAGAAAAACAATTACGACATTTCCGAGGCGTCGCTGCAAAATGGGGAGATCGACTCCTCCGCCGACCTTGTGATCATCGGCGCGCCGGTGGTGGACTTCACCGACGAAGAGATTGCAACGCTCGAATCCTATCTCAACAACGGCGGAAAATACGGCAAGGCGGTTGTGTACATCGCCTCCGCCGCGCAGCCAGACCTGCCAAAACTCGAAGCGTTTCTGCTCAAATGGGGGATTCAGCTCCAGAGTGGGCTCGTGCTCGAGTACGACAAAAATCTGCTCTATCAATTCCAAAACGAACCGTTTGTGTTCCCGGGGCAGAACGCCTACACCGAACGGATCTCCAATCCAAACCTCCAGGTGCTCGCCCCCAACCTCAAGCCGATGAGCCAGGCGACCCCGACCGAACCCAATGTCACCGTCACCCCGGTGATGAGCACGAGCGACACCGTCGCGCTGCGCCCCTCGGACGCGTCGAACAGCTGGAGCGCAACCAACAACGACCTGACCTCGTTTGAGGTTACCCTTGCCGCTGAAAAAACCGCGGACGGCGCCACCTCCCGCATTGTCGCGTTCTCCTCCATCGAGCTGTTTCAGCTCCTCGAGGCGGCCGGGCTCAACAACGGCGACTTCGCCCTCTCGGTGATCAACACCGCGGCCAACAAGCAAAGTGATCTCCAGATCGTCTCCAAATCGCTCACCCCCAGCCTGCTCAACATCACCCTCATGCAGGCGATGCTGATTATGGTGGTGTTTGTGATCCTGATCCCAGCCGCTGTCCTCGTCGTGGGCCTTGTCGTGTGGCTGAGAAGGAGGAACCGATAATCGTATGCAAAACAAGAAAAGATCCCTGCTGATTGCCGTGGTGGCACTCGTCCTGCTCTCAGCTGTCCTCATCCTCCTGCTCGCAACGAAGTCCTCGGGTGACGCCGCTTCTCTCAGCAGCAGTGAAGAAAAGATTCTGCTGCAAAGCGACCAGAAGGTGCGTTCCATCGCAGTCCAGACACCAAATGAAAGCTATACCATCCTCCCCGTAGAGGGGAGCGGGGAGGACCCTCAGTGGCAGATCGCCGACCTGGAGGGGATCCCACAGTCCCAGACAAAATACAGCGACCTGATGTCAATCTGCGCAAAGCTCGAGTACACGCAAAAGCTTGAAAACCCAAAAGAGCTTTCGGTATACGGGCTGGAAGAACCTGCGGCGAGAGCCCAGATCAGTTATGCTGACGGCAGCTCCACCCTGCTTCTCGTGGGCAATGTCACCACCGACGGGTCGGGGGTGTACTGCAAGCTGGACAGCGACAGTTCCATCTACATCTGCTCGGCGGTCAATGGCCAGAAGTTCACCCGAGACCTGCTCTCCTACGTCGATTTATCCCTTGTGCCCAAGATCGACTCGGACAGCACGCCGGGGATTGAGTCGGTTTCGATTGAACGGTATGCGGACGGAACGAGCTATACCGTCGAGCGGCGGGCGAGCGAAGGGGACGCAGAGAGCACCGCGCTCTGGCTAACCTCCCCCAGGGAGTATCAGCTTGCGGAAGGGGACGCCAAGACGCTGCTCGCTCTGATCTCCAGCTTTTCGGCCGACGAAACGGTGGCGATTCACCCGAGTCCCGACCAGATGACCGAATACGGGTTCTCTCAGCCCACCGCGCGCATCCGTTACACCATCAATGGGAGCGACTACACCCTGCTCATCGGAAAGGGAATCGAATACACCGAGGAGGAGGACACCCTCGGCCTCGGAGGAATCGGAAGCTACTACATCCAGCTCGAAGGGCGGGATGTGATCTACACCGTTTCAATAGACAACCTCGGCTGGCTCAACCTTCAATATTGACATTGCACCAATTTCGCGCGATAATAGAATACACAACCCAAAACTTGTCGTTTCCCCCGGAGCGGCAAGTTTTTCATCTGTAAATACCCCGTATGGGATTCTATCGAAAAGGCAGGAAACACAATGTCCATCCATGAACAGCTCGAACAGGAATTTCGTTTGAAACCATGGCAGGTCGAAGCAACCGTCAAACTCATTGACGACGGCAACACCATTCCGTTTATCGCCCGCTACCGCAAGGAGGCAACCGGCTCGCTCGACGACCAGCTGCTGCGGGAACTGAGCGACCGGCTCACCTATCTGCGCAACCTGCAAAAGCGCCGGGAAGAGATCACTGCCTCAATCGAGGCGCAGGGCAAGCTCACAAGCGAACTCTCTGACGCAATCAGCGCCGCTAAAACCCTCACCGAAATCGAAGACCTCTACCGCCCCTATAAGCCCAAGCGCAAGACCCGCGCCTCGGTCGCCCGCGCCAAAGGACTCGAGCCCCTCGCCAAGCAGATTTTGGAACAGCGGGGGATTGACCTGGAACAAACAGCTGCGGGATTTGTAACCGAAGAAGTGCCAACTGTACAGGACGCCCTTCAGGGCGCACAGGACATCCTCGCGGAGGACATCTCAGACGACGCCGCGCTGCGCAAGCGGCTGCGCTCCTTTCTGTTTCAAAACGGAAGGTTGGTGTCTAAGGCGGCGGATGCCGATGCTGAATCGGTCTACACCATGTATTACGACTTTTCTGAACCAGTGGGCAAAATCGCAGGACATCGTGTGCTCGCCATTGACCGCGGCGAACGGGAGGGGCTGCTCAAAGCCTCGGTCAGCGTCAACAAGCCGGAGGCGGTCTCACTGGTGCGGCGCGCCTATGTCAAGGGCAGCGGCGCCTGCTCCGATCTCGTTTCAGCCGCCTGTGAGGATGGGTTTGACCGCCTCATCTTCCCCTCCCTCGAACGGGAAATCCGCAGCCATCTCACCGAGCAGGCGAGTGAAGCGGCGATTAAGGTGTTTTCCCTCAACCTGCGTCAGCTGCTCATGCAGCCCCCTGTAAAAGGAACGGTTACACTTGGATTTGACCCCGGTTACCGCACCGGGTGCAAGGTCGCAGTCGTCGATGACACCGGCAAGGTGCTCGACACGGCGGTCGTCTACCCCACCCAGCCGCACAACAAAACCCGGGAAGCCAAGCGCCTCCTTTCCGGCTTGATCGAAAAGTACCGCGTCACAACCATTGCCATCGGGAACGGAACCGCCTCTCGGGAGAGCGAGGCGTTTATCGCAGAGCTGCTCAAAGAGCTGCCGCACAAGGTATCTTATATGGTGGTCAGCGAGGCGGGGGCATCAGTCTATTCCGCCTCCAAGCTCGCGGCAGAGGAGTTCCCCCAGTTCGACGTTTCACTGCGCAGTGCGGTCTCGATCGCCCGGCGGCTTCAGGACCCGCTCGCGGAGCTGGTCAAAATCGACCCCAAGGCAATCGGGGTGGGCCAGTACCAGCATGACATGCCCAAAGCCCGAATGGACGAGGCGCTCGGCGGAGTGGTGGAAGACTGTGTCAACCAGGTGGGGGTGGACGTCAATACCGCCTCCCAACCGCTGCTCACCCGGGTGTCCGGCATCAACGCAGGCGTAGCCAAAAACATCACCGCCTACCGGGATGAAAACGGCAGTTTTACCGACCGCAGGCAGTTTCTTAAAGTCGCCAAGCTCGGCAAGAAGGCGTATGAACAGTGTGCCGGCTTTTTGCGCATCCCCGCGGGGGATAATCTGCTCGACAACACTGCGGTGCACCCTGAGAGCTACAAGGCGGCCAAGGAGCTGCTGTGCATCTGTGGTTACACCTTGGACGATGTGGCTTCCGGCAATTTGACCGGACTTCCCGAACGTGCGGATCAGATCGGTTACAGCAAACTGAGCGAGCAGATCGGCGCGGGAGAGCCGACGCTGCGCGACATCGTCAGCGAGCTGATGAAGCCGGGACGCGACCCCCGCGACGAGCTGCCCAAGCCGCTGCTGCGTTCCGACGTGCTCGAACTCAAGGACCTCAAGCCGGGGATGGAACTCAAAGGGACAGTGCGCAATGTCATCGACTTTGGCGCGTTTGTCGACATCGGGGTGCATGAGGATGGCCTGGTCCACGTCAGCCAGCTCGCAAACCGGTTTGTCAAACACCCGCTCGACGTCGTCAAGGTCGGAGACGTAGTCACCGTGTGGGTTTTAGATATTGATCTCAAACGAAAACGCATCTCGCTGACCATGAAGGGCCAGCCCAAGACGGATGAGTAACCGCTGCGCCACCCGGTACCCCCTTGTTCTGATTCACGGCTCGGGTTACCGCGACAACGACAAAATCGGCTACTGGGGGAGAATTCCCGGCTCTCTGAGGGGAGAGGGCGCAGCAGTCTATTGCAGCCACCAGGATGCCTGGGGTGCGCTCGAAACCAATGTCGAACTGCTCAAAGACAACATTCTTCACGCACTCAGCGATGCGGGGGCGGATAAGGTCAACCTCATCGCGCATTCCCGCGGGGGGATCGAAGCGCGCCAAGCGATTCACCATCCGCTGCTCGCCGGAAAAATTGCGTCGCTCACCACCATTTCCACCCCGCACCACGGCTCCAGGACAATGGATGCCCTCACCAAGCCGCCGCAGTGTTTGCACAAATTTCTCGCCCTCTTTATCAACGGCTGGTTTCGGATTTTAGGAGACAAGCACCCCGACTTTTTCCGCTCGAGCCGGCAGTTCACCTCCGCCTGGTGTGAGGAGTTCAACCGCACCTGCCTTGACGACCCGAATGTATATTATCAGAGCTATGCGAGTTCGATGTCCTGCTGCCGCAGCGACTGGATCCTGGCGTTTTCCTATTTTGTCATCCGACACGTCGAAGGGGAAAACGATGGCCTCGTCGCCGCCGATTCCGCCGCGTGGGGCGAGTTTCAAGGTGTCATTTCCACCCAAGTGCGCCGTGGCGTCTCCCACGCTGACATCGTCGACATGCGCAGGAGGGATCTGCCCGGCCTTGACATCCGCCAGTTCTACCAGACGATTGCGGAGGGGCTGAAGAAAAAGGGGCTGTAAACACACTGCCTAAGTTCCAAAGCAGCCAAATTCCTTGTTATCTTCAGACCGCTTTTGTTTCCTCCAGTGTATCCCCATCCGACGACACTGATTGATCCAACAGATGATCAGAGGCTCGGCTACAGCACTACCTCTCCCTGCGCTGGCTCTACAAACGTTCTTATTAATTAAAAGGAACGTTATCTCTGTGATCGCCTGTCAGACTACCTCAAAATCAAAACTGTGCCGCCATGTTACCGGCTGAAATTGACTAAAAACTGATCCCGCTTTGCGGAGCAACGTTTCTCTCAGCTTTTAAATCAGGTGTCTGTTGTAAGTCCTGTGAGGATCCATCCGATAGACCCTCTGCGGGAGCCGGTATCCCCCTCAACAGAACCGCAGCAGTCCCGAAAACTTTTCAAACCGCCCGCCACCACTGGGCGGTTTTTTCTGTAAATCGATTAAACCGCCAAAGCACCCTTGCGCAGCAAACAGTACGGTGAATTTCCTACAAATCCCGCGGGACACAGCTGCATGCAGCATCGCCCAAGACTGAAAGAACAGATTGTGTGCTTGCCATCTACAGATTGCAAAGTTGATCTTGCAGCATCAAGACGCGCTATCATCCCCCTTTTTTCTAAATCGGTTGTCCCGCTTATAGAACATACTATACGCCGGGCTGTACCCCAATAGACAGTCGAAAGCGGAACAGAGCTGTTCCTATTTCTCCTTATTTGCTCCAATCGTCACAAATCTGTGCCGGTTCGATGAACGGAATTTGAACGGTTTTTCAAATTTATTTTTTGCCCTTGACAATGGAAGGGGAGCGTGCTATATTATATTTAGCACTCAAAGATGTAGAGTGCTAAAAACAAAGCCTGACCGCATATTTGCAAGGATACGCCCTACACTAACTCAAGAAAACGATAGAAAGGACATGACGCAGGATGAAAAGCGACGACAGGCGGCT
>CBCSOX010000026.1:0-23037 GCA_965141735.1 uncultured Oscillospiraceae bacterium | reverse complement strand
TATCTTATGTGTAACCCTCATCCGGCAGCGAGTCGCCGCGGACAAATCGCGCACCTCACTGTGTGGGGTGCGTTTTGTTTTGCGCCCGCGTTTAGGCGGGTATCTTTTTTATAACTCAAACCCAGCGGCGAGTCGCCGCGGACAAATCGCGTACCTCATTCTGTGTGGTGTGTTTTGTACACACATTGAAAGCGGGTATTTTTTAACGCAACCCACACCTGCGGTGAGCAAGACACGTACTGCAGATTTTTTATTTTATAGTCCAATGCCTGCGTTTCCAACGGGTGTATTGTTGTTACACTTTCCACTTGAGCTTGGATGTAATTCATGTTCTGAACTCAGTTTATTTCTTTTCCCTTGTTACCCGCGCTTACAGGGGTATCTTTTTACAAATTAAACTCAGCAGGCTGAGCCTGCATGCATATCGCGCTCCCCACTGTGAGGTACATTTTGTTTTATGCCCGCGATAGAAGGGGATTTTTGAAAGAACAAAGCCAGCAGGCTAAACCTGCACGCACATCGTGCCCCCACTCAGTGGGGGCATTTTGTCTTCTGCAATGCAAACTCAGAGGGGAACTGCTGAGGACAAGTGGTGCATCCCAAAGCTGTAGGATGCTTTTTGAGTTAAAAGTGCATTGATGCTGGGTAACGCCGATCTAATTCACACCCCAGTTTCATAAAGCACCGAGTTTTCGGTCATTTTTTGTTCATCTGGATGTTTTATTCCGCAAAGTGTTCTGACTTCTCGTGTTTGCCGAATTGGACAGTTAGGTAATTTTTCTTTCATCACACATATTCGTCAGCCTTTTTTGAGAAGCCTGTCTGAGCAGAATATATTTCTGTGCAGAACCGGTGAAAGGCGAGGTGCTCTTGTTTAAAAATGCTCTCTTTCAGGTAGACAAAATTAAATTCCCGTTCAAGCGCCAGTCCCTCAATCTCTATTTTTCGCAGGGATTTTCGCTCCAATTCCTCTCTGACCACGGGGTGATACGCAAAGGTGATTCCGCATCCCTGTCCGACCAGATGCTTGATGGTCTGAAAGTTTCCAATTTCGTACACCCGCCGGAAGTCTCTGAGGGAAAGGTTGTACCCATGCAGAATGTTTTCCAGGATATCCCGGGTACCCGATCCCTGTTCTCGGACGATGACTGGATAATCCGTCAGTTCGTCAAGAGAGGAGATGCGTGCGGGAAGTGGGAAGCTGGGGGAGCACACCGCTTCGAACGGCTCCCGCGAAAGAAGGGTGTGCCCGTATTTGCTTTTATTAAACCGTCCCTCCAGAATAGCGAAATCGATTTTCCCCTCTTTGAGCTTGTGTAGAAGCGTTTGGGTGTTTTCCGTGGCCATGGAGATTTGGTGGGCTGGGTATTTCGCTAAATACTGCGCGAGAATCTGCGGCATGACAAATTCACCGATGCTCAAAGTAACCCCAAAATTGATTCGGTGCGACTGGGGGTCAGGTTCTCTCAACAGGGAACAGATTTTCCGTTCATCCGCCGCTTGAGTGAGCACATACCAATGCAACAGTTCCCCTTTGGGCGTTAAGGTGAGCTGTTTCCCATTGTAACAGAACAGCCTTGCCCCGTATTGCTTTTCGAGAAACTGGATGTGCTGTGTCACTGCCGGCTGAGTAATAAAAAGCCGCTGGGCTGTCTTGGTGTAGCTTTTGAGCTCACAGAGGGTCAGAAAGGTTTTGAGACGCGCGTCCAACATGATGATCACCTCTATAAATTGAATTTATACTTAAATAAGTATTTATAATTTGATATTATACACCTTCTGTGATAAAATTACCATATCACATCACGAGTAAAGGACGATTTCATTGAACAAATTCACATCTGCTGTCAGAAATATCATCCCTGGATTTTTGGTCTGTCTCATCATCGCACTCATTGCCCAGGGGATCGCACACTTTGTTCCCTCTGTCGGGGCCGCCCTGTTCGCGATTGGGCTCGGTATCCTCTGTGGGAACACCTTCCTCAACCACGAGGTGCTCAGCAAGGGGACAAAGTTTTCAGAATCCCGCCTGCTGGAATACTCGATTGTCTTGACAGGGCTGACCCTCTTCCTCTCCGACATCATCGGGGTGGGCTGGCAGGGCGTTGTTTACATCGCCTGTCAAATGGGACTGACGATTTTTGCAACTTACCTCATCGGAAAAAAGCTGGGATTTGGAAGAAAGTTTTCCCTTTTGATGTCCGCGGGAAATGCGGTGTGTGGTTCTTCTGCAATCGGAACAGTTTCCGAGGTGGTGGACGCAGACTCCAAGGACAAGGGAATTTCGATTACAATTGTCAACGTAACCGGTACGATCCTGATGGTTCTCCTCCCCCTGCTCGCAGGTGTTCTGTATCATCATGACACGCTGCGCACATCCGGCCTGATCGGCGGCGTGCTCCAGTCAATTGGGCAGGTCATTGCCTCGGCGAAGTTTGTCAACGACGGTGTGGTGGAGCTGTCCACCATTTTTAAGATTATCCGGATTATCTTTCTCGTCGTAGTTGCGTTTACCTTTTCCAAAATGAATCTGGACGAGAGTAAAAAGCTGTTTTCCAAGAGAGAAACAGGGAAAAAATCCGCCGTTTCCTGCGGGGTTCCCTGGTTTATCATCGGCTTTTTCCTTTTGAGCATTGTCAACAGCATTGGCGTCGTTCCCGAGGCGGTTTCTCACGCGGCGAAGCTTGTGAGCGGTCAGTTTGAAATTATCGCTCTCGCTGCAATTGGAATGCGGGTAAAATTTCGCGATCTCGCGCGGGAAGGCCCAAAAGCAATGCTGTACGGCGGAATGGTGGGAACGGTTCAAATTCTCTGTGCCCTGCCGCACCTCGCTGTTTTGAAGCGATAAAAAATCGCCCGGTACAGACTCGTGCCGGGCGATTTTTACTGTTCGTACTTTCGTGCGAGAGCCACCGCGGAAAGGGCTTGGGGACCAGCAACCATCCCTCTATGCGGGTGAGATGAAAGCGAAAGCCAAGAGGTATCCTCTCAGACAGAATGGTGAATGATCAAGTCACCAAACAGAAAGGATGGCTCTTGTGGCAAATAGTGCAGCACAGAGCCTGCTTTTAGGGCATACAAGATGGGGATGCAGGTATCCTTATCGTGTCTACCCCAAAAGCCCCAAGAATACCTAGATACAATCAGCTGCGAAAAGCTATACGGCAAAATCAGGTGAGGACCGTGCAGGACGCATAAAAAGGAAAGGTTTTCACCAGTGCGGTTGGATTTACAAAAATAAGATCGCGTTTGTCAGGGTTTTTGGCAGCATTCGATCTGAACAAAAAAGGCAGACACTCTATGCGGATGGGAAGGCATAGAGTGTCTGCCGGCAATGCAGTTTCCACCAGCGCCCAGGAGTGCGGACCTATTCCGTCTCTGGTGCGCTCTTGGTTTTCATGTTTCGCTGAATGGTCTTATCCTTTATTAAGAAAATGGTTCCGATGATAAACAAAACACCTGTAACAATGAGAATGGTTTCTATCTTGACCGAATCTGCCAGGGGGCCAAAGACCACCATGGCCAGTGGCATAATTGCCCCTGTGATGACCGAGATCAGAGAGAACACCCTTCCCTGTTTGTCTGCATCCACATTTTCCTGAAACAGGGTGATAAATGGAGTGCTGAACAGCGGCATCGTGAGACCGCAGATTCCCATCCAGACCAAATAAACCGCAAAGGGAAACGGGAGGCCGAGCAGGACGGACAGGATGCCGCAGGCAAAACAGCCGGTGCCGATGGTGTAAATTTTATTTTGAAAACCGCCCCAGGAGGAGATCAAAACGCCGCCGAGAATGTTTCCAACAAAGAAAACCATTTCGTTGAGCGTCAGAAACCATGGATCTGCACCAAAAGACCGGGTCACCATCAACGGTGTCAGGATGGCAAGAGGGGCGATTAAAATATTGGAAAGCACCAGATAGATCATCAGGCGGGAGACCAGTTTGTGGTTTTTGGTGTAAAGAATCCCCTCTTTGATCGAGCCGAAATAATCGACCTTTTCTTCCTTCTTCTTCCGGGGTTCCACTTTGACAAAAGAAAAAACGGAGATGCCGATGACAGCGGTGATCACGTCGTCAAAAAAGATGTATTCACGCGCAACGTTTGACAGCAGCGCGCCGCTGGCAGCAGGGGAGAGGATGAGCATAATTGACTGAATGGTCGAATTGAGTCCATTGACCCGCATCAGCTTATTTTCCGGGACGAGTTCAGGGATAAAAGAGGTGGTGGTCGGCGTCTGGATGCCGCTGCCAAACGAGCGAATGACCAGGACGAGAAAAAGCAGCCACATCGAATTCAGACCCGAGAGGAACAAAACTGCGATGATTAGGGTGGCGCAGGCGATGGCTCCATCGGACAGTATGATGAGCATTTTTTTGTTGTATTTATCCGCCCAGACCCCCGCAAATAGGGAGATCAGCACCTGCGGGATAAAGCCGCACAGCGTTGCGAGCGTCGTCATGACACCCGACTGGGTTTGCAGCGTGATGTACCAGATAATAGCATACTGAACAAGCGACGAACCAAAGAGCGAAATTGCTTGGCTCGATAAGAATAAGCCGGTTTTTTGTTTCCAGTTGTTTTCCATAAGGCCCCCTTTTTTTCTTGTTGATGGTTGGTGTGTTGGCGCTGAAGCTTTGTCAGCTCATTGCCCCTTCCCGCAGTGGATGATCGATTGGCCGTGTGGCTGTCCTTCGCAGCACAAGGTACGCGGCTGGAAATGAAAAGCTGGCACTGCATTTTTTGTCAAGGGGATTGCGGATATCCCTTTTTCTTCGCTGCAGGATTGAAAGAGCACGAGCTGTTAAAATAGCGGAGCGATTGAGCGCAGCAGACCGCCCGTCCAACATCAATCATAACTACGGATGGAATGAGACGGGTGGGGCAGGCCTGTTTGGGTTTCTCCCCTTTTCTTCAAATAGTAAACCAGTTGGTTTTGTTGGGTTTTATTTCTATGGTTGACCATGTTTGCTGTCAGCTTGGAGGTGGGTGCTGCGAATATGGGAAAGAAAAAAGTCTGGGCGCAATTTGCGTCCAGACTCAGTCTGATGGTTGCGGGAGGAGGATTTGAACCTCCGACCTTCGGGTTATGAGCCCGACGAGCTACCGAACTGCTCCATCCCGCGCTATAGAGAGCACTTTCTCTCAAAGTGTGTATTTATTATATCACAAAGATCAACCTGTGTCAACACTTATTTTCAGCCGTCTTGTTTTGTTT
The DNA here is from genome assembly GCA_965141735.1 of uncultured Oscillospiraceae bacterium. Classification (GTDB taxonomy): domain Bacteria; phylum Bacillota; class Clostridia; order Oscillospirales; family Ruminococcaceae; genus Massilioclostridium. Next base: position 17,819 of record CBCSOX010000026.1, on the reverse strand, counting down.
TAAAATAGCTTGAATTTTCAAATTTTAGTTGACTAATTTATCTATTATTGTTGCAATAAGTCAAAATAGCTTGAATTATCGAATTATAATTGACTGATTTGTCCATCATTGTTATAATGGGATTGCAAATCGGCTGTTAAAATGGAAAGGAGGGGGACCGTGACGAGCCGGATTGCAGAGAAGAAGCATACAACCCGTTGCTGTCCGGGCGGCGGAAAAAGTCTTTCCGGTGCCGGGAAGTCGTAAACGCAACGACAAATGAAGGGGAGAAGCAAATGAGAAGAATACAAAAGGGCATTGCAGCGCTGCTGGCGGTGTTTCTGCTGGTTTCGCTGACGCTGGGGACGGTGTCCGCTGCGGCGGAAACGCTCGAAGCGGCCTTTCAGATCCTCGATCTGACCACCAACAACCGAACCAATCCGCAGGGGCTCGACGTCGAGATCCCCTCATTCGGCTGGAGGATGGAATCCAACGTAGTTGGACAAAAACAGATGGGCTACCAACTCGTGGTCAAAGAGAAACAATCCGGGCGCACGGTGTGGGACAGCGGCAAAACCGAGGGGGAAGCTTCCCAGTACATCGCCTATGAAGGGGAGGCCCTCGAGCCGGAGGCTGACTACACCTGGTCTGTCACCGTGTACGACCAGACAGGCGCCGCCCGCACCTCTGAGACGGCGTTTTTCACCACCGGCCTGATGGCCGACCGCCTGATCGAGCCGGAGCCGGTACCAGTTGAGGATTTGACCGAGTTCACCGTGGATGTCGACTTTGTCATCCACAGCGGCTGCCTCGGCCTGCTGCTCGGCGTGCAGGACAGCGGCACCTTCCTGATGTGGCAGGTCCACGCGGGCGACGTCGCGATCAACCCCCACCGCTGGACGGGCGGCGGGCTCAACCAAAACTATCCCCGCCCAAGCATCCAGGATGCGTTGGGCATCGACAGCATCCTCGGCCGCGAGATGCACATGACAATCAAGGCGAACAACGGGGTGCTGACCACCTTCATCGACGGCACCCAGATCGGCGATCCGGTCTCGGTCGGCACCCTCAAGCTGGGCCGGCTCGGCTTCCGTCAGTTTGAAAACGAGGCGGCGGACGTCGACAGCATCTCGGTAAAAGACAAGGACGGCAATTTGGTGTTTGAAGACGATTTTAACGACCCGTCGGTTGTGAGTTTCGGCGGCGGCACGGTCGAAGACGGAAAGCTTAAGATGAACAACTCCCGTCTCGTGTTCCAAAACGCGGACACAACCGGCAAAATCACCGCGTTTACCCTCGAGATGGATGCGGAGGTTATCAACGACGCGCTCGGCATCGTCTTCGGCGCACAGGATTCCAACAATTTCTTTATGTGGCAGCTCAACGCCAAATACGGGGCACAGGGCAGGCTCCGCCCCCACCGCTGGACGGGCGGCGGGGTATCCGAACTCAACGCCAGCGACCTGAACGCGGTCTTTGGCGACAACGGTCCCATCCTCGGCACCCCCTGCCACGTAAAGATTGAGGTGGACAATGGGGTGATCAACACCTACATGGGGCTGCCCGGCGGGGAGATGAAGCATGTCAGCACCGTGACAGTCGAGCCGTTTGAGCTCGGCAAGATCGGTTTCCGCCAAAACCGCGCAGCCGAAGATGACGAGGTAGGCATCGTCGACAACATCAAGATAACCGCCAAAGACGGCGCCGTCCTGTTTGAGGACGATTTTTCCGACCCTTCCAACCCCGGATTCCCCTCCGGCACCATCACCGAGGATGGTCGCCTGCGGGTGGAAAACGCGCTGTTTTTCCAGAATGAAAAGGAAGAGACCATTGGCTGGAGCGGCGCACAGTGGGTCGGCGCACCCGAGGTCACCTTTGAGACGGGCAAGGTTCCGGTCTTTGAGGCGTCCTACACCCTGCAGCTCGAGCAGGGCAGCACCAAAGCGGCAGCTCTGTTCTGCGGCAACGACTTCCGTCTGACCGATAAGAGCAAAAACAACTACCGGGTGGAGGGGGAGAGCTACCTCAAAGTGGAGCTCGACGCCTCCGGACTGCTCAGCGGGGCGCCCGCAAAACTCAATGTCTACCGCAAGGGCTTCTGCTCCGGCGACTACAACAACCCGGACGCAACCACCTTGCTGAAATCCTTTGATCTGAACGACATCGGCCTGACGCAGGAGACGATGTACAACCCGATCTCGTTCAGCGTCACCGCATCCGGCTACAGCCTGAGCATCAGCGCGGGCGGCCGCAGCTTCGGTCAAATCGTCGTCAACCCCACCGGGAGAACCGGCGACGACCCGATGTGGACCTACCTCAACCAGATCGGCTTTCTCACCGAAGCGGGTCAGCAGGCAGTGATCGGGGACTACACCATTCGCACCCGGGACACCGCGAAATCCATGCTGCTGAGCAAAACAGCGGGCGCGACCTACTCTATCTTTGAGGGAATCGAAGGGCTTACAGTGGACGGCGGTACCATCCGCGTGGGAAGCGATTCCGCCCCAGTGAAGGCGCTCGCAGACCCGAGCTACGGCAGCATCCAGATGCTCCGCAGAGAGATCACCGCAAAAAGAGAGATTTCCAGGGCCCGCCTCTATGTCACTGCCCGCGGTGTGTATGAGATGTCGGTCAACGGGGTGCGGGTCGGGGAGGACTGGTTTAATCCGGGCTTTACCCAGTACGACGATTCCATCACCTATTCCACTTACGACATCACAAGCCTGATGAACAGCGGGGAAAACGTCGTCGGCGCCCGCCTTTCCTCCGGCTGGTGGTGCGATCAGATGACCTTTGACATCAACCGCTACAACTACTGGGGCAACAAGCCCTCCCTCCTGGCTAAAATTGTCCTGACCTATGACGACGGGTCGCAGGACATCGTGGTCACCGACCCGAACTGGGAATACAACAACAGCGACAGCCCGATCCTCTATTCCGGATTTTTCAACGGCGAGACCTACGACGCGCGCAAAGAAGCGGGCATTGAGGGGTGGGATACCCCCGGCTACACCGGCGCCAACTGGAACCAGGTGTCTGTGATCACCCCGCTCCCGGAAAATGCAAACCCGCACATCATCGCCCGCTACGACGATCCGGTCCGAATTGCAGAGACCCTCTCCGCAAAGTTTGACAAGGAGGCCGACCCCGGCGTCTATGTCTATGACATGGGCACCAACATGGCGGGCGTGCCCGAGATCAAACTGCCCGAGGGAAAACCCGGGCAGAAGATCACCATCCGCTATTCCGAAATGTACTATCCCGAGCTTGATCCGGGCAACCCCTTCTATTACGGAGAACTGGGCGGCAAGCTGCTCACCGAAAACTACCGCGGCGCGCTGAGCACCGACACCTACATCATGAAGGGGACGCCCGGCGGGGAAACCTACCGCCCGAGCTTCACCTTCCACGGCTACCGCTACATCGAGATCTCCGGGTTTGACGAGCCGGTTCCCGCAGAGAACATCAAGGGGATCGTCCTGAGCTCGGTGCAGGAGATCACAGCGGACTATGAATCCTCCAACCCCCTGACCAACCAGCTTCACCTCAACATCCGGCGCTCGCTGCTCGGCAACCACATCAGCATCCCGACCGACTGCCCGCAGCGCGACGAGCGGATGGGCTGGACGGGCGACGCGCAAGTATTCTCCCGCACGGCCACCTATTACGGCAGCATGAACACCCTCTATGAGGGTTGGGAAAACACCATCCGCGACGCGCAGACCGAGTCGGGCTGCATCCCTCAGACCGCACCCAACCTCGGCTGGGCCGCAGGGGTGGAGGTCGCCTGGCCGGCGGCCATCATCATCCCGACCTGGGAGGTCTACAAGCAGTATGGCAACACCCGGCTGATTGAGGACAACCTCGCCGCGATGAAGGCGTTTCTCGATTCGATCGACAACGACAGGATGTCCCCGGATTCCCATCTCACCAAAGGCACCGCGCTCACCGAGCACCTCGCCCTGATCGGCACCGACTCGCCGCTCTGCTCCAACGTGCTCTACGCCTACATGCTCGGCCTCTTCTCCAAAATGGCGGAGGCAGTCGGCGAAACCGAGCTCGCGCAGACCTACGGCGAACTCGAAGTCAAGGTCAAAGAGGACTGGAACCGGGTGTTCATCGACGCGGCCAGCGGTAAGACCCAGAATTCGGGCGGCGGAATTCAGGACACCCAGGCATCCTACGCCCTTGCGATTGAGTACGACGTCATCAGCGACGCGAACCGCGACAAGGCCGTGCAGTATCTGGTTGACGCCTGCGCCCGCGGGTACAACAACGTCCCATACACCATTACCACCGGATTTATCGGCACCGCGCCGTTGCTGCCCGCACTCACCCGGTCGGGCAGAATCGTCGACGCCTACAAGATGTTTGAACAGACTAAATTCGCCTCCTGGCTCTATCCGGTCACACAGGGCGCGACCTCGATCTGGGAGCGCTGGAACGGCTACACCATTGAAAACGGATTCAGCGGCCTCAACTACATGAACTCATTCAACCACTACGCAGCGGGTGCGGTCGGCGCCTGGATGATGAACGATCACGTCGGCATCACCAGCGATGAGGAGCACCCCGGATTCCAGCAGTTTGTCCTTCAGCCGACTCCGGGTGGGGACTTCACCTTTGTAAACGGCGGCTACAAATCGATTTACGGTCAGATCGAGAGCAACTGGACCGCATCGCAAGGCGAGCTCACCTCCTATGAGACGGTTATTCCCGCCAACGCCCAGGCCACCCTCTACCTCCCTGTGGACGAATCCACACTCGAGGGCTTCCAGGAGGTTCAGGGCGTGCGCTATCTCGGCATGGAGGAGCACAATGGCAGGCAGACCGCCAAGTTCTCCCTCGTCGCCGGCGGATATGACTTCGCTCTGACCGACGGCAAGCTCACTGTCTCGGTTCAGGACGGCTATGTGACCGATTCCGAGCCCGAGCCAGCTGACACCGACAAGACAATCCTCAACAAAGTCATCGCATACGCCGAGGCGGCCCAGGCCGACGCGTCGTTTGCCGATGTGATCGCAGACGTCCAGGTTTCCTTCCGCCAAGCGCTCAGCGGGGCGCAGGTGGTCCAGAAGAATGCGGACGCCTCCCAGGAGGAGATCGACGCGGCCTGGATTGCGCTGATGGGTGAAATCCACAAGCTAGGCTTTGTCAAGGGAGATGCGGCAACGCTCCAGACCCTATATGACTACGCAGCGGGGCTTGACATGAACTTGTACGCCGACAACCAGGCAAAAGCCGATTTCCCGGCGGCGCTCGCAGCCGCCAAGTCGGTGCTCGACAACAAGGACAACATGCTTTCCGGCGAGATCGATGCGGCAGTTGATCAGCTTGTCAGCGTTCTCGAGCAGCTCCGGTTCAAAGCCGACAAATCAATCCTTGCAAGCCTGCTCGAACAGGCGGGCAGGCTTGACACAAGCCTTTACACCGCGGAATCGGTGCAGCGTCTCAACAGCGCTGTTCAGGCGGGTCAAGCGGTGCTTGCGGACGGCAGTGCCGAGCAGACGGACGCAGACCGCGCAGCGGAATTGGTCCGCTCGGCTCTAGATAGCTTGGAAGCAAAATCTTCCGCAACCGCTACGGCAGAACCCTCTGCACCGGCGCAGGGCGACGCCCAGCAGACAAATGCAAATCGATCCCCGGCAACCGGGGAGGCGCTGCCCGTCTCTGCGGCAGCCCTGCTGATGCTCTCGGCAGGTGTGTTTGTCGCAATGCGCAGGCGCAACCGGTAACGATTTTACATTGAATGAAAAAGGGATGTGCGAATTTGTTCGCACATCCCTTTTGAATTGTTGCTCAAACGCAATGAATTCACCGGCAATTCTGGTGAAAATCAAGTGTTCTCTTTTCACAGAGAACGAAGTGAGTGGCACGACTGGTCTGTCTGAAAGTGAAAAGCGTTCGGGAGATCAATGTATTCGCAGCTGAAGTGGTGCAAAGGACAGTCCTTCACTGCCTTTTGAGAGGAAGATGCCCTTCGAGAACTGTCACAAACTGCCACTTTAATTTATGGCTTTATCCGAAAACGACCTTGTTTATTTAAAAAGGTAACAAAATCTGGCGCGGAAATATTCTGAAAGACAGTCAATTAGTTGGTTTTACGGGAGATTGCCTAAAAGTTTAAAAAATTACATCGCTTTTTTGTTTTTGTTCATTGAGCTTTGAAGGAATTTGTTTTATAATATGAAGGATATATTGTTTGCACAATATATGAGTCTTAGAGAAAGGGGAGACAAAAGCTACCTTTTGCAGACAAGAAGATAACACAAGGGGGAAAATCAATGAAAATCAAACAGCATTCCAAGAGCGCGCTTGCTTTGCTGCTCGCCATCTGCCTGATGCTGCAGATGATGACAGGCATCGTCGCCTTTGCGGCGGAGGAGCCGGCGCTCACTGTCAGCGAGCTGCGGTGCGATCTCACCGAAAATCCGCTCGGCATTGATAATCAGACGCCCGCACTGAGCTGGAAGCTCGCATCCAATGAGCGCGGCGTGCTGCAGCAGACCTACCGTATTCAGGTCGCGGAGAGCGAGAAAAAGCTTGCATCCGGCGACTATGTGTGGGACAGCGGCGTCCAGACGTCGGAGGATTCGGTCAACGTCCCGTACGGCGGTCCGGCGATGACCTCGGGCACCCGGTATTTCTGGCAGGTCACTGTGACCGACAACAAAGGCAACACAGCGACCTCCACCGAGACCGCTTACTGGGAGATGGGTCTGCTCAGCGAAAGCGACTGGGAAGCAAACTGGATTGAGATCAATCCGGACAACAAGCCCAATCCGTCAAGCTACACTGTTGAGATGGATTTCCGCATTGTCAAGGACGACGTGGGCATCATCTTCGCTGGAAAAGACGGAAACAACTTCCTGATGTGGCAGATCAACACCTTTGAAAAGAAATTCAACGGCGTTACGAGCTTCCGTCCACACCAGTGGGTGAACGGCGCAGCCTCTGTTCTCACCGAAAAGACAATTGAGGACGTCATTCCGCAGGACAAGCAGCATGACCAGCACCACATCAAAATCGCTGTGGACGGCAACAAAATCTCCACCTGGATCGACAACCAGTTGATCAACGAGATGACCAATGAACACGCTGCCTACGGCAAGATCGGGTTCCGTCAGACGACCGCTGCGGGCGACTGCGACGAGCATGGAACATTTGACAACATCGTCGTCAAAGCCGGAGAGGAAATTCTGTTTGAAGACGATTTCTCAAGCGGCAAAAACAGCTTCAATATCGGTGAAATCCGCGATGGGGAGCTGTATGTCGTCAACGCGCTCGGCTTCCAGAAAGACTTGGACAGCGCCGCGCCGATGTACCGCAAATCCTTTGAGGTGGATCAGCCGGTGAAAAAGGCGACCATCCACTCCTCCGCCCTCGGCATCTACGATCTCGAGCTCAACGGCAAACCGGTCAGCGACGATTTCTTCAACCCCGGCTGGACCAACTACGAGCTCAACCAGGACGACAACAACTACGTCATGTACCAGACCTTTGACGTCACCGATCTTGTGCAGCAGGGCGAAAACGTTCTCGGCGCGATCACCGGTCACGGCTGGTACTCGGGCAAGCTGTTCGTCGGCGGCAACAACCGCTACGGAACAGGCTCGAAACTGCTCTGCCAGCTCGAAATCGAGTACGCGGACGGCAGCAAAAAAGTCGTTGCAACCGATTCGACTTGGAAGATCACCGGTCAGGGACCGATCCTCGAGGATGATTTCCAGGGCGGCGAAACCTACGACGCGACCCGGGAATTTGACGGCTGGTCCGCTCCCGGCTTTGTGGAAAACAGCAGCTGGACAGCCGCGAAAGTGGGAAGCTACTCCGGCGCGGTCGTCGCCCAGATGGGCCCGACAGTCAAAGCGATTCAGGAGTTTGTGCCGATCGAACGGACCGAGCCCACGCCCGGCACCTATATCTTCGATCTCGGTCAGAATATCGCGGGCTTTGTGCGTCTCAACGTCAAGGGCGAGGCGGGCACTACTGTAAAACTCCGCTTCGGCGAGATGCTCACCAAAGACGGGGACCTGTACACCGCAAACTTGAGAAGCGCCAAGGCGACCGATTACTACACCCTCAACGGGGATGAAAACGGCGAGACCTGGCAGCCGCGGTTTACCTTCCACGGCTTCCGCTATGTCGAGGTGACCGGCTACCCCGGAGAGCCGACCATCGATGACATCACCGGTGTTGCCCTGAGCTCCCTCCAGGAGCAGACAGGTTCGTTTGAAACCTCCAACGACCTGATCAACCAGCTCCAGAGCAACATCACCTGGGGCCAGAAAGACAACTTTATCTCCGTCCCGACCGACTGCCCGCAGCGCGACGAGCGTCTCGGCTACACCGGCGACGGACAGGTGTTCATCCGCACAGCGGCAATGAACATGAACGTTGGCCCCTTCTTCAAGAAATTTATGGCGGACGTCACCACCAACCAGCGCGCAGACGGCGCGGTTGCCGACTGGTCGCCAAACTATGTCACCCCCGGCGACAGCTGGAGCGGTTCCTTCCACCAGAGCGGCTGGGGGGATGCGGTCGTCATCATGCCGTGGACCATGTACACCGCCTACGGCGATGAGAGCTTTATCCACGACAACTATGAAGCGATGAAAAAGTACATCCAGTACTACAAAAACAAAGCGGGCGAGACCTATGTCATCTCGGTCGGAACCAACGGTGACTGGCTCAACGTCAACGACAACACCCCGCAAAACGTCATTTCCACCGCATATTTTGCCTATGTCTCCGAGCTTCTCTCCAAGATGGCCGCTGTCATTGGCAATCCCGAAGACGCTGCATACTATCATCAGCTCTTCCTGGATGTCCGGGAGGACTTCAACGACGCGTTTGTCTCTGCCGACGGCGCAGTGACCAGCAACACCCAGACCTCCTACCTGCTCGCACTGAAATTTGACCTCCTTCCGACACAGGAACTGAGGGAGAAAGCAGCTGCAAAGCTGGTCGAAAACATCAAAGCGCACGACTGGCACCTGACCACCGGCTTCCTGGGCGTATCCCTGCTCTGTCCGGTTCTCTCGGATATGGGATACTCCGACGTCGCTTACCGGCTGCTGCAGCAGGAAAGCTATCCCGGCTGGCTGTACAGCGTTGTCAACGGTGCAACCACCATTTGGGAGCGCTGGGACAGCTACATTGCTGAAACCGGACAGTTCGGCGATGTCGGCATGAATTCATTCAACCACTATTCCTATGGCTCGGTCGGCGAGTGGTTCTACAACTACGTCGGCGGCATCAAGGCCAATGAAAATGAACCCGGCTACAAACACTTCACCATCGCACCGACCCCGGGCGGTGACCTCAATTACGCAAACACCACCTTTGAGTCGATGTACGGCACCATCGTCAGCAACTGGAAACTGGAAAACGGAACCGGTTTCGTCCTTGACGTCGTCGTTCCGGCCAACAGCACAGCCACTTTGTCGATCCCGTCGGACATGGTTTCCGCAGTGATGGAGAGCGGCAAGAATGTGCTCGAGGACAAGGTGGACGGCATCACCTTTGTCGAGAGCAAAGACGGCAGAGCGGTCTTTGAGCTCGGCTCGGGCAGCTACCACTTTGCATCGACTATCGTGGACAAATCCGGTCTCGACGCAGCGATTGTAAAGGGCAATTCCTACTACGAATTCTATTACACCCAAGACAGCTATAAGGGTCTTCAGGATGCGGTTGCAGCCGCTGAAGCGCTTGTGATGGACAAGAATGCAGCTCAGACCGCAGTCGACGGTGCAATCGCGGCAATCAACACAGCGATTGAATCCCTTTCCCGCATCGCACAGGGCGGAACCGAGCAGGACCCCTATCTCATCGGTAGCGTTGCGGACCTCCAGAAACTGGCGCGTTCAGTCAACGCGGGCGCATCCTTTCAGGATGAATTTGTGAAACTCACAGCAGATCTTGACCTGTCGGGCATAGACTGGACCCCGATCGGCACCACAGGTGCGATCACCGCAGGCGTTGGCTTTGCAGGCACCTTTGACGGCGCAAGCCACGTCGTCTCCAACCTGGGCATCGCCGATACCACCTCCTCCGCGACCTTCGGACTGTTTGGCATGGTCAGCGGCACGGTGAAAAACCTCGGCGTGAAGGACGTCCAGATCAAAGTTGGTTCCGGCGACTGCCGCGCAGGCGGCCTGGTCGGAACTGTCAACGGCGGCCTGATCGACAACTGCTATGTGGTCAACGCAAATGTTGACGCGGGCAGCCGCGTCGCAGGCGGACTTGCCGGCCAGAACTTCAACGGGACAATCAAGAATTCTTACGTGAAAAACATCACCGTCAAGGGCGGCCGCTCGGCAATCTTTGTCAGCGACAACCAGGACGACAACCGCAACAACAAGGGTACCATTGACAACTGCTATGCCGACGGCTCGATCACCTCGGATCACAGCGGCAATGTGACCAACAGCAAGACCATCGCAGCAGCGGCCTACACCAACGGCGAGCTGGTGGCGCTGCTCAACGGCTCCGCGCAAACCCCGGTTTGGGAGCAGGGCGAGAGCTATCCAGTGCTGATCGCACCGGCAGAACCGGTTGATCGGACCGACCTCGAAAACGCCATCGCAAAGGCGGCAGAGTACGAGGGCAAGGAAGCGGACTACACCGCAGACAGCTGGAAAGCCTTCAGCGATGCGCTTGCAGAGGCAAACCGCGTTCTGGGCGACCCGGATGCGGATCAGGCAGCCGTCAGCAATGCGGCCCAGCAACTCAGAGATGCAATTGCAGGCCTGACCCCGGCTGGACCTACAGTCAACAAAGACAAGCTTAACGAGGTACTGGAAAGTGCGAAAGCACTGAATCAGGACGACTACACCCCCAACAGCTGGGCGGGAATGGATGAGCTCATCGCCGCAGCGCAGGACGTCTACGAAAATTCTGAGGATCAGGAAGAAGTAGACGGGATGACGAACCAACTGATTGACAAGATGCTTTCTGTCCGGCTCAAAGCCAACAAAGAGGAGCTTGTCAAGGCAATCGAGGCAGCGGGTAAGATCGACCAATCCCTCTATACCGAAGAGAGCGTTGCGGCTCTCAAAGAAGCGCTTGCAGAAGCCACCAGAATCTACGAGGATCAGAACATCAGTGTGGATGACCAGAAACTCGTAGACGACGCGGCAGCGGCGCTCAATAACGCTATTGCTGGGCTCGAAAAGATTCCGCAGCCGCCGGTGGATGCGAACAAGGTCATCCTCGAGCGGGTGATCTCCTACGCGGAACAAGCGCAGAAGAGCGGTGAGTACGCAGGGGCAATCGCAAGCGTGAAAGCGAGCTTTGACGCGGCGCTGCTCAACGCGCAGACAGTCTTTGCAGACGGAGCGGCGACCCAGGCAGAGATTGATTCCGCATGGATCAGCCTGATGAATGAAATCCACAAGCTGGGCTTCCAGGCGGGAGACAAGAAACAGCTTGAAGTGGTGTTCACCCAGGCGAATGGAATCGACCTGTCCAACTACGTAGCAGCTGGTCAGGAGGAATTCAAGGCAGCGCTTGCAAAGGCAGAAACCGTGCTTGCTGACGGAGACGCCCTGCAGGGGGATGTCGACGAAGCGGTGGACAGCCTTCTCCAGGCAATGCTCAACCTCCGCTTTAAAGCGGACAAGTCGGTGCTCCAGTCCGTGCTCGCGAATGCGGATAAGCTGGATCTCTCGGCCTACACTGCGGAGACTGTGGCCCTGTTCAACGAGGCCAAGGCGGCGGCAGATCTGGTCAACAGCGATGAAAACGCCGTGCAGCAGGCAGTGGACAAGGCGGCAGCGGATCTTCAGGCTGCCATTGACGGCCTCAAGGCAGTTGACAACGACACCCCGGCTACCCAGGTGGAGGGGGATCAGGCGATGACCAACGGCAGCGGCAACGCGAAAACAGGCGATACCGCACCGATCGCAGCTGCGGCGCTTCTCGCAGTTCTCGCTTGCGCAGGCTTTGCCCTGAGCAAAAAGAAAAGATAGACATTTGAAGTCATTTCATTTAGAAAAGTAACTTAAACCAAGTCAAAAGGACTCGCCGCCTGCTGTGTGCAGGCGGCGAGTCCTTTTTGTTGCCATTAGGCTTAAGAAAACCCCCGGTTCTATCGGGGATAAAGAAAAAGGCCCTGGCAAATAAATTAGTTAAAGCCAGTAGTAAGGCAAAAGAAAGTGCTTTATTTTCCTCAATAAAAAGTTTTATAAGAGGAGATATACGAAAGCGTAAGAATCACTGTAAGCTTTCAATAGCCGAGTAAAACGGGTTGACCAGTTGCAGGGCGAGCGATAATATTTTTCAGTACCCCTTCCAAAGGTCTGTGCAAACCACTCGTTTACGAGTAATTTTGATTGTTTGCTGCAAAATTCGACAACGATTGAGTTGATCAAATGGTGTTAAACAGTGATGTAAAGGGGATGCTAGAAGAGCAATCGCCTGATTGTGCATGATGTGGTTTCACTGCGCTTGGCAGGGAAAGACGAATCTGAAACGCAGCAGCGTAGGCTCAGGGGTGGAATGCCGTTCAACTGCCTTGCAGTGATGAATATCAGTCGTTTCCAACGGATCTGTTTCTTGTGAATCTTTATGGAGAAGTGGCCAGGCGAATGATCTGTCCGCTGTTTAAAAATGGAAGCAGCATGCTCTTGACAATTACCCAGCAGCGGTCTACCATAGAGACAAAGGGGGGATAGGCATGGACCGGACAATTCTGCACTGCGACTGCAACGGGTTCTACGCCTCGGTGGAGTGCGTTCACCGGCCGGAGCTGAAACGGGTGCCAATGGCGGTGTGCGGCAATCCAGAGAACCGGCACGGAATTATTCTGGCTAAAAACGAACTCGCCAAGCGGTTCGGCATCCAGACAGCGGAGACGGTGTGGCAGGCGCGGAAAAAGTGCCCGCAGCTCGTCCTTGTGCAGCCGCACCGGGGGGAGTACGCCCGCTATTCCCAGCTGGTCAACCAGGTCTATCAGGAGTACACCGACATGGTCGAACCGTTCGGCATCGACGAGTCCTGGCTTGACGTCACGGGCAGCAAGGGGCTGTTCGGGGAGGGGCGGCAGATTGCCGACACCCTGCGCCGCCGGATCCGTAAAGAACTCGGGCTGACCATCTCGGTGGGGGTGAGCTTTAACAAGGTGTTTGCCAAGCTCGGCAGCGACTACAAAAAGCCCGACGCGACCACCGAGATCACCCGCGGCAACTACCGGGAGCTTCTCTATCCCCTCCCAGTCACAGCGATGCTGTTTGTTGGAAAAGCGGCGGCAGAGCTGCTTGCGCGCAGCGGCATCCACACCATTGGAAGCCTTGCGCAGGCGGACCGGGCATTTCTCGTTCGTCTGCTCGGCAAACAGGGGGAGGTGCTCTCCGACTACGCGCGCGGCCTGGAGGACAGCCCGGTCCGGCGGGTGGACGAGGTGCGGGAGATCAAATCAGTTGGAAACGGGATGACCTTCCGCCGCAACCTCGAAGGGCTGGATGACATCCGCGCGGGCGTGGCGTTTCTCGCCGACACTGTGGCCGCCAGGCTGCGCAGGCACCGGCTTAAATGTCAGGCGGTTCAGGTGATGATCCGCAACCCGTCGTTTCGCACCATCTCCCGCCAAAGGCAGCTTCCCCATTCGACTGACCTCGCGAAGGAAATCGCGGATGCAGCGGTCGGTGTGATCCTGGCCTCTTGGAACCCCGACGCGCCGATCCGCATGTTGACCATCACCGGGATGAACCTCATCGATAGCGACACAGGGGAACAGCTCTCCCTCATCCGCTGTGCCGGTGAAAGCGAACGGCAGCGGGAACTCGAAACAACAATCGATCGCATCCGAGACAAATTCGGAAGTTCTGCGGTCCAGCTCGGCTCGGTTTTCAGCAGCGACCTCGGCATTGTACCCGAAAAACAAGACGATGGGTTTGCGGACGGGGAACTGGGAAATTGACTTGAGGGTATTTGTTCCGCAAAATTTGTTTCAAAGCCGCCTCTGTGGTATAATAAAAGTGTTCCCAATCTGAAAAAGACGCTCAGCCGGTTTGGCAGGCAGAGCGCAAAGGAGGTTGTTGCCCATGGGCAGCTGGGTCAATCAAGCGGTCTTTTATCACATCTATCCGCTCGGATTTTGCGGTGCACCGCAGTATAACAAAAACGAGGAGGTTCAGTACCGCCTCGACAAATTGGAGCAATGGATTCCCCACCTTAAGGAAATGAATGTCAGTGCTCTGTATCTCGGGCCGCTGTTTCAGTCGAGCGAGCACGGCTATGATACCAAGGACTACTACCAGGTGGACAGCCGCCTGGGGGACAACGCTTCGTTCAAGCGCATCTGTGAAACACTGCATCAAAACGGAATACGCATCGTACTCGACGGGGTGTTCAACCACGTTGGGCGGGAGTTTTGGGCGTTTCAGGATGTGCAGCGCAACGGGCAGGGTTCCCGCTATTGCAGCTGGTTCCACAACCTCAATTTCGGAGGCGGCAGCCCGATGGGGGACCCGTTCTGGTATGAGGCGTGGGAGGGGCATTACAACCTTGTCAAACTCAACCTGCGCAATCCTGAGGTCGCGGACCACATACTCGACGCAGTCGGGATGTGGATGGATGAGTTCGGCATCGACGGACTCCGCCTCGATGCGGTCGACTGCGTGGACATGGATTTCCTCCGCCGCCTGCGCACTTTCTGCAAACACAAGCGGGAGGATTTCTGGCTGATGGGGGAGATCATCCACGGTGATTACAACCGCTGGGCCAACCCCGAAATGCTCGATTCGGTCACCAACTACGAGTGCTACAAGGGAATCTACTCCTCCCACAACGACAAAAACTACTTTGAAATCGCCCATTCCCTCAACCGCCAGTTTGGCAGCGGGGGGATCTATCAGTCGATCTATACCTATAACTTTGTGGATAACCACGACGTCAACCGGCTGGCGAGCACCCTGCGCAACCCCGCGCACATCGACAATGTCTACACACTGCTCTACACCATGCCGGGCGTTCCGTCGGTCTACTACGGCAGCGAGTGGGGCTTGCAGGGCATCAAACAGAACGGTTCGGACGCCGCGCTGCGCCCCTGTCTGGAGATCGGCTGTATCCAGGATGCGGATTACCGGCTCGCAGGGCACATTGCGTCGCTCGGCGGGGTGCGGTTCGCTTCCCCCGCCCTGCAGACGGGACGGTATGAGCAGGTCATCGTGAAAAACGAACAGCTCGTCTACCGCCGTGCCAGCCAGGAGCAGACGATCGCTGTCGCGCTCAATCTCGCCGACTGCGAGGCGCGGCTCGACTTTCCCTGCGGCGGCCGGGTGCTCTGCGATCTGCTCCATCCCGGGGATCTCTTTGAAGTGGAAAACGGCCGGGTGAGCGTGCTGGTTCCCCCGTTTTCCGCGCGGATTCTCGAGGAACGGGAGCAACCGCTTTCAGCTGAACAGGTGCAGCAGCTCTGTGAAACAGGGCAAACCGAAGGGGTGTCCCAGACAGAGGGCGACGCTGTCTGCTGCCCTGCGCAAGTGCAGGCGTCTCAACAGGAGCAGGAAAACCAACGGCGTACCGGACGTTACCGGCATTTCAAGGGCAATGAATACCGCGTCATCGGGTTTGCCCGCCATTCTGAAACCGGCGAGGAGCTGGTGGTGTACCAGCAATTGTACGGGGAGCACGCCCTTTGGGTGCGCCCGGCGGAGATGTTTTTTGAAATTGTCGAGCGGGACGGGCAGAGGTTCCCCCGTTTCTCCTATCTCGGTGAGTAAAAATTGCTGTAGATTTTGCTTTAAAGCCCCCGTATTCACCCGAATACGGGGGCTTTTGTCACCAAAAATGAATCGTCCGCCTATACTGTTAGAGAACATGGCGGGTAGAATGGTATAAAAGGAGACGGGGAATCAGGCGGAGTGTCATCCGTTGAGGATGGCTACGCTGTTCCTACGTTATTTTCACCACCACACATTCGCCAATTGCCCTCGGGAAGCACTGATGAAACAAGTGCGTAGATTCCCAAGGGGATTTTTATCCCGGCAAGGAACGAAATGCAGGAATCCTAACGGGTTTCCAGTATTTTTGACGCAGTTCGGGAGAAAAATCTGCCGGCAAGGCGCATGCTGGCTTTGATTCAGTGTTTCCCTGGGAATTTGCGCCGTTGGAACAGTTGTCCAGCGAACCTGGGCTAGTGATGAATGGGAGGGACGATCCATGGACCCACAGGCATTTCAGGAGATGATCGATCGATACAGTGAGGAACTTATGCGGACGGCGGCCCGCAGTCCGCATCCTCCGGCCGGAGCGGAATCAGCAAAGAAAACTGAGCCGATCCCCGGCATGTCACCCGCAAAGGAGGCAGCGCTGCCTGTCGAAGTGACATCTGCGGCGGGACCCCAGCCGTCAAATTTGGAGGAGACAATGCCGCCTGTCAGTGCGGCACCGATAGAGCAATCTGCGCCGCCGCTTGAAGGGCAGCAAATAGGGGAGGCTTCGCCGTCTTCCGGAGCTGCGACGCCGTTAGCAGGGGAATTGCTGCCCGAAACCAATCGGCCCGAGTCCGGAAGAGGGCAGGACCCATTGCAGTCGATTCACCTCGAGACGATCAGCTACGAGGAGTTTTTAGAGAAAAACCCAAAGACAGGGACACTGCGGGTGCAGGCCTCCATCGCCCAGAGGGCATATCCTGTCCCGGATGCTCAGGTCGTGGTTGACAAGGAGTTTTTGGAGGGCAACCGGGTATTTGCCACCGGCGTCACCGACGCCAACGGAATTCTCGACGGGATTGTCCTGCCCACGCCGGATAAGTCACTTTCCGATTCGCCGACTGGAAAACCACCCTATGCCCTGTATGACATCCACGTGACCCACCCCAAATTCCGTGAAGAGGTCTACTACCAGGTACCAGTGTTTGATGGAATTAAATCGATTCAGCCAGTGCGGTTTCTGCCCAATTCGGTCCTCCCCGAATGGGGGGAGGCAGAACAATGATTGACGCCCCGGTGATCCCGGAAACCATCACGGTCCACCTGGGAAATCCGGGCCAAACTGCCGAAAACTTCCGCATCCCATTTACCGAGTACGTCAAAAACGTCGCGTCGAGCGAAATCTATCCCACCTGGCCGGAGGCCGCTATCCGCGCCAACATCCGGGCGCAGATCACCTATGCGCTCAATCGCATCTACACCGAGTACTACCCGAGTCAGGGCTATGATTTTGACATCACAAGCTCCACCCAATACGATCAAAAGTTTATCAAAGGCCGGGATGTCTTTGATAATATTTCCAAAATTGTGGATGACATTTTTAACGATTATATTGTCCGCCAGGGAACGGTGGAGCCGATTTTTGCCCAGTACTGCGACGGCATCGCCGTCACCTGCGAGGGACTGTCCCAGTGGGGAACAGTGAGCCTGGCCAACGACGGCTTGGTGGCATACGAGATTCTCCAGCACTATTACGGGGACAACATCAACATCCATTCCAACACCCCCGTTGCAGGGATTCAATCCTCCTACGGCGGGGTCCCGCTGCGGCTGGGGAGCGCGGGAGAGGATGTGCGGGTGATTCAGCGCCAGCTCAACCGCATTGCGGAGAATTACCCTGCCATCCCCAAGTTGTCTGTCATCGACGGTGTTTTCGGTCTGGAGACCGAAGCGGCGGTACGGGAATTTCAGCAGATCTTCAACCTGACGGTGGACGGCATTGTGGGCAAGGCCACCTGGTACAAGGTCAAGGCCATTTACAACGGCATCAAGCGGCTCAACGAACTCGAATCCGAAGGGCTCACCCCCGAAGAGGTGGATTTGGCGTTTTCCCAAACACTTGAGGAAGGGGATACAGGCCCTGAGGTACGCCTTGTGCAGTACCTGCTGGCTGTCATCGGCACC
>CBCSOX010000025.1:0-23287 GCA_965141735.1 uncultured Oscillospiraceae bacterium | reverse complement strand
TCGGTGTTGCTCACCTCAAAGATGTCCTTACACCCGGCGAGCCGCAGCCGCTGACGGGCGCGTTCAATGAGCCGCTCGTCGTCAGTCAGGTCGATTTTGGTGACAATCCCAACCACCGGCTTTGCAAACATGCTCGAAAAGCCGGGCGCAAAGATGCAGCGGTCGTCCACGCAGGACTGCACCAGCACGATGAGGTCGGTATCCGCCGCTGTGATGCCGAGGGAGCGGTACATAATCCGCCGTTCAAGGTATTCCCCCGGGGTGTCGATGATGTTGTCGAGAAAATCGACGGCCTGGGTCTTTTTGTAGGTGATGTCCTGATCGTGAATCGCCTGAGAAAAGCTGGTCTTTCCGGCGCTGACCGCGCCGATGAGCATAAACTTCTTCATCCCGTTACGTCCTCGTGATCGGCGCGATTTCAAAGTGCAGCACGTTTTCCATTGCGTCGAGCACCGCGATGAGGGCGGCCTCCACACTCTCGACGTCCCCGGTGATGACCACCGAACCGCTGAACCGGTCGACAAAAGCGAGCGACACGCCCGCCGCCTTGCTCGCCACGTCCGCCGCGATGATCGCCGCCTCGGTCGGGGTGATGGTGAGAATGCCGAGCGCAGTCTGCCCTTCGCTGAGAATGCCCAGTTTGTCGCACAGCTCGGGAATCGGGTTGGCGATGAGGTGCGCGAGGGTAATCTGTTTGCCAGGGACAAATTCCTGAATAATATGCTGTTTCTTTTCTTCCATCTATCTTGACTCCATTCTGACAAAAATGATTTCTTTTCTTATTTTAGACTCTTCTTTTTCCCCTGTCAAGACCGGGGGTTGAATAAATCGGGCAAATGGCCTATAATAAGGGAAAATACTTTATTGGAGGAACTGCCCATGAGCAACCCGATCGTAACCATTGACACCGGCCACGAGACCCAGATCAAAATTGAACTCTACCCCGAGATCGCACCCAACACAGTGAAGAACTTCATCTCCCTCGTGCAGAAGGGCTTTTATGACGGCACGATTTTCCACCGCGTCATCCCCGGCTTTATGATCCAGGGCGGCGACCCGGACGGCGTCGGCACCGGCGGCCCCGGCTACCACATCAAAGGGGAATTTGCCAACAACGGCTTCAAAAACGACCTCAAGCACACCAAAGGGGTGCTTTCGATGGCGCGCGCTATGCATCCGGACAGCGCGGGCAGCCAGTTCTTCATCATGGTGGCGGACGCCCCCCATCTCGACGGGGACTACGCCGCGTTCGGCAAGGTGATTGAAGGCATTGAGGAGGCCGACCGCATTGTCAACGTCCGCCGCGACATGGGCGACAAGCCGCTGCGCGACGAGGTGATGCAGAAGGTGACGGTCGATACCTTTGGCGTCGACTACGGCGAGCCGGAAAAGGCATAATGCATGAACATCCAGATTTTTGGCAAATCCAAGTGTTTTGATACAAAAAAGGCGGAGCGGTATTTTAAGGAACGCGGTATCAAATACCAGCTCATCGACATTGCAAAATACGGGATGAGCAGCGGCGAATACAACAGCGTCAAGCGGGCCGTGGGCGGGATGAATCCGCTCATTGACGAGAAATCAAAGGAATATGAGCGGCTGTTTATCCAGCACCTCGCCTATGAGAGCGATGTGGAAGAGAGGCTGCTCGAAAACCCGAAACTCTTCAAGACCCCGATCGTGCGCAACGGCAAACAGGCCACCGTCGGCTACCAGCCGGAGGTGTGGAAGACCTGGGAATAAAAATGAGCCTGTGTTTGTTGACACAGCCTTGAGCGTGTCGACACTGTGGGGAAGGGGGGACACCTCTTTCCCACAGTGTCCTCACAAATGCCGGTTTTTTCATTTCTTCGCTTCATAATAGTTTTTCAAAAATCTAAAGGCTGTGTTGGTTTACACAGCCTTATTTTTATCAAAATTTTCTGCATGATTTGCGCGTTTGTCTTTGAGACTTCGTTTTAAGACCGTCTCAACCAGATTTGAGAAGGAACGGGATTCGTTTTCAGCACACTTTTTCAGTGTTTGAATCAGTTCTTCGTCAAGACAAATGCTGCAAGCTCTCTTTTTGCCCAGTTTGTTCACCCTCATTCTCCGTTTTCTTTCAGTATAGAATAATCAGTGGGAATAGATGGGCGATCTATCATACCAAATGAATTACCCGTACACATCGGTCCGCCGTGCTGAGAGGAGCGGCAGCTCCCGCCGGACTTTTTCCACCTGCGCCAAGTCGATCTCAGCAGAGAGAATTCCGGGCTGGTCGCCGAGACCGGCGACGACCTCTCCCCACGGGTTCACCACGCAGGAGTGCCCATAGGAGTGGTAGGAGGCTTCTGGGTCGAGCGCGGGCGCGCAGGCGGCGACAAAGAGCTGGTTGTCGAGCGCGCGGGCGCGCATGGTCAGCTCCCAGTGCGCCGGCCCTGTCGTGGGATTGAAGGCTCCGGGAAGAAACACAAGCTCTGCCCCCCGCAGCGCCATCCTGCGGAAGAGCTCGGGGAACCGCACGTCAAAGCAGATCGCAACCCCAATGTTTCCGTATTCGGTGTCGATGAGGGTGCAGGAATTTCCCGCCGAGAGAACGTCGGATTCCTGAAACCGCACCCCTCCCTCAACGTCAATATCAAACAGATGCAGTTTGCGGTGACGGCCGAGGAGCTCTCCCTTGGAAGAAAACACCGGGCTTGTGTTGTAGAGCTTGCCTCCCTCCCGCTCGGGGAAAGAGCCGCCGACGAGGACACAGCCGGTCCGGCGTGCGGCCTCGGACAGGGCGTGGACAATTTCACCGTCCATGGGTTCGGCATAATCGGCAAAACAGGCGTTGTCGTAGGGGCAGCAAAACATTTCGGGCAGGCAGACGAGCTGTGCGCCCGACTGTGCAGCCTCCTGAACGAGTTGGCAAGCGGTTTGCAGATTTTTCTGCTTGTCTTTTTCCACCTTCATCTGGCAGAGGGCGAGTTTCAGTTTCATTGCGATCATCTCCTCCCTTGATGATACCACAACCCCGGGGATGTGACAACCCAATATGAACCAAATGGGACGAATCGGGTTCCATGAAAAAGCAGGGGCGCTTATGTTCCCTTGAGCGGAATGCAGTGCAGCAAAATTTTTGCTTCTAATTACTGTGGAGAACAACTGTGTCTTTCCGCTGTCCAGCCGGAGAGAAAAAACACAGCGGTAGGGCTCGCACGCTATTTGGGGTGCGAACACATTGAAACAGTGTTCAAATAAAAAAGGGACTGCTCAGCCGCACTTGAAGATCTGTGAATAGATTTTACATCTAATAGAGCAAGCCTCTGGATCAGCAGGGATACCGGACTTCGATCAGGCTGTTTTGCAGATCACCGGGATGAGTTGCGTTTTTTGTCTGTTCCTGCTATGATTTGTATTGACAGAAATCAAATCCCGTTGTATGATTGTATTAAAACGATCATACAATTGAATACAAAAAGGATGGATCTTTTTTATGAAAATGACCGAAGAAGAAATGTTGGAACGCAGAAAAAAGCAGCAGGAGCTCGACCGCCTCGACGCGATCAAAAAGCTTAAGATCTGTATTGTTGTCGGTATCCTGTCCCTCATTGTGCTCATTGTCAGCGCCGCCGTGCTGCACAACGATCCGGTGACCATTGTCGCCGGCGCGGCGTTTGCCCTGATGGTCGGCGTTTCCGTCAACCTCACGTCGAGAATCCGCCAAAAGCCCAAACAATAACCACAACACAAAGGAGATGAGCCGATGTTTCAGGTGCAGAATGTCACCAAATGCTATGGAAAAGTCATTGCAAACAACCAAATCAGTTTCAGCGTGGGGGATGGGCAGATCGCCGTCCTGCTCGGCCCCAACGGCGCGGGAAAGTCGACGATCATCAAATGCATCGCCGGACTGCTGCGCTACACCGGGGAAATCACCATCTGCGGGCAGCCCAACAAAACGATTGCGGCAAAGCGCCAGCTCGGCTACATCCCCGAGATGCCCGCGGTTTATGATCTGCTCACCGTTGGGGAGCATCTCGAGTTCATCGGACGCGCCTATCAGGTGGAGGATTGGAAGCAGTACGGCGAGTCGCTGCTCGAGCGGTTCGAGCTCGCCGACAATCGCGACAAGCTCGGCAAGGAGCTCTCCAAGGGGATGCAGCAAAAGCTGAGCATCTGCTGCGCGGTGCTGCACCGCCCCGGCGTGCTCATCTTTGACGAGCCCATGGTTGTGCTGGATCCCCACGCCATCAAGGAGCTCAAGCTCCTGTTCACCGAGCTGCGCGGCGCGGGCGCGTCGGTGCTCATCAGCACCCACATGCTCGACAGCGTGGAAGACTACTGGGACGTGGCCCACATCATGATGAACGGCTCGTTTGCCGCCACCAAATACAACCACCCTGGCGACACCGAGGAGCGCAGCCTGGAGCAGCTCTTTTTTGACATCACCGAAAGGAAGGATGCACAATGAACGGGCTGAGCTACCTGCTGCGCACCACCATCAAGAATTCCATCAAGGACCTCAAAACCCATCCCGCCAAGCTTGTGCTCGTGCTCTTTTTTGTGGTGATGATGGCTGTGGTCATCGTTTCAGGGTCTATGGCCGGCATCGACGTGCTCGAGCTGCGCGATCCTGCCGAGCTCTCGGCCATGGTATTGGGGCTTTACATCGCGATCTTTCTCCTCTCAAGCCTCAACGGCTTTTCCTCTGGGGCGAGCTTTTATTCCATGCCGGATGTGCAGATGCTTTTTCCCGCGCCGATCTCCCCGCGCAGGATTCTCATCTACGGCCTGGTCAAGCAGATGGGCACCTCGCTGTTCGTCGGCTTTTTCCTGCTGTTTCAGTACAGCTGGTTGCATCAACTGTACAACCTTTCGATCCCCGGGCTGATTCTAATCCTGCTCGGTTACTGCATGGTGATGTTCTGTTCCCAGCTCACCGCCATGGCGATCTACACCTTTACCAGCGGAAACCCCAGGGCAAAGCGGGTGGTCAAGGCGCTGCTCTATCTGTTGGTGCTCGCCGCAGTGGCCTACATTTTTCTCCCGCTCATTTCTGACCGCAGCGACATCCTCGGCACCATTGTCTCCCGCGCCAACGCGCCGCTGCTCCAGTTCTTCCCCGTCGCGGGGTGGGCACAGGCATTTTCCACCGGGGCGCTCGCAGGACAGCTGCTCCCGCTGCTCTGCGGGCTCGCGGGGGTCGCGCTCTATGTGGTTGGGTTTGTGCTGCTCATCTCCAAGAGCCGCTCGGACTTTTACGAGGACGTGCTCCAGGCAACCGAAGTCTCCTACAGTGCGATCACCGCAAAAAAAGAGGGCAAGATGAACGACCTGCCGCAGGGCAAAGTGCGGCTTGGCAAAACCGGCATCGGCCGCGGATGGGGTGCTGGCGTCTTTTTCTACAAGCACATGCTCGAAAACCGCCGCTCCAAATTCTTTCTTCTCGACAACACGTCAATGCTTTTTATTATCATCTGTATCTTCACCTCGTTTTTTACCCGCGGGGAAGGGCTGCTCCCAGTCTTTTTCATCAGCGTCTACATGCAGCTGTTCAGCTCTGCGCTCGGGCGGTGGGTGCGGGAGCTGACGCTACCCTACGTCTATATGATTCCAGTCAGCCCCTTTGTCAAGCTCGTCAACGTCTGCAAGGAGAATGTATATAAGATCTGTGTCGAGGCGCTGCTGCTCTTTATCCCAGTCGGCATCATCACCCAGGCGTCCATTCCCGACATCCTCGCCTGCATGGTCGCGCGGGTGGGGTTTGGGTTGCTGTTTATGGCGGGCAACATCCTCACCGAGCGGATTCTCGGGTCGCTTTCCAGCAAGGTGCTCATCCTCTCGTTTTACTTTCTCATCATGCTCCTGCTCTGCGCGCCTGGCTTGATCCTCGGCTTTGTGCTCAATTTTGTCCTGTTCGCCGA
Organism: uncultured Oscillospiraceae bacterium; assembly: GCA_965141735.1. Classification (GTDB taxonomy): domain Bacteria; phylum Bacillota; class Clostridia; order Oscillospirales; family Ruminococcaceae; genus Massilioclostridium. Next base: position 17,396 of record CBCSOX010000025.1, on the reverse strand, counting down.
CACCCTCTCCCTCCCGTTCATCCTCCTTGTGGGGTTTGGCTGGAACCTGATTGCCTCGGCGCTCGTGACATTCTTTTGCCGCGACATCCTCAATTACGCAGAGCTCAACAACCGCTGATCAAACGAATTTACACAAATCTCCTGTATTTTTTCCATCCAATGTGTTATAATGGAACCAATTCATCATACACCTGCTTTACCAGCGTGGAGGTTGATCAAAATGGCTTACAGTTATTACATGCCAACCAGAATTTTCTTTGGGGAAGGGGAGCTAAACCGTCTCGGCACCGAAAAGCTGCCGGGCAGCAAAGCGCTCATCGTCCTGTCCGCGGGCAACTCGATGAAGCGGTTTGGCTATCTCGACCGGGTGAAAGCCCTACTCGAACAAAACAACACCGGCTATGTGGTGTTTGATAAAATTCTGCCCAACCCGATTAAAAAGCACGTGATGGAGGGTGCGGCACTCGCCCGCGCTGAGGGATGCGATTTCGTGCTCGGCCTCGGCGGCGGCAGCAGCATTGACTCGGCAAAGACAATTGCCATCATGGCAGCCAATGAGGGCGATCTCTGGGATTACATCTCCGGCGGCTCGGGCAAGGGCAAGCCGATCCCCAACCCGGCGCTTCCCGTTGTGGCGGTCACAACAACAGCGGGCACCGGCACTGAATCCGATCCCTGGGCGGTTGTGACCAAGGAGGAGACCGGGGAGAAGATCGGCATCGGCGTCGACGCGACCTTCCCGGCGCTCTCGATTGTCGACCCCGAGCTGATGGTGAGCGTCCCGCCGATGCTCACCGCCTACCAGGGATTTGACGCGCTGTTCCACTCCACCGAGGGGTACATCGCCAACATCGCGAATCCCATCAGCGACATGTACGCACTCAAGGCGATCGAACTCGTCGGCAAATACCTCCCCCGCGCAGTGAAAAACGGGGAGGATCTGGAAGCGCGCGCCATGGTTGCGCTCGCAAACACCCTGTCCGGCTTTGTGGAATCGACCTCGAGCTGTACCTCGGAGCACGGCATTGAACACGCTCTGAGCGGCTATCACCCCGACCTGCCGCACGGCGCGGGGCTGATTATGATTTCACTCGCCTACTACAAGGTATTTCTCGACGTGTCGGCCGACCGCTACATCACGATGGCGCGCGCCCTCGGCCGCACCGATGTGACCAAGCCGGAGGATTTTCTCGACGCCCTCGCCCAGTTGCAGGCGGACTGCGGGGTAGACGGCCTCAAGCTGTCGGATTACCAGATTGACAACAAAAACTTTTCCAAATATGCGGAACACGCCATGAATATCATGCCCGGCCTGTTTGCAGTCGATCCCCGTCCGCTCGAGGCCGAGGAGGTCGCGGCTATCCTGCGGGATTCCTATCGGTAATAGAAATCAAGTGACAAGAAAAGCGATGCGGTGCAAGGCATTACCAGCCTGCACCGCATCGCTTTTTTATTTTATGGCATCAGGAGAAAGAGCACAGTTTACCAAACGATCACTTGCCGGAAAGGAGTACAGACCAAGGAACCGAGACGTATCGCAGCTCCCATGCAAACTGTTTTTATCACCCTAAACCTGTACCAGGATCGCAAATTGCTTTTAAGGGCCGGCAGACGAGCGGGCTGTTGATTTTAAAGGAGCCGCCCAATCCACGGGTGCCCGTGAGGAGAGCGGAGAAGGATACCCTTGTATTTTAAACCACACGTCCCTTGACCTAGTTATTTCAGTCCACATCCCCATACGAGGAGAGACGGGGAAGAGCAGTTCATTGTTTACAGAGATATCGTTTTACACTCCCCATGCGGGTTCCGGCGTTTTTTGTTTTAGTCAGCGGCAATTTCCTCTGATTTCTTTCTACAGTGCCATGCTTTTCATCAATCCCACAGCACTTCGGCTGGATTCGGAGCCGCCGGCTCATTGGTTGAGCTTGAGGAACGTCTGGTAGCACTTTTCAAAGAGTAAATCCCGATCCTGTTGTGTGGGAGAGCAGCCGGAGAAGCAGAGCGCACCCACGATGCAGGAAAACGCGAACAGGGAATCCTGCCCTTGCCTCCGGGCAAACAGCCCTTCTGACTCCCCTTGGTGCAGCAGCTCGTCCAGGATCAGGAGCAGCTCCCGCTCCACTTCTGGCTGGTGGCTGAGCAGACGCTGGGCGGCTTCCGCCTCGGGGGAGCAGAACTGTTGGTGCAAAAAGACGGTGTAAAAGAGGGGGCGGCAGTTGTCCAAACAGCCGGAGAGCACCTTGAGCACCGCGAAAAAGCGCTCCCGGAAGCTGCCGCTGCCCCCCGCTTCCCGCATTCTCGCCAAGTACTCCGAAATGAAGCAGAGTACCGACTCGGCAAACAGCTCCTGCTTGCTGGTGAAATACTCGTAAACCGTCCCTTTGCCCACCCCAGCGCGGTGGGCGATCTCGGCGATTTTGATCTCGTTGGGGTTCTGCCCCTCGCCGAGACAGGCGAGGGCGGCGCGCAGGATGTCCCCCCGTTTATCCTTCATCATGCTGGGTTTGCACCTCCTTTTTCTTCCGGGGGCCGCGGTGTAGCAAGTCGTACATTGCCGGCACGAGGAAGAGGGTGAGGATCGTCGCGTAGGCGAGCCCGCCGATGGTGGTCACCGCCATGGGGCGGAGCATCTCGGCGCCGCTGCGCGGGTCAAACGCCATGGTACAAAGCGCGAGGATGGTGGTGAGCGCTGTCATGAGGATGGGACGGATGCGGTTGCGCCCCGCCTTGAGCAGCGCCTCGTGTTTGGTGCAGCCCGCCTTCATCTGCTGGTTGGTGTAGTCGACAAACACAATGCCGTTGTTGACCACCACCCCGACGAGCAGCACCAGGCCGATCAGCGCCACCGCGCTCACCGGCATCCGGGTGATCAGCAGGGCGAGGAAACCGCCGGTAAAGGCGAGGGGAATCGTAAACATGACAATGAAGGGGGAGAGCAGCGACTGGAACTGCGCGACCATGACGAGGTAGATAAACACCACCGCAAGGGCGAGCATTAAAAGAAGATCACCAAAGGTGTTTTTGATTGACTCGCTTTCGCCGCCCAGCTCGTAGCGGCAGCCGGAGGGGAGTTCGAGGCTGTCGAGCTGCTTGCTGATTTTGTCGTTGACCTCCCCGACGTTGTACCCGTTTTTGAGCGATGCGGTCACGCTGACGGTCCGCTCCTGCCCGTCGTGGCTGATCGAGGAGAACCCGTCCTGCCGGCTGACCGAAGCGACGTCCCCCACTGTGACAGGGTTTCCGGTGGAGGAGGTGAGCGGAATGTTCTCAACGTCTGCTTCCTTGACCTCGCTGTCCCGGCTGTCCTTGACATAGATGTTGTAATCCAGGCCGTTGTCCGTCACCGTGGTGACGGATTTGTCGCTTGCCGTCTGTTCGCTCACCGCCTGGTAAATTTGTGCGGTTGTCAGGCCGTGGGTGATGGCGAGACTGCGGTCCACCGCGATGTGCAGCTCGGAGCTCACTTTGCCGAGGCCGCTGTCCACCTCGGTTGCGCCGTCCACACCGGCGATGGTATTTGCCACCTGTTCCGCGGCGCTGCGCAGTTTCTCGAGGTCGCGCCCGTAGACGTCCACCACGATCTGGCCGCCTGTCATGGCGCTCATGTCGGAGTTGGAGCCCTGCACCTTGATCTCGTAGTCGAGCCCTTCCGTCTTGCTGCGGATCTGCTCGATTACCTGGTCGGTCGAGTGGGAGCGCTTGTCCTTGAGCTGGACGTAGATTGTGGTGCCCGAGCCCATCATCATGCCCGAGGCTCCCGCCTCGCTGCCCCCGCTCACAATGCCGACCATTTCAATGTCGTCCGCCGAGCGGATTTTGTAGGAGAGCTCGTCCAGGGCAAAAAATTCGTCCTTTTGGGTGTAGCTGTCGGGGAAGTCCACCGAAACGCTGATGCTCCCGCTGTCCATCGAGGGGAACAGCTCGGTGCCCGAAGTAAACGCGGCGAACAAGCTGCCGACGAGCAGGAGGACGGCGAGTCCGAGGGTCGCCCATTTGTAGCGGAGGGATTTGTCCAGCAGTTTGACATATCGTTCCGCGAGCTTGTCCACGAAGGTGGGCTTGGTGCGGAAGCCTGAGCGCATCATCGCGCCCGCTGCAGCCGGGACAAGGGTGAGCGCCACCACCAGGCTCGCGATGAGGGAGAAGGCGATGGTCAGCGCCATGTCGGTGAACAGCTGGCGGGTGAGGCCCTCGGTGAACGCGATGGGGACAAAGACGATGATGGTTGTCAGCGTCGACGCGGTAATCGCGCCGGTGACTTCTTTTGCGCCTTGGATGGCAGCCTCCCGGCCGCTCATCCCTTCCGAGCGCATCCGAACAATGTTTTCGATGACAACAATCGAGTTGTCCACCAGCATCCCGACCCCGAGCGCCAGGCCGCCCATTGAGATCATGTTGAGGGAGACCCCTGAGAAGTACATAAGCACAAAGGCGGTGACCACGCTGATGAGGATGGAAGCCCCGACAATGATGGTCGGACGGATTTTGCGCAGGAAGAGATAGAGGATGAGGATGGCGAGCGCCCCGCCGAAGAGGAGGTTTTGGAGAATGGTGCTGATCATGAGGTTGACGTATTCCCCCTGATCCATCAGGGTGTCAAACCGCACGTCAGTGTACTCCGCGTTGATTTGTTCGAGTTTATCCTGTACGTTGTTGGAGACGTCGGCGGTCGAGTAGTCGGGCTGCTTTTGCAGCGACAGAATCACCGCGTAATTGCCGTTGACCCTCGAGTACATGGTGTCAGTGTTGTCGCGGGTGGTGATCTCCGCGACATCTGACAGGGTGACATCCCCGTAATTGGGCAGGTGCATGACCGGCAGGGCTTTGAGCGCGTCGAGGTCCTCAATCTTGTCCCCGACCCGGACGAGGGCGCTCACCCCCTGGCTGTCCTCCACCGAGCCCGAGGGGAGGGAGATGTTCTGCCCCTGAAGGATGCCCGTGAGTAGTTCGCTGGTGACGTCGACCGTTGGAATGGAGAGATTGGCAAGCTGTGGCTTGACGATCGCGTCAACCTTGGCATCGATCTGGCTGTAGAGGTTGACCCGCGACGGGGCGATCACCCGCTCTGCCTGCTCGGCTGTCATGCCCTGGCTTTTGAGGATGCCAAGCTGCTGGTCGAGCTGCAGATCAATCTGCTCCTTGACCTGCTCTCGCGCGACTTCGCGGAGCTCCTTTTCCGCGCCCTCCCGGTAGGTCTGCTGGAGGGTCTCGTTGAAACTGTCGAGCTTTTCCTGCGAGATGGTCACATCCGCCATGTTTTCGATCAGCCCGCTCGTGCTGACCGAGGCGACCCCCTCGACGCTCTCAATTTCGGGAATGATTTTGCTCTCAATGTACTGGGCGGCTTCGGGGTCCTCCTTACCGTCCACCGACACCGCCATCGAGACGATCGGCATCATGTCAGGGTTGAGCTTGAGGATGGTGGGGGAGCCGACCTCGTCGGGGAAATAGGGGGTGAGCAGGTCGAGCCGCTCCCGCATTTCGATGACCGCCCCGTCCATGTTGGTGTCCTCGTTGAATTCGAGGATGACCATCGAGGCGTTTTCGGAGGAAACCGAGCTGACGTTTTTGACGTTGCTCAGCGAGGCCATGCCCTGCTCGAGCGGGTTGGTCACAGTCTGTTCCACCTCCTCGGGGGAGGCGCCGCGGTAGCTTGTCGAGATCACCGCATAGGGGAGGTTGAAGCTCGGGATGAGGTCAACGCTCATGTGGGTATAGGAAACAAACCCGAGAATGATCACAAGCACAATGGCAACCACTACGGTATATGGTTTTTTGACGCTGAATTTTGATAGCATGTTGGTTCTCCTTTTTCAAATTCCGACCGACCAGTCGGTCAGAATTTAGTATACCCCGCCATCCCAGTCCAATCAAGGGAGATTTCGTGAACATTCGGTCAAAAAAGCGAGGCAGTCCCGCCAGCCCGCCTCATAGAGATGAGCGCTGCAAAGCCCCGCCTGCTGCCGGATCGCGTCGGCGTATTCCTCGGCAAAGGCGAATTCGTCCCCGTCGACCGCGTTGAACCGTGCGACCTCGTGCAGTCGGCTGATCTCACGGCGGAGAAGACGGCACTGCTCTGTGCGCTGAAATTGTCTGTGGGCGCGGGCGCGCCCCGCGGCGAGAAGCTGTTTGGAAATGGTTATTTGTAACGTCCTTTCTTTTCCACAGCCCCTTGCGCAAACGGCGAATTCAGTGTAATACTATTTGAAGACACCTTTCGCGTAAGCAGCTGTGTGTTGGTTGAGAGGAAGCGGCGCTGTTGTGGGTGGTCGCTTCCTCTTATTTTTTGTCCAGTTCAGCTTTGACGAGTTCAAGACCCCGTTCAACTACCTGTACTCTCGAAGTGTGCATTTTTTCTGCGCACTCCTCCAGCAGATCAGCTGTTTTTTGGCTGATGCGAAGATTGATTCTCAGGTTTTTGGGATTTTCACTCGGCGGCCTTCCTGTGCGTGGGGACATGAAATCACCTCACTTTTTGAACATTCTATCATAACGGTAACCTTGAGCACTCTGAACGTCAATAGAAAATCGATCACAATTTTATTTTGTCGAATAAATTCTGTTTTTTGTATGTGAACCTGTGTGTTCACCGTACAAGCAGCTGTTTCCCTGTTGGACGAAAGCGGTTGTTCAAAAAATACTAGTTGATTCCTGTTCCGTTTTGTAATAAAATAGGAAGCAGTATTTTGAAAGGACTGATCTACCGATGCTACGGGATGACTTTATTTTGGACCAGATTGATATGATCGAGCGGTTTCTCCAGACCGTGCTGTTTGAAAGCCCCGACGAGCTCAGCGGCGGAATTGATAACATCCGCTTTTTTGACGACCAGGAGCTCATCCGCTCCGACCTCCAGCGCAAGATCGAGAACAACCGCTACAACGAAGCGGAGGATTTTCTCTTTGAGGAAATCGAAAAAGATCCCAAAAACGACGAGATGTACAAGCTCGGCATGTGGTTTTACCACAAGCTCGCCCAGATCGATGAGGACACCCTCGAGGAGCACAATTTCAGCAAGGACGAGGTGCTCGAGGGCCTGCAGGAAATCGAGCGGATGCGGGTCGGCAATTAGGGGAGCACGACAATGACAAAAGAAGAAATACTCAAGGAATACTTTCACAACGACTATTACGCCGAGGAGCTGACCGGGGTGGAGCTCGAGGAGATCAGGGACGGCTACGCCCGCGCCCGGCTCACCGTTGAACCAAAGCACCTCAACGGCGCGGGCATCGTGCAGGGCGGCGCGATCTTTACGCTGGCGGACCTCGCGTTCGCGGCGGCCTCCTGCTCGAGCGGACGGGTCGCGGTGGGGCTTTCCTCCAACATCAACTACATCCGCCCCGGCAACGGCAAATACCTCATTGCAGAGGCAAAGCGGGTCAACGAGGGCAAAACGATTTTTCACGGCGAAATTGAGGTGCGCAACGACCAGGGCAAGCTGGTCTCCACCTGCACCGCCTCCGCCTTTCGCACAGACAAACAGATCTTTTAGGGCTGCTGCGCAGCCGTTTGGTATCTGCCGGGGAGCCTAATCACTTGAAATTGCCATTTGCGCACCAGTTTTGGGAAAACCACGGATAAACCGTGCACTTGGAATGCGCTGTGGCAGGGGTATTTTGAGACAGGACTTTCGCCCCGAGTGGGATTTTGCCCGGTTGAAGGCGGCAATTGCCATGCAGCGGCCAATTTCTTGGCGGTAGAACCATGAGCCAGAGCAGGGAATCTTCAAAAGAGCTTATCAAGGTGGATGCCGCCTCACAGTTTGCAGTAAAAAAACCGGCGGATTTGTTCCGCCGGTTTTTTGTTGAAATTACAGGGGCAGCTTTGCGCATCGCTGTCACATCCCAAAACACCGCTGAGTCATTCCGATGCAAGCAGCGGACTGCCTGTTTCGCGAGTAGAACGGTTTGAGAGTACAGTACGGCGGCTCAGTCCTTTTCCGCCTTGTCGGACTTTTTTAAGAGGACCTTTGTCTCGTCAATATCTTTATCGTGTTGGGCCTCTTCATTCTTGATTTCCCAATGGATGAGGAAGGTGAGCGCCGCGCGCAGGGCGATGATGCCCGCGACTGTTATAATTTCACTGAACTCGCGCAGCACAACGGTGCGCAGAATTTCGCTGCCGAGCTTGAACTCCAGCCCCATCGCCATCCCTTTGGCGAGGTAGAGCCGGGTCATCGGGCTGCGCTTGATGTAACGGATGACTCCGACTACGCCGGAGCAGACGATGACAATGACCCCCGCAAACTCGAAGAATATGATTGCAACATCGACTATTTCGGCGAGCAGGCTGTGAAGAAAATCCATATGCTATCTCCTTTTACTCCTTCTACCTGCCATTTAACCATATCGGTTGTTTTTTGTCAACTTATTTCTTCGATTTTTGTAGTTTTTACGGCGACTTGATTCAAAGTAGCAGCATCCCCCCACCGCGCTCCCGGTGATGTGGGAGGGTTTGTCCAAGGTGCAGTAGCCGTCTTTTTGGTGGATACAGTTGCTGGAACAGGTTATCAAATTCAAAAAAACCGATCTCCCTTCGAGTCAAACTAGTCCTATTTTGCAGGTTTTCGCCCCGTTTATACCCAGCCGGTTTTTATAATTTTTGCCATGGATGATTTTCAATTTCCGGACGCACACTAGGAGTATCTTAGATTTGTATCGGAGTTGATTTCATGAAAAAATACATTCGCTTATCGGTGATCACCGCGGTCCTGCTCGCACTTGCGCTGCTGCTTCCCACCCTTATCATGAACTTTGTGCCCGGTGTGGGCGCGACCCGCCTCGCCCAGACCAAGTATTCCAATTCTGTACTCGCAAGCGGGACTGTGGAGGAAAAAGAGAAAAAAGAAGTTACCGTCGCGGTGCCGGTCGTGCCCGAGTCGGTCAACGTGTCGGTTGGCGACGAGGTCAGCATCGGCGATGTGCTCGCAACCGTCAATAAGGAACAGACGGTTCAGGCAATGGCGAGCACTCAGTCCAGCCTTGCGGGTTCGGCAGGGGAGTTTTCCGCCCTGCTCGCGGGCAGCTCGTTTGACACCAAGGTGGATGACATTCCAGAGCAGATCATTGCGACCTCGGCCGGCATCGTCACTTCAGTCAACCTGCAGGAGGGCAGCCTTGCGATGGCGGGCACCCCTGCCATTACCATTTCCGACCTTGGCAACCTCCAGGCAAAGGTGTCGGTCACCGAGAACAACATCGGGCAGATTCAGGTCGGTCAGGCCGCTAAAATTTCCGGTGCTGCGCTGGGTGATCAGAAATACGACGCCGTTGTCTCCAAAATCTATCCCACAGCCAAAAAGCAGATCAACGGAATGGCCAGCGAGACGGTGGTTGACGTGCTGCTCGACATCAAGGACGGCAGCTCCGGCCTGACCTCCGGCTTCACGGTGACTGCCGAGATTGAGACAGGGGAAATGGCGCAGATTTTTGTTCTTCCTTATGAATGTGTTGCACAGGACGACGAGGGCAACGAGTTTGTCTATCTGTTTCAAAATGGAAAGGCCGTCAAACGAATTGTTGAAACCGGCATTGAGACCGCCCAGGGGATCGAGATTGTCGGCGGCGGCATCACCAACGAAGATTATGTGATCTTCCCCGCGTCGAGCGTCGCGGGCGACCAGAGCTATGTGAAAATTCAAACCGGCAAGACACTGTAGGAGGGGCGCATGGATGCATTGAGAACAAGCCTGCGCAACATCTTCCGCAAACGCCTGCGGTCGGTGCTCACCATCGCGGGGATCGCAATCGGCGTGCTGTCGGTCGTCATCATCACCTCCATCGGGGATATCGGCAAACGGACCGTCAATTCCGAGCTGGACAGCATCGGGATTGGCGGCATTGCCATCAGCGCGGAGAACACTTCGGTGGGGGATGCCCAGCTCTCGCTCATCGAGTCGGACGAGATGGTCACCGACTGCATGCCGGTGCTCGCCAAGTACACCACCGCGGAAATCCACAACACCGAGACCAAGAGCATGGTGTTTGGCATCAACACACAAGCCAAGCAGATGGTTTCGCTCGAGGTGCTGCACGGCAGGATGATCAATCAGAGCGATCTGCAGGCCAACGCGCGGGTGTGCGTGGTAGACGAAAGCTATGCAAAGGCCGCCTACAAACGCAGCAACATCGTTGGCAAGACAATCAATGTGCTGCTTGGGGAAACCTATCAGCCGCTTGAGGTGGTGGGCGTTGTCGCTTCGGGTGGCAACGTGCTGCAAAACCTCATGGGGGAGTATATTCCCTGCTTTATTTATGCCCCATACACCACCGTTCAGACAGCGTATGGGACCACGGGATACGACCAGATTATGGTGAAACTCAAAGAAGGGGCGGACAGCGAACAGGTTTCGGACGCCCTGGTGACAAAGCTCGAGACCAGTCTTTCCTCCGGTTCGGTGCAGGTGCAGAACCTCGTCCAGCAAAAGGAGAAGCTCAATGGGATTCTCGACGTCGTCACCCTCATCCTGGCGGTGATCGGGGGAATATCCCTTGTCGTCGCTGGGCTGTCGATCATGACGGTGATGCTCGTGTCGGTGCACGAGCGTACCCGGGAGATCGGCATCAAAAAGGCGATTGGGGCGAGCAGGGGAATCATCCTGCGGGAATTTATGGCCGAATCCTTCCTCATCTGCCTGATCGGCGGAGCGGCAGGGCTTGCGCTCGGGGTGGGGCTCACCTTTGCGGGCTGTCTGCTCACTGGGATTGCCTTTGTTCCCAACTTCGGCATGATGGGGTTCTGCCTGCTCTTCTCCCTTGTCGTCGGCATGCTCTTTGGAGTGTATCCCGCGATGAAAGCATCACAGCTCAAACCGGTGGACGCGCTGCGCATGGAATAGCGGCAAGGTTTCAACCCAGAGGGGGAAGAGTGTTGAAAAATAGGAGGGGATGCGGCATTGCTGTGCAGATTTTTCGATGCGTCCCGGATCACCATTCCTGCACGGGAGGGCAGAAAAGACTGGCATTTTTCAACACGCTGGAATACTCGACCAAGTGGTGTTTGCTCTCTGTCAATTCGCTCTCTCCTGGGATGGAGATTTTTCTGAATCGAATCCCTGTGTCGCCAAGAAAGGAGTTCCATGCGCTTTACAATTAATCCAAACCTGCCGGACGGCAAAGTGTGCACTGCCGCGTTGGGAAATGAGACAATTGCAGAGGAACTCAAGCGCTTCGGCGTCCAGGGAGTCCTCGTTCCGCCCTGCGCGCAGCTGCCCGCTCCGGTTGCCAGTCACGCAGACATGCTGCTGCACCATTTAGGCGGTCCGTCGGTTGTGCTCAACGGCCACAGTCCGGAACTCTGTGCGCAGCTCAGAGCGCTGGGGATGCAGGTGCAAATTGGCTCTGCCCGGTTAACGCAAAAATACCCGGGTGATGCCGCCTACAACTACTGCCGCCTGGGAAACAGGCTGATCGGTAATTTTAAGCGGGCAAAACCCGAGCAATTGATTGCTGAATATTGTGCGAGACACGGTATTCAGTGGATACATACAAACCAGGGCTATGGCAAATGCAGCGTCTGCATTGTGGATGAGACCTCTGTGGTGACAGCCGACGAGGGGATTGCCGCCGTGCTCGAACAGGAGGGAATCGAGGTGCTGCGCATCCGGCCCGGCTTTCTTCTGCTTCCGGGTTACGACACCGGATTCATCGGGGGATGCTGCGGAAAAATCGGTCAGAATCTGCTGTATTTCACCGGCAAACTATCCTCTCATCCCGACGGGGAAACCATTCGGGCGTTCGCTGGGAAACGAGGGGTGCGCGTGATCGAAGGCGCGTCAGATGTTCTGCTCGATATCGGCGGGATCCTCCCACTCACCCAAAGGTCGTCTCAATGACTTTTTCGCAGCCGGGCGGGGAATACTGCCAGTGATGGAGGCTCCCGTCGGTGACATAGTATTCGATCGGGTCGAGAATGGGCTCCGCGTCAAAGGAGTCGACGATAATGAGCTTGATCTTCATCTTGTCCGGCAGCACGCTCTTGATGTAGACGCTCGCGCTCTGCCCGACATACACGTCCTCCTTGAACTCCGCAAGCCCTGCCAGATTGGGGGTGAGCTCGACAAAGATCCCGTAATGCTCCACCGAACGGATGATGCCGCCCACCGTTTCACCCGCTGAAAATCCTGCGGCATTTTGCTCCCAGGTGCCGAGCAGTTCCTTGTGGGAGAGGCAGATCCGCCCGTCCGGTTCGATGGACTTGACCACCGCGAAGAGCTCCTGTCCCGTTTTAAACCGGTCGCGGGGGTGGGAGATGCGGGAGACCGAAATCGAATCGATTGGAATGAGGGAGGCGATGCCGCAGCCGATGTCCACAAAACAGCCGAAGGGTTCGAGATGTGTCGCCACCGCCTTGATCACGTCACCGGGGCGGAGGGATGCTATGTAGTTTTCCCGGCAGAGCTCCTGTGCGCGCTTGCGGGAAAGCAGGGCGACCGGGTTGCCCTCGGCGTCCTCAGTAAATCCGGTGATCACAAAGCTCACCGGCTTGTTCACCCTGGAGATGATCGCGATGTCCCGCGTCGTGCCCTCCTGGATGCCGAGCGCCCCCTCGCACCGGGGGATGATCCCCCGCATATAGCCGAGATTGACGATCAGGTTGTGCTCGCTGTCGCACATGACCGCGCGGCTTTCGAGGATGCGCTGGGAGGCCATGCACTCTTTGAGTGCGGCCATATTTTTGAAATTTGTGCCGTCCCCGTGGCGGCTTGCCAGTCCTTCGGGAAGATATTGCATAAGTGAGTAAACCTCCTTTGTTTTTGTAAGAGCGCTCCGCCCTTGTTCCTTACATCCTATGAGGAGGCTTCACAACTTATGCCCAGAATTACTGAACGGTGATGTCCAAGCCTCCGCAGTCGGATAAATATGATACAATGTTCCGGCAGGTGTCGGGATCTGCATTCACCTGTACGACCGCTTCGCTGATGCTGTCACTGTCCGCGCCGCGGACCATGTGGTTTTCCCCGAGCAGGGTGGATGCGGCAGTGCGCGCCCCGGTCATCGTCGTGGGGATGACCGCCCCGCCGAGTGTCCCGCCCAAAAAGGCAGTAGGGGGCACTGAGACCTCTCGGCTGTCGGGATTTTTGGAGATCGCCGCCGCGTTTGCGTCGGGGAACTTTTCTTTGACCCGCTTGGCGGCGAGCTGAGCGGTTTCATAGCTGCTGAATACAGCGGACAATTGTCGATTCATCATCATTACCTCGATTATACCATTATTTGGGAGTCGAAATTTCTCACAATTACTCCCACACTCTTAGTTTCTCAACAATTTTTGAATTGTATCATAGAAAATCTTGCCTATTGCCCCCTGTTGATGGTATAATAAAATGTAAATGATAATTTTTGGATGGTGATTGTATGGATATTCGGGTGGGAGACACCCTGCTGATGAAAAAACAGCATCCGTGCTCCGGGCGCGAGTTCACCGTCCTGCGCACCGGCATGGACATTAAAATTCGCTGCGCCAAGTGCGGGCGGGAAGTCATGCTTCCCCGTGCCAAGGTAGAAAAGAATATTAAGCAGATTAAGCACAAGGATGAGGAGTAATCTATGGCAGATATTTTTGACAAACTCAGTCTCACCGAAAAACGGTTTGACGAGATCAACGAAAAACTTATGGACCCGAACATTGTCAACGACCAGCACGCCTACCGCGATCTGATGCGGGAACTCAAGCACCTGACCCCGATCATCGACAAATACCGCGAGTACAAAGCTGCGAAGGACAATTTCGAAGAAGCCAAGGAGATGCTCTCTGAGGGCGGCCTGGACAAGGACTTTAAGGAGATGGTGCAGGAGCAGTACAGCGAGAGCCAGCAGGCGATCGAGGACCTCGGCGAGGAGCTCAAGATTCTCCTTCTCCCCACCGACCCGAACGACGACAAGGACGTCATCATTGAAATTCGCGGCGGCGCGGGCGGGGAAGAGGCGGCGCTGTTTGCCTACAACCTCTACCGCATGTACACCATGTACGCAGAGACAAAGGGATGGAAAACCGAGATCCTCAGCGCCAACGAGACTGAGCTCGGCGGCTTTAAAGAGGTGAGCTTTGAGGTGTCGGGAGAGGGCGCCTATTCCCGTCTCAAGTTTGAGAGCGGGGTGCACCGCGTTCAGCGGGTTCCCGAAACCGAGGCGTCGGGGCGCATCCACACCTCGACTGTCACCGTCGCGGTGCTGCCCGAGGCGGAGGAGGTTGAATTTGACATCAGCCCCACTGACATTCAGGTCGACACCTTCCGGGCGAGCGGCGCGGGCGGACAGCACGTCAACAAGACCGAGTCCGCCATCCGGCTGACCTATCTCCCGACCGGCCTCGTCGTCGAGTGCCAGGACGAGCGGAGCCAGCACAAGAACAAGGACAAGGCGATGAAGATTCTGCGCACCCGCCTCTACGAGCAGGCGATGAAGGAAGCGACCGACAAGATCGCGTCGGAGCGCAAGGCGCAGGTGGGCACCGGCGACCGTTCGGAGCGCATCCGCACCTACAACTATCCCCAGGGCAGGATCACCGACCACCGCATCGGACTGACCCTCTACCACCTCGAGCAGAACATGAACGGCGACATCGATGAGATCATCGACGCGCTCATCACCGCCGATCAGGCCGCCAAGCTCGCAGCCGAGTCGGAGGACTAAATCCGGCAGAGGTAGTACCGGTTTGTCACGACAGGTGAAACCGCTTCTTGTCCAGACCAGCTGGTCCATTTTTTAAGTAACATATAGGCATATTCCTTATAAGAGTTTTTTAACAGAAATGCTTTTGGAGGTAAATGATTGCCCCCGCCGTCCTGACAAAAGGGCGCCGGAAGAATAATTGTAGCTTTAACAGAAAGAAAGATTACCTATGAAAACGGAAGTGTTGCAGCCGGACGAACAGGCAATTCAAAAGGCAGCTGCCCTCCTGCGTGAGGGCGGCCTCGTCGGAATGCCGACCGAGACGGTGTACGGCCTCGCGGCCAACGCGCTCAATCCAGCCGCGCTGCTCAAAATATTCAAGGCCAAGGGGAGGCCGCAGGACAATCCCCTCATTCTGCACATCAGCGACCTCTCGATGCTCGACGGCCTCGTGAGCAGCCTGCCCGCGATTGCGAAGCGTTTGGCGCAGACCTACTGGCCGGGGCCGCTGACCATGATCCTGCCCAAAGGGAAACAGGTTCCCTATGAGGCGACGGCCGGACTCGAATCGGTCGGCATCCGCTTTCCCTCCCATCCGGTGGCGAGGAAGCTCATCACAGCGTCCGGCCTTCCCCTCGCGGCTCCCTCGGCCAACCTCTCCGGCAAGCCGAGCCCGACAACTGCGGAGCACGTCTATGAGGACTTAAACGGAAAAATTCCCCTCATCCTCGACGGGGGGGAGTGTTCCGTTGGATTGGAATCCACTGTCATTGCAGTGGGGGAGGACAGCGTCCGACTGCTCCGTCCGGGCGGGATCACGGTCGAGATGCTCGAGCGGTTCTGCCCGGTCGAGGTGGACGACGCGGTCTGCCACCAGCTCAAGAAAGGGGCTGTCGCGGCGTCCCCAGGCATGAAGTACAAGCACTATTCCCCCAAAGCGCACGTCGTGATTCTTGACGGGACACTCGAACAGTTTTGCGCATACCTCTGCGCCCACAAGCAGAAAAACACCTATGCTCTCGTGTTTGACGGGGAGCAACAGGAGCTCGGCGTACCCTCCCTCACCTATGGGGGAAACGCGCAGGAACAGGCAAAAGAGCTGTTTGCAGCGCTTCGCAGGCTCGACGAGCTCGGCGCGGACGTTGTCTACGCCCGCTGCCCCGACCGCAGCGGGATGGGGCTTGCGGTGTACAACCGTCTGATCCGGGCGGCAGGCTTTGAAATCATTTCGCTCTGATTAAAGTGTGTAAAACTGTATTGCTCCATACGGCGATTCAGGGACAGAGGCAGAGAATTTCTCTCCATTTCTGATCTGACCCGATACATCGATGAAAATCCTCGCATGCGAGTGATCCATCCGGTTGGATGCGGAAGCGGACTGTGCCCGACTGGGGTGCGCCCCCGAAGAACTGTTCTTCATTTATAATTTGTAGTTAGGAGAATGCTTATGGTAATCGGGCTCACCGGACAGACCGGGGCGGGCAAGACCACCGTCAGCGCACAGTTTGCGCAGGCGGGCTTTGAGGTGATCAACGCCGACGAGGTGGCGCGCAGCGTCATGGAGATCGGTTCCCGCTGTTTGCACGCAGTGGCACAGGAATTCGGGCTGCAGATTCTCAGCGAAGGGGGCGGACTCGACCGCAGGGCGCTTGGGGACATTGTCTTTTCCGACCAAAACAAGCTCAAGCGTCTCAGCGACATCACAAATCCCTATATCCTCGAGCTGATTGAGGCAACAATCAAACAGAGCAGCGCCCCGCATATCCTGCTCGACGCGCCCACCCTCTTTGAGAGCGGGGCGGACAGGCTGTGCGACCGGGTGGTCTGCCTGCTCGCGGACAAAGAGCTCCGCCTCCAGCGGATTGTTGCGCGGGACGGGTTGACGCGGGAGCAGGCCGAAAAGCGCATCAGCGCCCAGCACAGCGACGACTACTACATCCAAAGGTCCAGCTATGTTTTATACAACAACGGCACAGTTGACGAGCTCCGCCGGAGGACGGCGGACATACTACACCGCATTACCTGCGGTTGACCGGTGGTGAAGCAATCGCGTGAAAAAGGCAAAACGGTTGTGGGTGATCCCGTTGCTGCTCGTGGTGATCGCGGCGGCAATTCTCGCAATTTACAAAGGAACTCATATTCTCTACCTTCAGGCATATCCTAAGGAGTATAGCGAATATGTTACCAAATATTCGCAGGAATACGGCGTGGATGAACATCTCGTCTACGCGGTGATCCGCTGTGAAAGCAGTTTTAATCCCGAGGCAGTGTCCCATGTCGGGGCGCGGGGGCTGATGCAGCTGATGGACGAAACCTATCAGTGGGCGCGCTCCCGCATGAAAGACGAACGGGACATTTCCTATGACGACATCTTTGACCCTGAGCTCAACATCCAGTACGGCACCTATGTGCTCAAGCTGCTGCTTGACGAATTCCCTTCCCCCGAGACGGCGATCGCCGCTTATCACGCGGGTTGGGGCAACGTCAAAAAGTGGCTCGACGACCCCGAAAAGTCGGACAACGGGCAGGACTTGCAGAGTATCCCGTTTGGCAACACCGACAAGTATGTGCGCAGGGTGATGCACACCAAACAAATCTACGATAAATTATACAAATAGGAGTTGATATTCATGTCAGAAAAGAGCAAGGGCCAGCTGCTGCAGGAGGAACTGCTCATCGACCGCGAAAACGGCGGTCTCGTCCTCAGCGACGAGGAGCTCGCACAGGCGAGCGCATTCTGCGAGGAATACAAGGAATTTCTCGACGCTGCAAAAACCGAGCGCGAGG
>CBCSOX010000024.1:0-23534 GCA_965141735.1 uncultured Oscillospiraceae bacterium | reverse complement strand
CCCTTGTAAACATACAGCAGCTCAAAAAAATCGTGGTTGTGCAGGTAGCGGTCCCGGTGATTGCCGCGGTGCAGGCTGACAAGGATCTCGTCGGGCAGGCCGTCAAAATAAAATGTCTGGAACTGATAGATGCTGCTCGCCTCCTGCTGCGCCTGTTTTAAGGTGTGCACCTTTTCCGACTGCAGCTCCCGACGGAGGCATTTGTACTGCATGGGACATTTTCCGCGCAGATTTTCGATTAAATCTGACATCTTCACTCCTCCTCTATGCTCCCTATTATACCATAAAAATGCTAAAACTTACAAAAATTTATAGCGAATTCAAATAAACACCGGGTTTAGGAAAATGAACACAGTGGCTGTCTAGTTCGTCATATGGTATGATTTAGTCAGCCAACTGAGAGGATTACTGGTGAATCCTCACAGGTAGCAAAGTAAAAAGGAGAGAGTAACATGAAGCAAAAGAGAATGTCCAAAGTTCTCGCCTCCATCCTGGCCGCTGCAATGGCAGTTTCCATGATGGCAGCATCGGTTTCTTCAGCCATGACGGACGGCGCTGGGGCAGCCTACCAGGCCCTCCTCGCTGAGGAGACGGCAATCACCGACCTGACCACCAATTACCAATCGAATCCCATCGGGATTGAGAAGGACAATGTCCGTTTCAGTTGGAAGATGGAATCCAACGTCGTTGGACAGGAGCAGGTTTCTTATCGCATTCAGATGCACAAGGGTTCGCCGGACGGCGAACTGGTGTGGGACACTGGAGTCGTGGAAAGCGACCTTTCCTCCGGCATTCAGTATGACGGAGACGAGCTCGCGCTTGAAACCCGGTACTACTGGACAGTGACCGTCACCGATGTGCACGGTCATCAGGAGTCCCAGACCGCCTACTTCCAGACCGGCTGTGATTGGAGCGGTGTGGACTGGATTTACGCGGAAAATCAGAGAAGCTACAACAATGTCAACGGCGAAGAAAACCAGCAGCATCCCGCTCCCTACTTCCGCACCAAACAGGCGCTCAAAGGGGAAGTTGCTTCGGCTACCCTGTACATCACCTCTCTCGGCATCTATGACGCCTACATCAACGGACAAGAGGTCATGGCAAAGGACAAGGACGGCAACGCTGTGAACGACCTGTTCAACCCCGGCTGGACCGACTACACCTCTGTTCTCAACTACCAGGGGTACGATGTAACAGACTACCTTAAAGGTTCTGATGAGATCACCTTCGGCGTTCAGCTCGGTTCCGGCTGGTTTGCAGGCGGCATTGAGGCGCTGTGTGACTTTGAAAACCTGATCGGCAACAAGCTTTCCCTCCTCACTAAAATGATCATCACCTATGAGGATGGGACCCAGCAGGTCATTGACTCCAACACTTCCGATTGGAAATCATTTGACGACGGCCCGCTGATCGACAACGACTATTTCAACGGCGTTATCTACGATGCGCGCAAAGCGTCGGTTGTCGACGGCTGGAACACCGCGTCGTTTGACGATTCGTCCTGGGACGGCGTCGCCGCCTTTGACGCGGCCGGCAAAGTCGGAAACCTCGTCGCGAGCAGCGAAGCGGCGGTTCATGTGGAAGACGAAAAAATCTATCCAGTTGCGGAGGACTCGTTTAAATACAGCGAGATTCACCTCTCCAAAGAAGAGGGCGGCACCTCCGATCTGCCCAAGGGCGAGGTTGTGGAAAACCCGGTCGATGTGAGCAAACCGATCGAGATTAAAAAAGGCGAGACCCTCATCCTCAACATCGGGCAAAACCTTGCAGGCTACAACGTGCTGACTGTATCCGGTCCGGAGGGCACCCAGGTGGATGTCCGCCAAGCGGAGATGCTCAACGACGGCAAGATCAACCCCAACAGCACAAAGGGCGGCAGCGACGGACCGAAAGGCACCCTCTACTGGGCGGGCCTCACCGACGGCGGACAGTTCCGCCAGACCCTCAACGACAAGCCGTTTGCAGACCGCTACTATCTCGCAGGCACTGGAGAGGAAGTCCTCAAACCACAGTATACCTTCCACGGATACCAGTTTGTTGAGATCACCGCAACCGAGGACATCACCCTCCACAGCATCTATGCGGAGAGTCTCACCTCAGTCGGCGAAGAGCTCGGCTTTATCACGACCAACAACGAAAGCATCAACAAGCTGTTTGAAAACTCCAAATGGAGCCAGAAGGCAAACTACCTGAGCATCCCGACCGACTGCCCGAACCGTGCCGAGCGCATGGGCTGGACGGCTGACGCGCAGATCTTTGCAAACACTGCGATGTACCACTACGATGTCACCTCCTTCCTCGAGAACTACAGCAACATCATGGACACCTTCGCAAAGAACAACGACGATTCCTACGGCTTTTACGCCCCGGCGATGAAGGGCAAAGGCTTTATCGGCGGCCTGACCGACACCGGCTGGAGTGATGCGGGTGTGATCATTCCCTATCTCCTGTATCAAAAAACTGGCGATGTGAGCTTCATCAACAACTACTACGACCAGATGGACGCCTACATGGACATGTTCTACGCGACAAAGGAGAACTACAAAACCAGTCTCGGCGACTGGGTCGGCTTTGAGAAGAGCAACAAAAACTACCTCGGCGCCTGCTACAAAGCCTACTGCGCGCAGATGATGAGCGATATGGCGGCAGCGATTGGCAACCAGGAAATGGTTGAAAAATACGATAAACATGTGGAAGAGGACAGAGCGTATGCAAAATCCGTGCTCAGAGAAAATACTCTTTCCACCCAGACCGAGCTGATGTGGGCCTTTACCCTCGGCCTCTACGATTCCGAAGAGGAAAAGGTAGAGCTCTACAACCGCCTCCAGACCAACATCGCGAATGAAGGCCAGGCGATTCGCCCGACCGCAGCGGAAAACACCATTTCAGTCGGCTTCCTCGGCATCAACGTGGTTCTCCCGTCGGTCACCCTCGCGGGCGGCGCAGACCAGGCCTATGACCTGCTGTTGCAGGATGTATATCCTTCCTGGCTCAATCAGGTGGACATCGGCGCAACCTCGATGTGGGAGCAGTGGGATGCGTATTCCGCAGAATACAGCTTCAAAGACTCCGGCATGAACTCGTTCAACCATTACTCCTACGGCGTGGTCAGCGAGTGGCTTTACCAGTACATGGTTGGTATCACCAATGACGACCCCGGCTACAAATCCATCATTCTCCAGCCAACCCTCGACACCGGCGTTCAGTACAACAGCAAAGAGCGCATCAACGACGTACAGGGCAGCTATGACTCCTACTACGGCGTGATTGAATCCAACTGGACCTCTGATAAAGGCGAATTGAGCAGCTACGAGGCGGTCGTGCCGGCAAACACCACGGCAACCCTCTACCTGCCGGTGAGCGAAGAGGTGGCAATGAGCTTCAAAAACATCGACGGGGTGACCTTCCAGGGCATGGAGGAGCATAACGGACAGATGACAGCGAAATTACTGCTACAGGCCGGCGGCTACACCTTCACCGTTGAAAACGGAACTCTCACGGCAACCGTTGACGAAGGCTATGTGAGCGAATCCACAGCGGACAAGGGCATCCTGCGCAGCGTGCTCGCTTACGCAGAAGCCCAGTACGCCTCGGATGAGTTTGACAAGGTGATCGCATCGGTACAGGAAAGCTTCACCGCGGCGCTGGAAAACGCCAGAGCAGTGGATGCAGACCTGAACGCAGAGCAGGCGGCTGTGGACAGCGCATGGCAGAGCCTGATGAGCGAAATCCACAAGCTCGGCTTCATCCGCGGGGACAAGACTTCGCTCGGCAAGCTGATCGAAGTGGCAAACGGCTACGCAGAGAACATCGAGCGGTACACCGAAGCGACAGCGGCAGTGTTCACCCCAGCGCTGGAAGCGGCAAAAGTAGTGTACAGCGATGGAGACGCGATGCAGGGAGAAGTGAGCGAAGCGGAGAATGCATTGCTGGGAGCCATGGAGCAGCTGCGGTATAAAGCGGACAAATCGATACTCGAAGCAGTGCTCGCAGAGGCGAACAAGGTGGATACAGACAACTACACAGCGGAAACCGTAGCAGCGTTCAACGCGGCAAAAGAAGCGGCGGATGCGGTGTACGGAAACGAAAACGCAACCCAGCAGGAGACCGACGCAGCGGCAGCAGCGCTGAGGGAAGCGATGAGCGGGCTCCAAGCAGCGGACACACAAAGCACTGTCACCCCAGAAGTAGAGGGAGACAAGACGCTGACCACAGCGGGCGGCAACGCGAAAACAGGGGAGACAGCCCCGATCGCAGCCGCAGCCATGCTGGCAATCGTTGCATGCGCTGGATTTGCAGTGAGCAGAAAGAGAAAGTAAGCTCGACAAATCCCCTGATTCAACACAGCCATACATGTAAATGAAAACCGTCCCCTGTTCGGAACAACCCGGACAGGGGGCGGTTTTGTGTGCGGAGAAGTCGGAGAACAGTCCCCCTGCTCAGCAAAAGTTTACGGCTGAAGGATACTGGTCAAACCGCGGTAAACCTGACTTTTCAACAGCAGTGGCGCTGATGCCGTTTGGTGGAGTCCCTGTCGGCAGCACCGTGAGTGGATCTGCATCAGAGCAGGTGTTTTTTACCCGATCGACCTCCGGATCAAGGCTCATTTTCGTTTCACCAAAATGCATCTACAGCGTTGAAGGTGCAAATACCCTGCCGGCTGCTGCTGTTTTTGAACAGGGAAACCGGGGCAGAGAGTCGCCGCAAAAGGATTTTCCGCCGAAAGCACAGAGAGTTTTCCGCATGGGTTTACCGGGAAACAAATTCTGATCTCGGTGCCAATCTCCGGCTTTGCAGGGCAGTTCGGAAACCGGACCTCGTCAGGCTTCCGCACTGGCGGCAGGAGTTTTTTTCACCTGGTGGAGGGCGCGGTATTCTGAGGGGGTGCAGTGCATGTGCTTTTTAAACAGCTTGAAAAAGTGGGAGCCGTAGTTGAACCCGGTGATCTGGATGATCTCCGAGGTGGAGAGTTCGGAATTGCGCAGATAGTTGCAGCACTGGTCGAGCTTGTAGCCGAGCACGATGTCAGAAAAATTCTGGTTGGTAAACCGCTTGATGTAGGTGGAGAGGTAACTTGGATTGTAAAAGAAGTGCTCTGCCGCGGACTTGAGCGTCACAGTGCTGTAGTTTTCCGCAATGTAGTCGAGGATTTCCGCGATGTCAGTGGGCACAAAACGCCCTTCCTCCACACTCTGCTCATTTTGGCTGAACTGCCGGATGAGGGCGGAAAACAGCACAATCAGATAGGCTTGAATCGTGTTTTGGTAACAGATTTTTTGCTGGATGTGTTCGGTGAGAATGCTCTCGACGATTTCCGGCACACCGCTCTCCCGCTGATGCTGAAAGAGAAGGTATTCGTTTTTGTCCTTTTTGTTGTAGAGGGAGTTGATGAAAAACTGCGCCATGATGCTGTTGTCGGGGATCAGGTTGATGAACGATTTGTCAAACAGAGAGGTCTTGAACATGATGTTAAAGACCACATCCCGATTTTCCTCCCCGATCTCCAGCCGGTGCACTGCGTTGGGGTTGAGAATGCAGATATCCCCCTCAAGCATTTTGAAATCCACCCTGCGCGCGCTGTAAATATGGTTGTTGCAGCTCCCCCGGTAGACATAGATCAGTTCAAAAAAGTTGTGCTTGTGCCGCGGGCCACGATTGAAGGCAGGGTGGTGGATGTTGACGGTGACGCTGTTTTCATCCTGGAAAATGCGGTCGGTGATCACATCGATCTTGTCGAGATTTTTCGTGTTGTACCCCTGCGCGCCGCTGTGGTGCTCCGTCTGCGTGATGCGGTCAAAGTAGCGTTTGATAAAATCGTCGATAATCTGGTTCATGAGAATTCCCTCATTTTCTAAAAATATGACACATCCCGTCCAAACAGATGCCGCTGACAAGTTGTGGAATTTGTATTAAACTAGGTACAGAACGTTGTATTTATTATAGCTGTTCACCGATCAGAAGTCAAATTCAAACCATAGGAGGAGAGAGACATGCAAAAACACAAGAGAATTCTTGCGGGAATCCTCTCGATTGCACTGGCTGCCGGCTGCCTGATGGGCACCATTCCGGTCCAGGCAAACGACGCTTCCCCAAGCACCTTCCAGACCGAGTTTGCAGGCGCGAGCAATCACGACGCAAAGCTGCGGGTGCGCTACTGGCTGCCCGGCGGATGGGCGGCGACCAACCTCGATGAAATCCGCAGGGAGATCAAAGAGCTCGCCGACGCGGGTTACGGCACCATTGAGGTCGCCGACGTGCGGGACAAGATGTCCCAGACTGAACTCGACGCGCTCGCAAAGCCGGATGAAAACGGGGACAGCTACCTCTACGGCTCAAAGAACTGGGAAAAATCCATCAAAACTGTGCTCGAGGCAGCCAAGGAATACGGCATCACCGTAGACCTGACCTTTGGCCAGCGCTGGCCCGCGTCCTCGAACGAAATCACCCCCAACGACGAGGCGGCGGCAAAAGAGCTCGTTTACGGAACCGTTGAGCTCGGCAAGGGCGAAAGCCACAGCGGCTCGGTCGCGGTCAACTCTTACGTGACCACCTCAGAGGAAGAAAATCCGATCATTGAGAACAAGCTCATCGGGGTGTACGCGGCGCAGTACACCGGAACTGAGACGGTCAAAATCGCGGGCGGGTTCATGCAGCCCGCCAAGGAGTATACCCAGTACACCCTGGACGACTCCACCATGCAGATGCTCACTCCAGATGAAAACGGCGCTGTGACGTTCACCGCTCCGGACGACAACTACGTCCTGCTCGCTGTCTACCAGCGTGGCACCGGCCAGCTTGTCGGCTATCAGCCTGCGATGGACAACCACACTGGCACGGAGTATGACTCCTACGTCATCGACCACTTCGGCCATGCGGGCGTCGACGTGGTGCAGGCGTATTACGAGAACAACCTCTTTGCAGACCCTGAAACCGAACAGCTGATGAAAGAGGTTGGCGGCACCTTCTTTGAGGACTCGCTCGAAATGACCACCGTCTGCCTCTGGACCGACGACATGCTCGAGGAATTTGAAGAGTGTGCGGGCTACAGTCTCAAAGAAAACCTGCCCTATGTGCTGTATCTCAACGCGATGAACACCACCTCTCCCTTTGTTCTGGAAAACGACAGTGACAACAAGGTGGAACGCGTCCGCAACGATTACATTGAAACGCTGAGCAACCTCTACAACGAAGAGCACGTGCAGAATATGGTCGACTGGGCGGATACTTTTGGCATGGGCTACCGCGTCCAGGCATATGGGTCCACCATTGACTCGGCGCTTGCCTCTGCGACAGCGACCAACCCGGAGGGCGAGTCCCTCACCTTTGGCAACAAGCACGACAGCTTCCGGGTCATGGCAGCCGGCCGCGACATGGGCGGCAACACCCTGCTTTCGGACGAGATCGGCGCAAACTTCGGGTACGGCAGCTCCTACGGCTTCCCATTTGATGACCTGCTCGCGAACTTTAACAAAAACTACGCGTCCGGAGTCAACTCGATGTACCTCCATGGGTATTCCTACGCATATTCTCCCGAGGCGGAGTGGCCTGGTTTCCACGCCTTTGGCAGTTCAATCCCCGGACCGTTCAGCTCCCGGATGCCCGAGTGGACCCACATCAACGACATCACCGACTACATCAACCGCACCCAGTACGTCCTTCAGCAGGGTGTGCAGAAAACCGATGTGGCGATTTACCAACCGACCTACAACGCGAGCTTTGATGCCCCCTACTACACCGACACTGGGCTAACCGAAGCGGGCTATTCCTACCAGTTCTTCACCCGCAGCCTGTTCAAGCTCGATTCAGCAACAGTCCAAAACGGAGTGCTCAACCCGGACGGCCCCGGCTACCGCGCCATGATCCTCAACGACGAGCCCGCCATGGCAGTCGAGACAATTGACAAGCTCATCGAGTACGCAAACGCAGGGCTTCCCATCATCGTCGTCGGACAGACCCCGACTACCTCAATCGCCTACGGCGATTCCGATGCGGAAGTCGTCGCAAAGTTTGACCAGCTCCTCGCCATCGACGGCGTGGTGCGGGTAGAAGATACCACCGGCGTCGTTTTCGCCCTCAACAAAGCGGGCGTCACCCCCGATGCGGCGAAACAGACCGCAAATGCGAATGTCATCACACTCCACCGCTCCACCGGGGACGCGGATTTCTATTACCTCTACAACGAGGGAACCGACACCGCAAACCTTGCAGTGACCCTCACCGGCAAAGGCAGCCCCTTCCTGCTCGACCCCTGGACGGGCGACATCACCCCGATTGTCCACTACACCATCCAGGACGACAAGGTGACGATTCCGGTCGAGATCGCATCAACCGACAACATGCTCATCGGCCTCTCGGCATCCGGCATCTTCGGCGAGGCGGCGACGGGGTATGCGACCTCTGCGTCAACAGACGTCCGCTCTGAGGACGGCAAGCTCACCGCACGTGTCTTTGAGAACGGTTCCTACCAAGTGACCGACAGCAGCAACCAGACCTTTGCCGGAGAGATGACAGACCTCCCGGAGACAACGGTTCTCGACGGCTGGAACCTGACGGTTGAGACCTGGAGCAAAGGAGACAACGCTGACAACGACGTGCTCGACACCAAGAAAACCGATGTGGTGATTGGGGAAACCCCACTGGTCGCCTGGAAAGAGATCGAACAGCTCGGCGAGACTGCTGCGGGTGTGGGCAGATACACGACTACTTTCTCATTTGATACAGCCAACAGCACCGGGGCGGTCCTCGACATTGAGGAGGCGTTTGACACCTTCCGCGTCTTTGTCAACGGCCAGCAGCTCCCGGCGGCAAACCTCATCACCAAACAGATCGACCTCGGCGGCTACCTCGTCTCGGGCGAAAATACCCTGGTCATTGAGGTGGCGTCCACCCTTGCAAATGCAGTGGGAATGCGCAGCCCGCAGAGCTACGGCCTGATCGGGAATGTCTCGGTGATTCCTTACCGCGACGTGGTCCTCGAAGCCTCTGGCGCGGACAAGAGCATCCTCGACAAAGTCATCGCCTACGCCCAGGCGCAGAGAGAAGATACCTCCTTTGAGCAGGTGATCGAAAGCGTGCAGAACAGCTTTAATGCCGCTCTGGAACAGGCACAGCAGGTTTCCCGCAACGCGGCGGCCTCTCAAACCGATGTGGACAGCGCATGGCAGGCTCTGATGACCGAGATCCACAAGCTCGGGTTTGTCCGCGGGGACAAGACCTCCCTTGGCAAGCTGATCGAAACAGCGGACGGATTCGCTGAAAACATCAGCCGCTATACCCATTCCACCGCAGCGCCGTTTACCGCAGCGCTTGAACAGGCCAAGCTTGTTTACAACGACGGAGACGCAATGCAGCAGGATGTGGAAGAGGCGGAAGCATCCCTTTTGGATGCAATGATGAACCTCCGCTTCAAAGCGGACAAATCGGTCCTTGAGGAAGTGCTCGCTGCGGCCTCTCAGGTGGACACCGCACAGTACACCGCTGAGACGGTGGCGCTCTTCAGTGAAGCACTCGACGCTGCCAATGCAGTCAGCGCGGACGCTGAGGCAACCCAACAGGCGGTCAACGAAGCGGCGGACAACCTCAAGGCGGCGATCAACGGCCTGAAGAAAGTTGAAACTGCACCAGTTGCAACCGATGTGCAGGGCGATTCCACCCTGACCACTGGCAGCGGAAACGCCAAGACAGGCGAGACCGCACCGATTGCCCTGGCTGTTTCAGCCCTTGTTCTCGCAGGAGCAGGATTTGTTTTGAGCAAAAAGAAGAAATAGAATCATGCAAAAAGGCCCTGTCCAATTTGGACAGGGCCTTTTTGCATGCTGACAACCACATGCTAGACATCTAGTGAAAAAAACTCAGGAAAAGAAGAATCAATAGGCTCCTTGCTCGAGTGAAGATGCAGTTTTCCAACTGGGCGAAAAAAGAGAAAGGGGGGACCCAAGCTGTATCGTGCAGACAGAGTGAATGTAAAGCTGCGCAGCAGACGGGCAGAGCATAGTGCTCTGTGAGCGAAACACCCATCCGCGTGCAAACCTTTGCGCTGTGGGATGTTTGAAACGAGAGAGCGGCAAGATGTTGTCATTTCACCGGTTCAGAGAGATTGGATCGAGTGTGCGGCAGCCTCCATCCAAAGGGATGAAGTGGCAGACCACAGGTTAGCGGGAAGGGAGGCTGCGGTGATGTTGCCAAGGTGCAGCTGGATCCAGCTGCTACAGTTCACTCAGGCTGGACGCGAGTCCTTTGCGGAATTTTGAGAGGGAGACCCCATAGGACTGGCGGAAGAGCTTGTCGAGATAGTGTCGGTCGCTGTAGCCCACAATGGCGGGGATGCTGTCGAGGGGAATGTTGGGGTCCTTGAGCAGGTTGCAGGCTTTTTTGAGCCGGATCTCCTGCACGATCTGGGAGAATTTTTTGCCGGTGTATTTTTGCAGATAGTTGGAGAGCCCGCGGGGGGAGTAGTAAAAATGCTGCGCAGTCTGCTGCAGCGTGGCGCTTTGATAGTTTTGCTCGATGTACTGGATGACGTTTGAAACCGAGAGGCCGTCCTGCTCCCGGCGGCTCTGCTCATCCGCCTGCTGGCGGTATTTTCCCGCCAGCTCCTGAAACAGGCAGGCGAGCAGCGAGCGCATCAAATTGCCGCCGCCGTCGGGGTTTTCAAAATAGGTGATGATCATTTTCAGCAAATAGAAGGAAATTTCGTTGTCCCCCCGCACCTGAAAGGTCATGCTCGTCTTGTGGTCCTCCCCGCGGATCGAGTCGACAAAAAATTTGGAGAACACGTCGCTGTTCGAGAGCATTTGCAGCATGGCGTCGTCGATGGCCGACTTGCGGATGATGAAGTCAAACACCACGTCGTCATTCGAGGGGATGAGGCAGAAATGCTTTGCCTGTAAACTGTACAGGCAGAGGTCCCCCGCCCGGAATTCCCGCTCCACCCCCTCAATGGTGGAGGTGCAGTGCCCTTGATAGACATAGAACATCTCAAAGTAGTTGTGACAGTGCAGCGGCGCGCCGTCTTCCCCCTCTTTTTGCATCCCCAGGGCGAACTTGTTTTTGCGGTAGTCCATAAAGATGCCGATCGGACTGCCCGGTCGGATAAATGCGGTGTCATTGAAGACAGGACAGGCAGGATCCATCTGTTTGGCCCACGCTTCAATCTGCTCTTTTGTTACTTTTTTCAGCCATGCGTTTTGCCGAAGCAGGTGCTCCCGGAGCTGTTGTGCCGTTTCAAACTGGTGTCGCACAATGCGGTCCACCTTGCTTTTCTGCTGGTCGTATAGTGAAAACATCCCTCAACCCTCCTGCGATTGATTTGCTCTTATTATAACAATCCCTCCCCGTTTTCGCAACTCTTCGTTTTTTTACCCAAAAGACTGCCGTTCATTGCCCGGTTTCACCTATACAAGAAACACTGCGGTTGGTAAAATACAATTAAACCAGATGAATCCATTGTTTGGTTTTGTGAAACAACACGAAAGGGAGAGGAAACAAATGAAAAACAAGCTCAAACAAAAGCTGATTGCGTCGGTTCTTGCGATGGCAATGCTCGCTTCCACCGTCCTTCCGGCGGGCGCGGCAGACCAGCCCGCTGGGGCGGATTTCGCGCTCACGGGTCTGACCACTGAGTACCGCGAGGCGCCCATCGGCATCGATACCCAGGCGCCGCGGTTCAGCTGGAAGATGACATCCCCCCTCATCGGGCAGATGCAGAGCGCCTATGAGGTGAAACTCTACGAGGGCAGCGCGGAGGGAGACCCTGTCTGGACCACCGGGCGGGTGGAGGATTCCTCCTCGGTGGCGATCCGGTACGACGGGGAGCCGCTCAAGGCAAAAACCGAGTACAGCTGGACGGTCACTGTGTGGGATGAACACGGCTGCGCGGAGACCTCCGACCCAGCGACCTTTGAGACCGCGCTCGGCGAGGACGAGGCCTGGCAGAACGCAGCCTTCCTCCAGCTCGAAAAGAGCGGGATCGCTCCGATTTTCCGCACCGAACAGCCGCTTGCCGGGGAGATTTCCTCCGCGCGGCTCTACATCACCGCCCTCGGCGTCTACCAGGCGTACCTCAACGGGGAGCAGGTCGGTGTGGTGCAGCAGGACGGGTCGGTCGTTTACAACCACATGAACCCCGGCTACGGCAACACTGACGTGGAGCTCACCTATCAGACCTACGACGTCACCTCCTATCTCAAAGGGGATTCTGCTGTAGTCCTCTCGATTCTCGCTGGTACCGGCTGGTACAACGGCATGGGCAGCAATGAGTCCGCGCCCGCGGTCAAGGCAATGCTCGAACTGCGCTACGCAGACGGCAGCACCGGCGTCATCGCCACCAACACCCAGGACTGGAAGGGAACCCTCAATGGGCCGATCACCTTTAACAGCATCTGGGACGGCGAGACCTACGACGCGACCAAGGCAGCCGCTCTCGGCGACTACACCCAGGTTGGCTACGACGATTCAGATTGGACAAGCTGCCAGGCAGCGAGTTTTGACAAGCCGGTTGTCGCCTCGGAAGGGGAGGACGGCGTCATTCTCGACCAGTACGAGCAGCACCCCGTCTCCGCAACGGTGTATGAAGGGGTAAAAGAGGAATCCACCTACCCGGGCGGTGAGATCAACGTCAAACAGTATGTCGCCTATGAGCGTTCGGAGGATCCCCTCTACAACGACGGCGCGGACGTGGTTCTCGTGAGCCCGGACAAAGAAATTTTTGACGGAGGGATCTCCCTCAAAGCAGGCCAGACCATGGTCATTGACATCGGCCAGAACATGGCGGGCATCCCCAACCTCACCCTGTCGGGCGCAGAGGGGACCACTGTCACCATGCGGTTTGCCGAGATGCTCAACGACGGCGGCGAGGTGTTCACCGGCGACTACAACGAGGACTTAGAACTCGGCGGGGACGCCCTCTATTCCTGCGACGGGCCGAAGGGCTCGGTTTACCTCAAGAGCCTGCGCACCGCCAAGGCGACCGCCACCTACACCTGCGCGGGTGAAGAGAGCGAGACCTACCAGCCGGCGCTCACCTTCTTCGGCTACCGTTACATTTCAGTCACCGCGACGGATGACATCACCATCACTGGCCTGCGCTCCCGGGTGACCTCCTCGGTGTCAGAGCAGACCGGGTTCATCGAGACCAACAACGCAGACCTCAACCGGTTTTTCCTCAACACCATCTGGGGGCAGCTGAGCAACTACTTCACCATCCCCACCGACTGCCCGCAACGCAACGAGCGGGAGGCGTGGACTGGAGACGGTCAGGTGTTCTGCCAGACCGGCCTTTACAACTTTGACTCCGCCTCCTTCCTCGGCAATTTCCAGGGGATGATCGCGGACAACACTCTGAAAAACGGATTTCCCGGGGCCGTGACCTCCCAGAGCTTTTTCTCCTATCTGTGGGCGTGCGGGTGGAGTGACATCGCCGTCATCCTGCCCTACACCCTCTACCTCCAGACCGGCGACACCGCGATGCTCACCGACAACTGGGACGCTATGGTCACCTACATGAACACGCTGATCAAGCAGGAGCGGGAGCCCTATGCCTCGTCGGGCGGCTCGTTCATCGCATTCGGCGACTGGCTCGCCTTCCAGGGCACCGGCGTCGAGATGATGGCGGACCTCTACTACGGCTATGTGACACAGCTCATGGCGCAGGCGGCGGAAACTGTCGGAGACGCGGCGCTCGCAGCGGAGTACCGCGACCGCTTTGAAAAGATCAAAGAGACCTTCCTCAAAAATCACGTGACCTTTGACGAAAGCGGCGTCCCCACCGTGCACTCCGAGCTCGGCAGCCCGTCGTTCAGCGGCAAGGGCGGCGTGATGGAGAAAAACTCTCAGACCTCCCTGCTCTGGATGCTCAAACTCGGCATCTACACCGACGAGGAAATGCACCAGCAGCTTCTCGATCTGCTGGAAACAAACATCCGCAATGAAAACCCGGATCCCGACAGCGTCCGCGCCCAGTATGGGGAAAACACCCTCGCCGTCGGATTCCTCGGCTCCAACGTCATTGCCCCCGTTCTGACCAATGAGGGAAGCACTGAGCTCTCCTACGACCTGCTGCTTCAGGACACCATGCCCTCCTGGCTCTTCCCGGTCAAGCAGGGCGCGACCACTGTGTGGGAGAGATGGAACTCCTACAGCAAGGAAGACGGCTTTGGCCACCAGGAGATGAATTCCTTCAACCACTACTCCTACGGCTCGGTTGTCGAATGGATGTACAAATACATGGTCGGCATCGCGTCCGATCCGGAGATGCCCGGCTTCCAGAACACCATTCTTCAGCCCACCCTTGACACCGGCGACCAGTACAACAGCGAGGAGAGAATCAACCGGGTCAACGGCAGCTACGACTCCTACTACGGCGTGATCGAATCCAACTGGACCTCCGACGAAGGCGAATTGAGTAGCTACGAGGCGGTCGTGCCGGCAAACACCACAGCAACCCTCTACCTGCCGGTGAGCGAAGAGGTGGCAATGAGCTTCAAAAACATCGACGGGGTGACCTTCCAGGGCATGGAGGAGCATAACGGACAGATGACAGCGAAATTACTGCTACAGGCCGGCGGCTACACCTTCACCGTTGAAAACGGAACTCTCACGGCAACCGTTGACGAAGGCTATGTGAGCGAATCCACAGCGGACAAGGGCATCCTGCGCAGCGTGCTCGCTTACGCAGAAGCCCAGTACGCCTCGGATGAGTTTGACAAGGTGATCGCATCGGTACAGGAAAGCTTCACCGCGGCGCTGGAAAACGCCAGAGCAGTGGATGCAGACCTGAACGCAGAGCAGGCGGCTGTGGACAGCGCATGGCAGAGCCTGATGAGCGAAATCCACAAGCTCGGCTTCATCCGCGGGGACAAGACTTCGCTCGGCAAGCTGATCGAAGTGGCAAACGGCTACGCAGAGAACATCGAGCGGTACACCGAAGCGACAGCGGCAGTGTTCACCCCAGCGCTGGAAGCGGCAAAAGTAGTGTACAGCGATGGAGACGCGATGCAGGGAGAAGTGAGCGAAGCGGAGAATGCATTGCTGGGAGCCATGGAGCAGCTGCGGTATAAAGCGGACAAATCGATACTCGAAGCAGTGCTCGCAGAGGCGAACAAGGTGGATACAGACAACTACACAGCGGAAACCGTAGCAGCGTTCAACGCGGCAAAAGAAGCGGCGGATGCGGTGTACGGAAACGAAAACGCAACCCAGCAGGAGACCGACGCAGCGGCAGCAGCGCTGAGGGAAGCGATGAGCGGGCTCCAAGCAGCGGACACACAAAGCACTGTCACCCCAGAAGTAGAGGGAGACAAGACGCTGACCACAGCGGGCGGCAACGCGAAAACAGGGGAGACAGCCCCGATCGCAGCCGCAGCCATGCTGGCAATCGTTGCATGCGCTGGATTTGCAGTGAGCAGAAAGAGAAAGTAAGCTCGACAAATCCCCTGATTCAACACAGCCATACATGTAAATAAAAACCGCCCCCTGCCCGAGTTGTCTCGAGCAGGGGGCGGTTTATTGCAGGAAATATATAGATTTCTTTTGATTCAGCCGTTTGCTCAAAACCGAGGAAACCAAGTTTATCCGCGGTGCGATCACTGCCTTTGGGGCCGCAATCTCGAGACCCGACAGGGCTTGAGCGCGCAGGCTGGTCATGATCCGCTTTTCCACCGTAAACCTTGTTCTTGGTGAACAAAACGGTTCTGTTGAACGGGAGCAGAGGGGATTGAGCCTGAAAAACTGTCTGAGTCACTGCAACTCAGAAGAAACAATTCAAAGCCCTTTTTTGTTTGAGTGAGGCGGATGATTTCAACAACATACGGGGGTCTGCGTGAGCATTGCTGAATCGTTTGTTCAACGGGGCTGTACTGTCTGTTTCCTGTGGGGCTCCCGGGCGTAGTGGTAGGTTTTTCTCTGCCCGCGCAGGTAGAACACCGAGATGAAAACGGTGAGCAGCTCCGCGAGGGGAACGGAAAGCCAGATCCCGTCCACCCCCAATAGGGTGGGGAGGAGCAGCATGCCCGCCACAAGAAAGACAAAGGTGCGCAAAAATGAGATGATTGCGGAAATTTTTCCGTTGGAGAGTGCGGTAAAAAAGGCGGAGGAAAAGATGTTGAATCCTGAGAACAGATAATTGATGGAAAACAGGACAAAGCCGTGGATGGTGATGTCGTACACTCTCGAGCCGGGGGCAGAAAAAATCGAGACGATCGGTGAGGGAAACGCAAGTGAAACGGCGAACACAAGCACAGAGGAAATCAGGGTAAAGAGCATACAGCTACGAAAGGTAGTTTGCAGCCTTGTGTGGTTTGCACACCCGTAGTTGTAGCTGATGACCGGGGCGACACCGAGTGAAAACCCAAGGTGCACCGCAGTCATCAGAAACTGGGTGTAGAGGACAATCGTAATCGAAGCCACTCCGTCTGACCCGAGATAGTGCAGCATGAGGATATTAAAAAGAAAGGTGGCCACACTGGTGGAGAGATTGGTCACCATTTCGGACGAGCCATTGAGACAGCTCTGCCGGAGCACTTTGCTGCGGAATTTTGGCTTGGCAAAATGCAGCCCCTCTTTGTTGCGGATAAAAAAGACGATGCCAATGACCGCGGGAACGAGATAGCCGGCCGCCGTCGCGAGTGCTGCCCCGGCGATGCCCATGCCGAGCGGCACGATCAGCAGATAGTCGAGGATGCCGTTGACCACCCCGGCGAGGATGGTGGAGATCATCCCGAGGGCCGGTTTTCCCGCAGTCATGGTAAACGCCTGAAACAGCATTTGCAGAATGTAGGCAGGGGCGAACAGCAGCAGGATTTGCAGATAGCTGCGGCAGAGGGGGAGCAGCTCGCCCGACCCGCCGAGCAGCCGGATGATCGGGTCGGTAAAGAGCAGGCCCGCTGCGCTGATCACCACTCCCGCGATGACACCGGTGACGACGAGCAGGCTGAAGTTTTCCCGCGCCTCCTGGTGTCTGCCCTCTCCCATCAAACGGGCGACGACAGCGCTTCCCCCTGTGGCGAGCATAATGGATACGCCGAGAATCAGGTTGATGACCGGATAGACAATGTTGATTGCGGAAAGCGCATCTGTACTGACAAAACGCGCAACAAAAAAGCCGTCTACAATGGTGTAGAGCGACATAAAGACCATCATAATAATGCTGGGCAGGGCATACCACACAAGCTGACCGAATGTAAAGCTGCGTGAAAGTGATTGGTTCATGGGTACCTCCTTGTTGCTGAAATCGATTCTATATGGTATGATAAACTATCGGGTTACCCGATAGTCAACAGGAGGGGAAGAATATGAACGAAAGTTTACAAAATACCTTTTCCACAGGGGAATTTGCCGCCCTGTGCGGCGTCACCAAGCACACGCTGTTTCACTACGACAAAATCGGTATTTTTTCGCCTGAGATCAAACGAGAAAACGGGTACCGCTATTACACCACCGCACAGTACGACACCTTTCTGGTGATTTCGATTCTGCGCGAGCTCGGCATGCCGCTCCAGCAGATCAAGGAGTACCTCGGGCGGAGAAGCCCAGAGGAGTTTCTCCAGCTGATCGAGGAGGAAACAAGGCTCATAGACCAAAAAATCGACCAGCTTCGCAAGAACAAACATCTGATGCACCAGCGGGCGGCATATGCGCGGGAGGCGCTCGCACATCCGCCGGGGGAGATAACGCTTCGGTGGGAGCCGGAGGAATTCCTTGTGACCACCGGGGAACTCGATCTGCCCAGTGAGGACGACAAAGGAGTGGTCCTTGCGTTTTCCGAACTGATCCAGAGCTGTGAGCAGCTCGGCGTGGATGCATTTTACACAGTTGGCGGGATGGTAGACCCCGTGCAGATCCGGGCGGGAAAATGCGGGGAATACAGCCATTATTACGTGCGGCTGTGCGAGCCGAGCAACAATGCCGCCGTCATTCAAAAGCCGGCCGGCGTTTATCTGACCGCCTATCACCAGGGATACTATGGCTCTACTCTGCCAACCTATCAAAGGCTGCTCACCTTCGGCGCACAGAAGGGGCTTTCCCTGATTGGCCCGTTTTACGAGGACGTGCTGCTCGACGAGCTGGCGCTCAAAGACAGCGACGAATATGTTCTCAAAATTTCAATTCTAACCGCTGCAGGAAAACCAACGGCTGCCGCGCCCTGATGGAAATGGCTTGCAACCGGACCACTTTAGACGGCAGCCTGGATCTTAGCTGAGAGGATGAGCGGGGGGCGGTCCACCGTTTTACACCCGGCCTGTCCTCCATAAACGCACACGCGGTACAGCCGCAAAAGAGTCTGTTGACCGACCAGTTCCGCCCTCGGCCTGAACAAGGAACCGTTTCCCGTGCACCATGGGAACAGCATCCCCCGTGTGAAAGCTTCTGCTTTCCCAAAATCGGAGCCTTGTGGCGGGAACGACCTCAGAACCAAAGCTGCACAGCGAAAAACTCCCCCAGCATGCTGGGGGAGTTTTTTATTCCATGTGGCTTGGAAAAGCTGATGTCCGCGCGGTCTGTCCAGCGCGCTGGAAAGTCGTTGCTCTCCGAAGAGCTGATACGGATGTTTCTCTCCTGCGAGGGATAGAGCGCAGCTGTTGTCAGACAGAAAAATATCGATAGGAAAACTCCTCAGCCGGAACCGGGCGGCCAAACAGGTACCCCTGAATAAAGTCCAGCTGCATGGGGCCGACGATCTGGTATTCCTCCTGCGTCTCCACCCCTTCCAGACAGACCCGAATCTGCACATCGTGGCAGAGCTCCACCACAAAGCGGATAAACGTCGCGTCAAAGTGGCTGTTTTTGATATCCTTGATAAACGTCTTGTCAATTTTGACAATGTCTGCTGGGGAGGTCTTGAGGATGCCCAGCGAGGAGTAGCCGGTGCCGAAGTCGTCCATGGCGATTTTCAGGCCGAGACCGCGGATGTCGCCAAAAATGTTCCGAACAGAACTGCTCTCTTTGACCAGATAGCTCTCGGTTAGCTCAACCACCATATTGGCGGGATTGAGCCCGGCGTCCTCCAGGGTTTGTTTCATGAAGGGAATGAAATCCTTTTCCTTTACCTGCAGGTAAGAGAGGTTGACACTCATGATGAAATCCGGGTGTGTGGCGGACCATTCGCGGCATTTGTTGACCGCCTGCTGGAAAATCCATTTGCCCACCGGGATAATGAGCCCGCTCTCTTCGAGCAGCGGGATGAATTCAAACGGGGAGATGCCCCCATATTTTTCACATCGCCACCGCGCAAGCGCTTCGGCTCCCACCACTGCACCGTCATTGGCTGCCACCTGCGGCTGGTAATACAGTTCAAAGCCCGCGAAGTTGTTGTCCACTGATTCCCGCATCAATTCGATCAGCTCGAGGGACTTCTCGCGGTGGGTGAGGATTTCTTTGGAGAAAAACGACATGCAGTTTTTTCCGCAGCTCTTGGCGTATTCCAGGGAGTACCCTGCGTGCTTGAGCAGGCCGGGGTGGGTTTGGGCATCCTGCGGATAGAGGGCGCAGCCCGCCGACAGGGTGCAGTAGTACTTTTTCCCGTTGTACTCCTGCCGGTGGTTGAAATGCTCATGGATGCCTGCGTAAATCCGTTGCAGGTCAGCGGGGGCGCCGTCCCGCACCAAGATGCAGAATTCATCCCCGTCCATGCGGTACACCGTCGCAAAACTCGGGAGCATCCCCTGTATTTTCTGAGAGATAATTCGAATGACTTCGTCGCCGAACAGCCGGTCGTACAGGTCGTTGATGTGTTTAAATTCATCGATGCCAAGTACCATAATCGCAAACGGCTGGCCGGGCCGGTTTTTGATCAAATTGCTGATATCGGCTTCAAATCCATATTTATTGAGCAGCCCGGTCATGTGATCAAAAGCGTTCTTTTTGCCGAGGTTGGTGATAATTCCGGCAAAGATTGCGGGCTCTCCATTTTGATCCCGTTCGATGTGGCCGCGGCAGCGCAGCCAGGTCCACTCGCCCAGACGATTTTTTGCCCGGTATTCAATGCTGTGCGACTCCGCCCTCCCGTCGGCAATTTCCTGGTTGGATTCCAAAAAAGCCTGCCGGTCCTCTTCGTGAATCCGGGTGCCCCACCAGGAGGCTGCGTCAGTCATCACCTCGCCTGGAAGTCCGAAGTCCTCCACCATGTTGGGGGAGTAGCGGAACATATTGGTTTTCATGTTGCAGACATAGAGGTAGTCGTCCATGCTCTCAGCAATCGCATCAAACAAATATTCCTTGTCATAGTCAAAAGATACGGCCTCAAGGGAGGGGGAACGCTCTAGAAAACTGCGCTCGTTCTGTTTGACATGGAAACGCCTCTTCATTTCGTACATTGCCTCATCCACTGTTGTCAGGACTTCAGGGAGGGAGAGAATTTCCTTGGGGGATATCTCCAGCAGGCCGTAGCAGAACTCGAGCAGGTAATTCAGATGTAGCGCATCCCGCTTCTGTTTAAGGTCCATTTCCACCAGGCGGATCAACTCCAAGACATCCGCCTTGCCGACACCGTAGAGCACAAAGATAAACTCATCTCCGCTGAGCCGGAACAAGAGGTCCTTTGGACTTAGCCTGTCCTGAAATGCCTTTGCAACCAGGAGGATCATGCGGTCCCCCTCGCTGTGGCCATAGGTATCGTTGACCTCTTTGAGAAGGTTGATGTCGTACAATCCCACAGTGACCGGCTGCCCTTCCCGGCGCGCTGTTTCGAGAGTGGACACAAGCTCCAGTTTGCCCGTCCTGCGGTTGGGCAGGCCGGTGAGTCCGTCCAAGGCCTCTTCCTTTGAGAATTCTTTGGAATCGGTGATATCGATGGATTGCTGCAAGTGGACGGTCGAGCCGTCGACCCAGCGGATCAGACAGTCGTGGTTTTCATAAACCCTGCCGGTCAGGGTGTTGCATTCCTCCCATTGGAAGGAAGAGGTTCCCTCTTCCGACTGGAGATGGGTGATAGGGCAGAAGGGACAGCGTTGCTGCATCCCTTTTTGCAGGACTTTCCAACAGGTTTTTCCCTCAGGATGGTCCACACCGAACGTCTTTTTCATGCTTTTGTTCATAAAAAGGATTTGGTCGGTTTTGGGGTCAGTGACATATACGCTTGCGCTCATGCTGTCCATGGTAGAATTTAAGACCAGGCGGTACAGTTCCTGCGCATGATAGTATTCCCGGCCGGAAAACAGCCCGGCAGCCACGGTGCAGGCAACCTGTAAAATTCGCTTTTCTTCCTCACTCCAACTTCCGCAGCTGCACTGCCGCCCAAAAAGGGCCAGTCCAATCAAATGCTCATACTGCACCGGCAGAATGGTATAGTTGAATTGCCGGGACATATCGGGGTCCAGCTGTGCGATCCATCCCTCGAGTTCCGCGTCCGAAATGCTCCCACCGGTTTCGAACCGTTCCGTTATGCGGGGCACAAACCGCTCGGTCAGCTGGGGAAGAAAGCCATGTGCAAGCACCTGTTCTGCTTCCATGTCCTGATGGCTGAACTGCCCGGGCAGGCGAATGAGGATGACATCCTCCACTGGGAGCAAAGTGCTGAGCAGAGCGACAAACTTTTGGGTGAATAATTGCAGAGTTGCAGACCTTGTAAAACAAGGGCTGATCTCTAAAAATTTTCGGCAGAATTGTCGCAGCCCGCTGAGAAGTTGTTTCTGTTCCAGCAGTTCCATCTCTTTTTTGATCCTTCCACTGTGTATTTATTCAGATACTACTATTATACGGTTTTACAAAAAAGAAAGCAAGGAATTTTCAACAGATTTGGAATGGCTTTGAGACTACTTGTTGTTTTGAATCAATAAATTGTTGTAATTTTCCTCAGACGCAACTGCGCGGTATATCAATATGATATTTTTGTCAAATGAAGTATAAAATAAGAAACCGAATATGAGTAATATTTGAAGTTCATTCCAAATTTTTCTTGTACGACAGCAGCATGTTTTAAAAGTATAAGAATTTTGAAGAATTTCATAGAAAACAACAGTTAATTGCTGAAAACAGCGGATTTTGGCGCATTACTGAATTGGCGGTTTAGCACGCTAAAGTGTTATAATAATACAAACTGTCTTTGATTTTTATTTATTACATTAGCCTTTTGGCGGAATGGCGGTCTTTCATGGAGTTTTGGAATATTTTTCTCACCCTGATTCAAAGCGGCGGCTACACGGTCTGTCTGTTTGCAATTGTCATCATCTGTTCGATCCCATTGGGGTTTTGCATCACGATGATTGCCAAAAGTAAAATAAAACCCCTTGCAATGCTTGCGCGGGCCTATATCTATATTGTCCGGGGGACACCTCTTCTGCTCCAACTGTTGTTTTTCTGCTTTGGCCTTTATTATTTACCGGTGATTGGACCGGCCATTTTTATCAGCAACCGGTTCGCCTCAGCAACCGTCGCCTTTATCATTAACTATTCTGCTTATTTTGCCGAGATCTTCCGCGGTGGTCTGCTCGCAGTGGACAAGGGGCAGTATGAGGCGGCCCAAGTGCTCGGGCTCCGTCGAGGCCAGACGATGTTTCGCATTATCATCCCACAGATGGTGCGGGTTTGTATGCCCACGCTGAGCAATGAAGCGGTCACTTTGGTCAAAGACACAGCGCTGCTCTACTCAGTCGGTGTGGTGGAAATATTGACCCAGGCTAAGACAATTGTCAACGGCACCTACAACATTTCCGCTTATTTTATCGCGGCGATCATCTATTTGATTTTAAATACAATTCTCTCATTTGGCCTCAAACGGATTGAGAAAAAACTGTCCTTTGGAGAGGACGCGTAACATCCCGGTATCCAAGCCGCGGGATGAAGAACAAACCGCAACGGCAGCGGTGGAATGGAAAGATTATGTCACTGATTCATGTTGAACACCTAAAAAAATCTTTTGGGAAACTTCAAGTCCTCAAAGATGTCTCGTTTGACGTCAACAAAGGGGATGTCATCGCGGTGATCGGCCCGTCCGGCTCGGGAAAAAGCACCATGCTGCGCTGCCTGATCAACCTTGAAAAGGTCAGCGGAGGGACGATTGAGATTGAGGGGAGCACGCTGGTCCAAGATGGGAGATACCCCTCAAACGCCCAAATGCGGGCGGTGACAGAAAAAATGGGGATGGTGTTCCAGCATTTCAACCTCTTCCCCCATCTGACTGTCCGGAAAAATCTTGAGCTTCCACCCCGCCGGGTCATGAAGGCCACAGTGGAACAGGTGCGGCAGGATAGTGACCTGTACCTCAAAAAGGTCGGCCTGCTCGACAAAGCAGATGAATTCCCCGCCAACCTCAGCGGCGGACAAAAGCAGCGGGTTGCAATTGCGCGGGCGCTGATGATGCATCCCGATATCCTGCTGTTCGACGAGCCCACCTCTGCGCTCGATCCGGAGCTCACCGGAGAGGTGCTCGGCACGATGAAAGCGCTGGCCGAAGAGAAAATGACAATGATTGTTGTCACCCATGAGATGGCGTTTGCACGGGAGGTCGCCAATCACGTCGTGTTTATGGATCAGGGCGTATTCCTGGAAGAGGGCAGCCCGGAAGAGATTTTTGGGAACCCCAAAAACGAACGCACGCGGGA
>CBCSOX010000023.1:0-23655 GCA_965141735.1 uncultured Oscillospiraceae bacterium | reverse complement strand
CTGCAGATCGCCCGTCTCAAGCTCGACAGTGGAATCGCCCAGTATGAGAGCGGCAAAAAAGAGCTCGAAACCCAGCGCGCCGAAGGGAAGAAACAGCTCGACGAGGCGAAGCAGCAGCTCGACAACGGCCGCGCAGAATACGCCAACGGCCTTGCGGAGTACGAGCAGAACCGGGTCAAGGCGGAGAAGGAGCTGCCGCAAAACCGGCAGAAGCTGCTTGACGCCGAACAACAGCTCGACAGTCTCGCGCCGGTTTCCTACTACACCTTTGACCGCTCGGTCAACCCCGGCTACACCTCCTACCGGGACGACTCCGACCGCATTGACAATGTGGCGTCGGTGTTTCCCGTCTTTTTCATTCTGGTCGCCGCCCTCGTCTGCCTGACGACAATGACCCGCATGGTGGAGGAGCAGCGCACCCAGATCGGCACCCTCAAGGCGCTCGGCTACAGCAAGTTCGACATCATGGGAAAATTTCTCCTCTACGCAACCCTTGCGGCATTGCTCGGAAGCATCTCCGGCCTGCTCATCGGCTACAACCTGTTCCCCAGGCTGATCTTTGACGCCTACGGGATGCTCTACACCCTGCCCAGCCTGATCGTTGGGTATCCCCTGCTGTATTCCCTTGTCTCGATCGCTGCGGCCCTGATCTGCACCACCGTCACCGCGGTCGCAGTCAGCTATTCCGAACTCATCCCAATGCCCGCGACTCTCATGCGGCCCAAGGCGCCCAAGCCGGGCAAGCAGATCCTGCTCGAGCGGATCCCCTTTCTCTGGAACCACTTTTCATTTATCGTCAAAGTCACATCGCGAAACCTATTCCGGTATAAAAAGCGGATGCTCATGACGGTCATCGGCATCGCGGGCTGCACCGCGCTCATGCTCACCGGGTTTGGCATCAAAGACTCGATTTCCGGGATCGGGGACGCGCAGTTCGGCGACATCTACCAGTATGACGCCATCGCAGTGCTCAACACCAAGGCGGACAGCGAGGAGCTCGACGATTTTTACGCCGACCTCAGCCGGGAAGCTGAGGTCGCGGGCAACTGCAAGGTGTATCAGAACACCGTCGACGCGAGCGGAAACAACCGCCAGCAGTCGGTCAGCCTCCTCGTGCCGCAGGATCTGTCTCAAATCGACGAGTTCGTCCGTCTGCGCAACCCTGACCCGATCACCTTGGACGACAGCGGTGCTGTGATCACCAAACGCCTCTCCCAGCTGATGGACGTCGGCCCAGGGGATACCCTGACCCTCGTGGACAGCGACAACGGGCAGCATGAGGTGCGGATTGCGGCGGTGACCGAACACTATATTCAGCACTATATCTATCTCTCCCCCGACTACTACACAGAGGTGTTCGGAGAGGAACCCGAGACAAACGCCGTCCTCATCCAGCTCACCGACGGGGATGTCTCCGCTGAGGAGACGCTCTCCTCCTTCCTTGCCAAACAGGACGTTGTCCAGCAGGTCGCGCTTTACGGCAGTATCCGCGACGCGTTCGACAAGACGATCCGCAGCCTTGACCTGGTCATCGTGGTGCTCATCCTCTCGGCGGCAGCGCTCGCGTTCGTCGTGCTCTACAACCTCACCAACATCAACGTCTCGGAGCGGATGCGGGAGCTCTCCACCATCAAGGTGCTCGGGTTTTACGACAAGGAGGTTTCCGCCTATGTCTACCGAGAAAACATCGTACTCACCCTCATCGGGGTGGCAGTGGGGCTGGTGCTCGGCATCTTTCTGGCCCAGTTTGTCATCTCGACGGTGGAGACCGACATCGTGATCTTTAACCGCTCGATCAAGGCGCTCAGCTACCTGCTCGCCGGGGTGCTCACCTTTGCTTTTTCGCTGATTGTCAACTTTGTCATTCATTTTAAACTCAAAAAAATCAACATGGTGGAAGCGCTTAAATCTGCGGAATAGCCTTTTCCAAAACAGTCCACTTATATTCCAGACTTCAGTGTTGCACACTAAAAAAGAATTTATAAAGATAAAAGAGGATGCGTATGAAACAATCAAAACCATTGATCAGGATCCTCCTGATTGTCCTTCTTGTCGTCGTGCTGATTATGTCCGGATTGTGGCTGTTTTATCCCCCACAGAAAAACAATTCAGCCTCCTCCGGCCCTACCTATAACGAGGTGCAGGCGCTCGCGCAGCAGCTCAATTTCCCGCAAATCTCGGAAGACCATGAGATTGGAACCACTGAATCGATCGTCAACGACGATCCGGCAAATGCCGAGAGCATTCATTACCCTGTGCTCGGCATTGATGCGATCGACCAGATGATCAAACAAAAAGTGGATGACATCAAAGCCGAGTTTGAGCGCCAAAGGGCGGAATACGCCGCAAATGATCCAAGCCTCCAGTCCGAACTGCTGGTGGAGTACTCCTCCTATGTGATGGGGGAGAACACCGCATCGGTTGTCCTCTCCTATGACTACAATTTTTCCTCCCTTGCCCACCCCGATGAGCAGGTTGACACCTTGGTGTTCGATCTCAAGGAGGAAAAGCAGCTGACACTCGACGATGTATTCCAGGGGGACTACCGCCCGGTTCTCTCCAAACTCGCAGTACAGCAGTTTGAGCAGAGCGACCTGTACAGGGAAGCGGTTCAGGAGGAGCAGTTCCAGACCGCGATCAACGACCCCGAAACCTTCCAAAAGTTTGCCCTGCGGGACGGAACTCTAGTGCTGTATTTTGATAAATACCAGCTCTTCGCAGGCAGCTACGGCATCCCGATGGTCACCATTCCGTTTTCTGACCTGGATGGGTTTCTTAAAATCGGCACCGAGGGAAAGCTCACCCCCGCTATCACCGAGCCGTCGCAAACCGACACCCCACCCGAGCCGTCCCAGCCCGCACAGGCGCCCGCCATTGACCCGAGCAAACCAATGGTCGCCCTCTCGTTTGACGACGGGCCGCACCCGGTCAACACCCCCCGCATTCTCGACACTCTCAAGCAAAACGGCGCACGCGCGACCTTTTTCGTGCTGGGCAACCGGGTGGACAGCTACGCCGACGTGCTCAAGCGGGAATATGAGGAAGGACATGAAATCGGGAGCCACACCTTCAGCCACGCCTCCCTCAACAAACTGGGAACCGAAGACCTCAACTACCAGGTCAACGAGACGGATACCCGAATCCAAACCCTCATCGGCGTCACCCCCGCACTGCTGCGCCCGCCCTACGGCGCGGTCAACGACACAGTCAAGGCGATGGTTAACAAACCGCTCGCCCTGTGGAATCTCGACACCCTCGACTGGAAGTCCCGCGACAA
Source organism: uncultured Oscillospiraceae bacterium (assembly GCA_965141735.1). Lineage (GTDB taxonomy): Bacteria > Bacillota > Clostridia > Oscillospirales > Ruminococcaceae > Massilioclostridium. The sequence goes on along the minus strand of CBCSOX010000023.1, from coordinate 20,378 downwards.
AGACGCAGTTGCAAACACAGTTCTGCGGGACGTGTCGGACGGGGACATCATCCTGATGCACGACCTCTACGGCTCAACCGCGGATGCAGTTGAAATCGTGGTGCCCGAGCTTGTAAAGCGGGGCTATCAGATTGTCACCGTCTCGGAGCTGCTCAATGCGCGTTCGATCACCCCTACGGCAGGCAAAGTGTACACCGACGCCATGCCGTAAAACGATGAAAAATGAAATGCCCGTCGCAATCCCCGTGGCTATGGCCGAAACGGGGGAGCGGCGGGTATTTTATCTGATTGGGCAGAACCAAATTACTTTTGCGTAGCGTCTCACTTTCCCATTCCTATTCGGACAGCACCAAGACGGTGACCCAGCTGTCCTGCAATGCTTTCAGACTTGTCAGAGTGTACATCCATGAACCGAGGGGGGCGGCGATCGCGTTTCCGGATGAGATTCTCTCCTGACCCCAGCCCCTGTTTTGACCCGAAGTTAAAAACACCTTGCGCAGGCCTCCCTCTGAACCCGGTGTGCATACCGGGGAATTCTCTCTTGCTGCAGTGCCCCGCACAAACCTTTTGCCAAGCTGTAAAATCGTCATTTGAAAGCCGTCTGCTCTGCTCCCACTGCGCGCGTCGGCGCTTCTGCCCCGCGATCATCAAAGTAATGGCATTGGGTGTATCGTTTTTGCTGCGCAAAATAGTTTCAAAACAGGATTGTCAGAAAAACAAATTGGTGATAAAATAAGAAGCATGGGAGCTAGACAGTCTGATTTGCAACAACACTGTCAGCAAAAACATGTGAAAGCTGACCGCTTCATTGAAATTTTTAAGGGACGCACCAGGTGGTTCCCGGCAGGGCAATCCAGCGGATCTTTCACACCATACAAGCGGGGCGAGGCATGCAGGGGAAATGAATCGGCCCACTCGCGGCAGGAGGTACTGAAATGCCCAAAACAGCGAATTTAAACGTCCGCATTGACCCGGACGTAAAAAAACAAGCCGAGGAGCTGTTCGCAGACCTCGGGATTACCATATCCGATGCAGTCAATATGTTTATCCATCAGGCCCTTATTTACGGCGGCCTGCCGTTCGACGTAAAGCTGCCCGATTATAACGTATACCATCAGATCACGCTAGAACATTTTATTCAGGAAAAAGGCCAGTCAACTGGGCAGGACACCGAGAAATTTTCATTTCCTGTGCGAAAAAAGCCCGGAAAATAACAACACGCCCCGGTGAATACCGGGGTTTTTCTGTAAAAGTGACAGCAGACAGTCCTTGCATCGCGAGGGGTACTTTCAATTTGGCTAAAGTGCCCCGCTGCCGCTTGTTCTCGACCTGCGGCCATGCTCTGATCAATTCAAACAGCTCTACTTTCCCACTCTTTTTTAACCGATCCGCTTTGTATTCTTTTCTTGTCTTTGCAGGTCTTCCTGCTGCATGAGCATTCTCGCCCTCACATCAACCTTCGGTGTTTCGATAGGCAGTTCTTCTGCTTACGGATTCCCAAACTAGCATCGGACTGCTCTGCTCGATTGAATCTCCCATGAATTCGGAAATGCTTTTTTCAGGCTATTTGTTCGGCAACGAATCAATAGGATTGAAACCACGCAATGGGAATCTGAATCACACACTCCACGATACGAAAAAGTCATGCTGAACATGATTTTTCCGTTTTTAAATATCCAATAGGCTATTTGGCTGAACGATCTATTGGTAACCCCATTTTCAATGTTCAAATCCTGTTCACCGGCGCAGTGGTTGCAGTAGTGCCCTTTTTACATCAGGCGCTTTCTGTTTTGAGCACCGGCAAATTCACGCCCCGAGCGGATCACCGTTGAGAGAGGAAACATGCAGCCTCTACAGTGGTTCCCGGCTATTCAAAGGGCACATTTCTACAAACCGGCAACTGTTCCGATCCAAGAGAGGCTGAAAAATGGAATCAAGGTGATCCGCGCAGCACGTCCAACTGTCCCAGCTGCACCGATGCCAAGTCAGATCTCTCCCCAAGGCTGGCGGCCACAGCGGGGTCAGCTAATCGGATTTTCAGACAAAACAAGAAAAACCAGGCTCTTTGTGCACACCGAAGTCCCCTTTGAGACCCGGAACGCACAAAGAGCCTGGCGCGCGTGTTTTCCAATTTACCAATAACGATTCCGGCTGATTCGCCCTGTTACGATCGCGACCAAAATACCTACGACCAGTGCGGCTGCGCCGGCAATTGCCAAGACAGTGCCGAGCGAAGCGGCCGCTTCCCCATATTTTGAGAGGAGGCTTGTCACAACATCATTGCTTGAGACATCCCCAAAAATGCTGACCATAAAGTCCGAGCCGTAAATCGTGCCCACGCCGATCAGCGCCGCCCCAGCGCCGGCAAAGCCGAGCAGCCTGCGCGGACGCGCCGCAAAGAGCAGCAGCACTAGAAAGAGAATGGTCAGCCCAAGGCAGACGAGACAGGTCACCCGGTTGAGCGCAAAGAGCATGAGCCCTCCCGCCGGCTCGGGAATTGCCTGGTCAATCCGGGCAAAAATGCTGGACAAATCCGCCGCTTTTACCGCGCCCTCGATCATCCGATCGACAAGGTCGCCCGCAGCTTCGAACCCAGAGGCGTGCTTTTTCATATAAGAACTCACCAAGTCGCTGAGTTCCTGGTTACTGATCTGCTTGTCGGTGCTGCCCGAGAGCAAGTATTCTGAAATGTATTCGGAATACCGGTCCAGAAGCTGATTGAATTCTGAGGACTCGACAATTTCCTTCGCAATGGCCTCAAGGCCCTCCGATGCGGCGCCGATTCTGCGTTCCACCTTGCCCGTCAGCCCTGACGCATCAATTTCTGCCCGGATGTTCTCCGGCTTTAGGGTATCCCGCGCAACGGCGGAGTTGACAAAAAAGGTTCCGCTCAACACCATAAAGAAGGTGAGCAGGATCGCCAAAGCGATGCTGCCCGGTTGTTTTTTCCTCATCGAATCAGCCTCTTTCCGTTGTTTTTCTTTTATCCTACCACAGGCGACAGAAAAAAGCAAATTTTTTCACAGCTTATCCCTCAGGTTTGGAAAACGCGCAGCTGAGCTTGCTGTCGGGCAGTTCGAGGGAAACCGGGGTTCCGTCCGTCCTGCTGGCTGTCAGCTTGTAGGCGCCGCTCTCGGTTTTTCCGGTGATCACAAAATTGTCTCCGTCGTTTTTGACATTCGTTCCGCTGCCGATAAGCGCATGATTGAACGAGGAGACGATCGAAGCCGCCGCTGAGGTCAAAATGGTGTTTTTGTCCACCCCCACGCTCAGTCCGAGATAGCTCACATTGACCTTTTCCCCATCGTACTCAAACCCCATGCCGCTGAGCGCCTCCGGCTCGGTAATCTGCAGCTGATAGCATTCCCCTGCCTTGCTGATCGTTCCCTTGGCCTGTATCCCCTGATAACTGATCGAGGCAATCAGTGAAAACTCGTTTTGCAGCGCCGCATTTTGCGCAGTGTTCCCCCGGTTGAAACACCCGACGAGCACTGCAACCAGTGCCAGCACGGCGAGCACAGGCAGAACTTTTTTCCTCAGCATACAAAAACCCCCTTTGCCACCAGTGTATGAGAGGCAAAGGGGGTTTCATTCTTCAAGTTAGAGCACTTTGGAGAGGAAGTCTTTGAGGCGGGGATTCTTCGGGTTGTCAAAAAACTCCTCCGGGCTGTTCTGTTCCAGGATGTTGCCCTCGTCCATAAACAGCACTCGAGTGCCGACCTCGCGGGCAAAGCCCATCTCGTGGGTGACGACAACCATGGTCATGCCGTCGCGCGCAAGCTCCTTCATGACCTCGAGCACCTCGCCGACCATTTCGGGGTCGAGCGCAGAGGTCGGTTCGTCAAACAGCATCACCTCAGGGTTCATCGCGAGCGCCCGCACAATCGCGATGCGCTGTTTCTGTCCGCCTGAGAGCATGTTGGGGTACTCGTCCGCCTTGTCGGGCAGGCCGATCCGCTCGAGCAGCTCCATCGCGCGTTTGTCCGCCTGCTCCTGGCTCATCAGGCCGAGCTTGACCGGTGCGAGGGTGATGTTCTTTTTGACGGTCAGATGGGGGAAAAGGTTAAAGTGCTGAAACACCATCCCCATTTTTTGGCGTAGCTTGTTGACGTTGACCTTGGGGGCATTGATCTGTTCATTGTCAATCCAGATCTCGCCCGCAGTTGGGGTCTCGAGCAGGTTGAGGCAGCGAAGAAAGGTGGATTTTCCTGAGCCGGAGGGGCCGATGATGACGACCTTTTCGCCCTTTTCAATGTGTTCGTTGATGTCCTTGAGCACAACATGGTCGCCGAACTTCTTTTCGAGATTCTTAACGTCGATCACCTTGTCTCAGCCTCCTTTCAATCCGTTTCTGAATCGCCGTGAGCCCGATGACGAGCAGCAGGTAGACAAGCGCCACCGCGAGCAGGGGGAACACCGCATCCATCGTCCTGCTGCGGACGAGGTCGCCGACCTTGGTGAGGTCCACCACCGCCACGTAACCGACGACTGAAGTCTCCTTGAGCAGCGCGATGAGCTCGTTGCCGAGCGCGGGCAGGATGTTTTTAAACGCCTGAGGCAGAATAATCGATTTCATCGTCTGGCCGGAACTGAGGCCGAGAGAGCGCCCCGCCTCGGTCTGGCCCTTGTCAATGGCAAGGATGCCCGCGCGGACGATTTCCGCGACATAGGCGCCCGAGTTGATGCCGAACGCGATGATCGCAACGAGCACCCCGTTGTCGACGCTTGTGAGTATGATAAAGTACCAGATCATGAGCTGGACGACGATTGGCGTGCCGCGGAACACCGTCAGATAAACGCTCAGAATTTTGTCAAGGATCTTGAGCTTGCCTGTCTGGAAGCTGTACACCTTGGCGATTGCCACAATCGTGCCGATGATGACACCCAGCAGGGTGGCAAAAACCGCCATGATGATTGTGACTTTAAAGCCGTCGAGGAAGAGCAGCCACCTGTCATTGACGATGAAGGTGGTTTGAAATTTGTCAACAAAAGAGTCTATGAAACCCATCTCTACAAAACCTCCCTGCTGGTTTGTACTATAAAACAATCGTTTGCGCAGAAATTCTGCGCAAACGACCGCACTTTAGATCGGATTATTCAGCGTCCCCGGTACTGTCGGCGTGCTTGTCGATGAACTCCTGAATCTTGCCGTTGTCCACGAGGTCCTGAACCACCTTGTTGACCGCTTCGAGCAGGTCGTCATTGCCCTTTTTCACAGCGACTGCAAACTGCTCGGCAACCGGATTTCCGTCCTCATATTTGAAGGGGATCGCCTTGTAGCCGGGGTTTGCTTTGGCAAGCTCAATGGCGACGAGCTCGTCAATGACAACCGCCTGGATTCTCCCTGCCTGGAGGTCGAGCATCGCAGTGGGGGCGCTGTTGTACGCCTTGGCCGTTGCATCCTTGCCTTTGAGGACGCCTGCCGCGCCGTTGGTGCCGTTGATTTCATCGTCAACGAGCATGAAGCCGGTGGTGCCGGTCTGGCCGCCGCAGGTTTTGCCCGCGAGGTCTTCCATGGTCTCGATGTCGCTGTCCTCTGGGATGACGAGGTACTGAACCGACTCGACATAGGGAACCGAGAAGTCCACCTCTTTTTTGCGCTCCGCAGTGATGGTGATGCCGGAGAGGCCGAGGTCACCTTTGCCCGACGCGATGCCGGCGACAATGCCCTCAAAGTTGGTGTTCTGCACTTTGAGCTTTACGCCGAGCGAATCGGCGATCGCTTGGCCGATTTCGACGTCGACACCCGCGACGTTGTTGTCGTCGCCGAGGTATTCATAGGGCGGGAATTCTGCGTTGGTGTACATCACGATTTCGCCCGATTTCTTTATCTGGTCGAGCTTGCTGCCGCTTTTGCCGGAACCGCCACATCCTGCAAACACAGAGACGCTCAGTGCCGCAGCAAGAACGAGTGCCAATACCTTTTTCATAAGAAACCTCCTGTATTTTCATCTTCATTTGACATTACTTTACCATAAACAAGCTCAATTTGCAAGAGATTCAAATGAGATATGAATAATCATACAAAAATTGAATAAAGAATGTATAAAATCTGACTAATCACCGCATTTTGTCCTTGTTTGGCTTGCCGCATGCAGCTGCCCTCTGCCGGCCGCCTGTCTTTCCGAGGCGGGAGATCATGACAAAATAGGCAATGCCAAGCGGAATCGTAGCGCCCGCCCACGCGATGGGGTTGGCCCAAGAGACCCCCGCAAACCCGACGATTTGGGCGAGAAAGACTGCGGCGAGGGTGCGCATGACAAGCTCCATCACCCCGGCCACCGTCGGCACCAGGCTCTTTCCAAGCCCCTGAAGGGTATAACGGTAAATAAACAGCAGCGCGAGGATGCAGTAGCACGCCCCATTGATCACAAGATACACCTGTGCGAGATCCACCACCTCATTCTGACCGCTGCCCACAAAAATGCGCACCAGCGGTTTTCCCGCAAGGATGACGAGCAGCCCGCCGAGCAGGCTGATGGCGACCGACATTACGCTGCACTGCCGCACCCCTTTGCGGATGCGGGGAAGGTTGCCCGCGCCATAGTTCTGCGCGACATAAGTGGCCATAGTGATGCCAAACGACATCAGCGGCTGGATGATCAGGGTGTCGAGCTTCTGCGCCGCTGTAAACGCCGCGACCGCGACCGAGCCGAGCGCGTTGAGGGCGCCCTGGAGGATCATCGCGCCGATTGCGATGATGGAGGACTGAAACGCCATGGGCAAACCGACCCTGAGATGAGAAAGGACAACGTCTCGCTGCAGCTTCCAGTCCTGCTGTTCCACCCGCAGAATGGGGAGGCGTTTTCCGATGTAGAGCAGGCAGAGAACCCCCGAAACAAACTGTGAAATCACCGTTGCCCAGGCCGCTCCGGCCACCCCCATGCGAAAGGCGAGGATAAACAAAAAGTCGAGCGCAATGTTGAGCAGGCAGGCCACGACGAGGAAGAGCAGCGGGGTTTTGCTGTCCCCAAGGGCGCGAATGATGTTGGAGAGCAGGTTAAAGAGCATGGATGCGGCGATTCCCCAGAAGATGACGACGATGTAGCGATAGGCGTCGTCGATGATGTCCGCCGGGGTGTTCATCAGCTCGAGCAGAGGGCGCACCCCTATGACACTCACTGCGGTGAGAAGCAGGGTAATGAGGCCGCTGAGCACCGCACTCACCGCAGCGCTCCTTCTCACCCCGCTGTAATCCCCCGCGCCGAACCGCTGTGCTGTGATCACCGAAAAACCAGCGGTCAGGCCTTGGGCAAAGCCGAGAATCAAGAAGGACAGCGAGCCGGTCGCGCCAACTGCAGCGAGCGCATTGACGCCGATGGTGCGCCCGACAATGATCGTGTCAGCCATGCTGTAGAGCTGCTGAAAAATATTGCCGATCAAAAGAGGAATGGTAAAGGTCAAAATCAGTTTTGCGGGATTGCCCCGCGTGAGGTCCCTGGTCATTCAAATTCTCCTTTTAATTGGTGCATTCAGAGCGTATCGAATTTTCCGCCCAAAGTCAAGTGGAAAAACCAGCCTGTTGCAGACAGTACTGGCGGCGCGGGGCAATGGGCTGTACGCCGCGGTTTTCTCAAACACAGCGTTCTCCGTCCCGATTGTCTGCCAATCAAGAGCACAGCCCTGATCCGCGGTGAAGACAGACTGCTTTGCAGTTCAATTGTAAAACGACCCAGTCGGCACTGCCCGTGAACCATGCAGATGAAACGCGTCTCCATGGCCGGCTCCGCCCGCTGATTTTCAAAGAGTTAAAAAATGCCGCACCCCGGCTTGAGCGGTGTGCAGCATCTGTTTCATTGGCACCCCCAACAAGAATCGAACTTGTAACCAACCCTTAGGAGGGGTTTATTATATCCATTTAACTATGGGGGCAAATGAGACTTTACTATTATATATCACCTTAAGAAAAAAATCAACTCCTTTTGCGGACAAGGCGAAGTTTTTCAACTGATTCTTGACAAACAATTTCAGAACCGCTATAATAAAGTAGTTCTTTTACGCCGCTGTGGTGGAATCGGCAGACACAAGGGACTTAAAATCCCTCGTTGGCGACAACGTACCGGTTCAAGTCCGGTCAGCGGCACCAGCGGCGAGTCGCCGCAGACAAATCGCGCACCTCACTGTGTGGGGTGCGTTTTGTTTTGCGCCCGCGTTTAAGCGGGTATCTTTTTATCAACGCTTCCCAGCAGGCTAAGCCTGGACGCAGTTCGTGTTCCGGGTTCAGTCTTTTCTTTCACGTTTTCGTTTGCGTTTATAATAGATATCTTTTTGGCAGCAAAAATTCACATCTGCGGTGAACAAGCCGCGCCCGCGAGTTTTTAGCGGAACACCCGCGTCGTTAGCGGGTCTCTATTTCACCAACGGTTCTTAAACTAAGTCCATACACGCTCTGCGTTATGGCTCTTTTCTTTTTGTGGCAAAAAAACACACCTGCGGGGCAACCGTGTGCGCGCCGCAGGTATTTGTATGTCTCACCCGAATGTCTGCGCTTAAATCAGAGAGTCTTAAATTGTCGCTTCTCTCACAAAAGTCTGGACGCAATTCGGTTTCCTGATCCTTTTTCCGTTCCGATTGGGGATGACGCGCCGGCTGACGGATTGCCGGGGCAAAAACTCATGGATTCGCGCTGCAGATGCCCTGTGCCAAATAATCTGCCATATCCATCTTTAATTTGCGGATGATTGGAAGAACATTTTCCCAGGTTTCATATTTTCCCTGTTTTGCACTGTTCATCACTGCGTCCATGAGTTCAACTTGATGTTGAATCAAAGCCATCCATTGCGCGGTTCCCCATTTCGCATTTATTTTGTGTAAACACTTGGAAATCAATTGAGTGTTCTCTTTGAGTTCTTGTCTGAGCGCGGCCTCATCAGTGCCCCCGTGGAAAACACAATCCACATACTGGACAAACAGCTGCGTCGTTTGGTAGACTGCTTGCGTTAACTCTTTAACATCGGGCGAACGCACTGAATTCTGCATGATCAATCCAAATGTTTTTGGCAATGACAACAATTTATTTCGCACTACGTCAAGGGCAGGAGAGTGCTGCGCTACAGCATTGATGTACAGTACTTCCCACATCAGCTGATCGGCAGTAAACTCATAAATTGCCTTGCGTAATTCTCTGAGTTCATGTTCAGTGTACACGGTTATCATCTCCTCACTAATAAATTTACGCACCTTTCTGTAATTTGTTCCAAATTAGCCAGCAAAGTCCGTAGAAAAAAAGCATAAGAGCATTGATTTGCCGTGCTGATTTACGCGTATTCAAAACAGCGGCGTATTCATTTCCTGTGAATTAGGCGGTTTTTTGTGCGCAGGATTCCTCAATCAGCTTCAAACTGATTTATTTTTGAATCACACTGAGGGTGGCTATCCCTCTTTGGGCCCAAGCCTGTCTGTTCCTCTCAAAAAAGGGCTGTTCAGAAAAAACGCAATTCCTAAAAATTTTGAACAGATAAGTCTCGCTGTTTTTCCCTTTCACATTTTCCTGCAAATTTGCTGCACAGCTAACCTGCAGCTGCCGGCTGTCACTAGGCTTAGACTGAATGAATTTGAGCCGGATGGGAAAAATGAGCCAGCCGAACAGCCTCTTTGCATTGGGCCAGGTCCTCCTGAGCTCCCTTCCAATTGAGGTCTTTGGCATTGGCGAGGAGTTTGTCTTCGAGCAGATGGGCCTGAATGACCAAACTGTAGTACAGCTGCGCATCCCTTTGTTGCGAACGGCAGAGCTTGGCGATCAGCCCAGTTGTGGCCTCGTATTTCTCCCAAAGCTGACGGGTCGCCCGCTTTTTGTGAAAGGGAAAAACAAGGCAGTTTGCCAACAGCGCTATTCCAATGCCCAAAAGGACATAGCAGAGCCGGACGAGCAGCATGCCACCTACCGGTGCCCAGCCGAATGCGCCTGCAAAAACTGCGCCGCCCAAAGCCCCCACTGTGGAGCAGGCAAAGGTTGCGGAGTAATCGGTGAAATAAAAGGAGAGATAGCCTGACAGCATCATCACGGCGGTCCGCCCCGCCGAGCTGGGGATCAGCGAATAGAGCAACGCTCCCACAATCCCCCCGATGAGTGTAGCCAAAAGGCGTTTTTTTGCCTTGGCCCCCACGTCGTCCGCATAGGGCAGGGACACCGACGCGATGGTAAACAGCATCCATTTTCCGTGCGGCAGCTGCAGAAGCTGTACGGTGAGTGTCCCAAAAGCGAGCAGACAGGAAACCCGCAGCGCATAGGCCAGCCGTACAGGGCTGACCCCCAGGGCAGCTTTGAGACGGGTCGACACCGAGAGAAGGGTTTTGCGGTAGCGGGTTCTCTTTTCCGGGAAGGTCATTCCCAGCGTGTGCTCCCGGATGTCGGCCAGGGACTGGGCAAACTGCCCGGATAGCGGGTCCCCGGGAATATTGAATGCATCCGGATCAAATGGGGGAATCGTCTGCGTCTGCCGCAGCAAAAACGAGCGGACCTCATCCAGCTCAAGGGAAACCTGGCGCAGCATCAGAGCGCGCTGTTCCGTCACCGGGCCCTCCAACTCGTAAAGCAGCTGCACAAGGTTTTCGAGCCCCCGCCCGGCGTCAAGCATTGAGAAGCCTGCCTCTGAGATGCACAGCACCTTTTTGCGGCGATCGTAAATGATTTTGCTCAACCTGCACAGGTCGCTGCGCAGCTTTTCGGGGTCCTGCGGCACGCCCTCCCCGGTGAGCAGGCAGTCGATGCAGTGTTTGGCGCTGTCGCACATCGTCACCAGCACATCCTGGGCCGTCTCCACTACCCGCTGTCTCCCGTTGACAAGCTGATAGAGGATGATGCACACCGCCCCCACCAGCATCCCCAGCAGGCGTTTGGGCAGTTGGCCGGGCGTTATCGGGGAGATGAACACCATAAACAGATAGGAAAGGATGTAGGGAAAGTACAGTTGACTGACATACTCATAGGTAAAGGCGTATAGAATCACAAACAGCATTGCCAGGTTGACCGGCAGCGCCAACAGCGGCGGCGCGCTTGTGACAAGGCAGGCAGCCGAGGCCATCAGCACCAAGATGGTTCCCTGAGCCAAAAGGTGCCTGACCGGGTTCGCCGTCAGGTCCCGCACCATCGAAGCGGACATCATAATCGTAAAGATGACGCCGACAATTGAATTTTCCGCGCCGAAGACCATTTGAAATACATTGATAAAGATGATAATAAAAATAAAATTCAGCGTGGCGTGCCCAAAGTTTTTCGTCACGCTGTTTTTGATCGCTGACCAGATCTGCTGAGCTTTGTCCAATGGGAAAACCTCCTTTTAAGGAATAAAAAGCGCTGGGCACTTGTCTATTTTTGCAGAGAATAGTATACCTCTTTGCAAAAGGCTTTACAAGAACGTGCCAATTGTAAATAATTTTTGATGAGCAATGGACAGGTCCTTGAAAACAGCAACAGAGTGATTTTCCCCCATAAAACAACGGTTTAGTCTGTTTCTGTGCGAAACACATGTGCAGCGCCAGTCGGAAAATGTCTAAATGCAGGTTTCTCGCACTACTCTTGGCAGCTATCGAAGCACTTCCCGGTGCTCTTATAGGACAGCGCTGAGGAAGTGGTCCGGCAATTCTCGTAGAAAAGGGGGTGCAGTTTGCAGCCTCCTCTTTGCGTTTTCCTCCTTTTCTGCTATAATAAGACTGCACACAACAGGAGGTGAGGCAGGTTGGAGACCCCAACGCACAATCTCGCGCAGCAGGTCGCGGAACAGATCCTGTCGATGATCACGATTGACAAAACCCTCAAGCCGGGGGACAAGCTGCCCAACGAGCTGGATTTCTCCGCGTCGCTCGGGGTGAGCCGGACAACGCTGCGGGAGGCGATCCGGATTCTTGCCTCCCACAACGTGCTCGAAATCCGGCGGGGGAGAGGCACCTTTGTCGTCGAGCGGGCGGAACACGAGCACCCGATTCGCTTCGACGATCTGGAGACCCTCCAGCCGGACATCCGGGCGCTCTATGAAATGCGGCTGATGGTGGAGCCCCAGACCGCCTATTACGCGGCTCAGAGGGCGACCCCTCAGGAGATCAAGCGCATTCTGCGCTACGGCAGACTCGAAGAGGAGCAGATCAAAAACGGAGAGGATCGCACCCTCACCGAGCAGGCGTTCCACAAGGCGATCAACCAGGCCGCACACAACGAGTTTGTCGAGCGGCTGATGCCGGTGATCTACAAGGCGATCGACTCGGGGGTGCGGCTGTCGGAACACGCCGGCGCAGTAGTGGAGGACACCCTCAGCGACCACCGGATGATTATGGAGTTTATCGCAAACCGCGATCCACTTGGCGCAAAAACTGCGATGCAGCTGCACATCATCCACGCGATGCGCGGATTTGGTCTCACCGAAGAATAACGGGTTGACAGCAGCTGTGGCAGAGGATATATCCTCAGCGACCATCGAATGATTATAGAGTTCACCGCAATCCGCGACCCGCTCGGCACAAAAACCGCGATGCAGCTGCACATCATCCACGCGTTGCGCGGATTTGGCATACAAGAAGATTAATGGATGAACAACAGTAATAAAGGACATCCTCAGCGGCTGGAGTTCATCACACACCACGACCCATTCGGCGCAAAACCGCGATGCTGTCTTGCATCATCCACGCAATGCGCGAGTTTGGTAGTTCAAAACAAGAACAAGTTGACAATAGTTGTATAACAAGCTATAATGTTGTTATACAACTCAAGAGATGAAAGGATGGTTCCCATGAAAAGTGAAGCAATCATGCAGGGCGCGCAGAACGCCCCCCACCGCGCGCTGTTCAACGCGCTCGGCTTTACCAAGGAAGAGATGGAGCGCCCCCTCGTCGGCATCGTGAGCTCCTACAACGAGATCGTTCCCGGCCACATGAACATTGACAAGATCACCGAAGCGGTGCGGCTCGGTGTCGCGATGGCGGGCGGCACCCCGGCGGTGTTCCCGGCCATTGCAGTGTGTGACGGCATCGCCATGGGCCACCAGGGGATGAAATACTCCCTCGTCACCCGCGACCTCATCGCCGACTCGACCGAGGCGATGGCAATGGCGCACGGATTTGACGCGCTCGTCATGATCCCCAACTGCGACAAAAACGTCCCCGGCCTGCTCATGGGGGCGGCGCGGCTCAATATCCCGACCATCTTTGTCAGCGGCGGCCCGATGCTCGCCGGCAAGGTGGACGGCTGCAAGGTAAGCTTTTCGGCGGCCTCCGAAGCGGTCGGCGCTTACGGCGCGGGCAAAATCTCGGCGGAAAAATTACAGGAATTTGAGGAAAAGACCTGCCCGACCTGCGGCTCCTGCTCCGGCATGTACACCGCGAACTCGATGAACTGCCTTACCGAGGTGCTCGGCATGGGCCTCTCGGGCAACGGTACCATCCCGGCGGTTTACTCCGAGCGGATCCGGCTGGCCAAACACGCCGGCATGCAGGTTATGGAACTGCTCAAAAAAAATATCCGCCCCCGCGACATCCTCACCGAAGGGGCGTTCCGCAACGCGCTGACCATGGATATGGCGATCGGGTGCAGCACCAACAGCATGCTCCACCTGCCCGCGATTGCGCACGAGTGCGGCATTGACCTCAACCTTGACATTGCAAACGAAATCAGCGACAAGACCCCGAACATCTGCCACCTCGCCCCGGCGGGCCCCCACCACATCGAGGACCTCTACGACGCGGGCGGTGTGTATGCGGTGATGAACGAAATTAACAAGCTCGGCCTGCTCGAGACCGACCTCATCACCTGCACCGGCAAGACGGTGGGTGAGAACATCGCGGGCTGCGCGAACAAAGACCCCGAGGTCATCCGCCCGGTCGAGAACCCCTACAGCACCACCGGCGGCATCGCGGTGCTGCGCGGCAACCTCGCGCCGGATTCCTGCGTGGTCAAACGCTCTGCGGTCGCGCCCGAAATGCTCCAGCACTCCGGCCCTGCCAAGGTGTACGACTGCGAAGAGGACGCGATGAACGCGATCATGGGCGGCGAAATCGTGGACGGCGACGTGGTGGTCATCCGCTATGAGGGCCCCAAGGGCGGCCCCGGCATGCGGGAAATGCTCAATCCGACCTCCGCGATCATGGGCCGGGGACTCGGCAGCACGGTGGCGCTGATCACCGACGGACGGTTCTCAGGCGCAACCCGCGGTGCGGCGATTGGGCACGTTTCCCCTGAGGCGGCAGTCGGCGGACCGATTGCGCTGGTGGAAAACGGCGACATCATTGAAATCGACATCATGGCGAACCAGATCAACGTCAAGCTCAGCGAGGAGGAGCTCGCGAAACGCCGCGCGGCGTGGACTCCGCGGCAGCCCCGCATCACCACCGGTTACCTCGCGCGCTACGCGTCGATGGTCACCTCGGGCAACCGGGGCGCGATTCTCGAAGTCCCCAAGAAATAGAGCGATACCGGTAATAGCACATTTTTCTGCCCCGGTTTTTCTATGCAAATATAAAATTAAGGGATCCAACGGCATCTGCGTTGGATCCCTTTTTGTAAACGATCTTTCCTAAAACAGCTCTTCGGCGCGCAGGTGGTCCGTCCTTCAAACGCCTTAGAAAAAATACGGAATAACACTCCCTATCTTCTCAGCCTCTCCTGCGCCTGTGCCATTCGTTCCAAAAGGCGGTATACCCCTTCCGTTCAAATTCATCTGACAAAGGTGTTTTGGGAGCGCTTTGCTGATAAAAAGCCTCGATTTTATCAGCAAAGGCAAATACTGTCTTTTGATATTCCTGCAGGGGCAGGACTGTTTCATTTCCGGTACAGGTAATCAATCTCACTGCGCCATCCTCATGGAGAACCGACCAGTCGATTCCATTGTCACAGCCGGAAATGTCTACCGTGTCCAGCCGTCCGTTTTCCCGGGCAATCATTGCATGCCCGCAACAGGGCATCATCTGCTGTTCCTGATAAATGATGTGATCCTCGGTGAGCGACTTGAGCAGATACAGTGCAGTGGAGCTCACAGTGCAGTCATCCGAAAACACCTCTTTTCCAATCCATGCGGTGACATGCCCATGTGCGCAGTAGTCCTCACAGGCAACTCCTCCCTGAACCCAGGACAAATTTCGAACGTCAATGCGAAACATAATACCCTCCTAATTGAGATTCGTACAATTCGAGCTGCTGTTCTTCTCTCTTCGTTGTTTTTGTCAAAAAATTTATTTTTCAGACGCTGGATTTCACGGCTGCGCAATTTGAAATTCAGACAACCGATCGATTGGATGCCGAATCCCCTGGTCGCTGCAACTATTGGGGGACGGGCAGCCCCATTCTCCCCAGGATTCCTGTGGGATTGAATCTCTTTTCGGCCAGCGTTTTGCCCGGTGAGCCTCCAACTGGTTTAGAATAAAATAGACCTAACCAGACAAAATTTTCTCATCTACGTGAGGCTTGGCTGGCTGAGCTCAAATATCCTCCCTCTCGTTCTGTCCGCTTATCTTCCAGTTGGTTTTCCTGAGGCGAGAATCAAACGGCTATTCGGATCGTCTCTCCCTTTAGTCCCGGAACTCAAAGAACTTGCAGATCGGGGTGTCGAGCGCTTCGGCGATGGCAAAGAGCACGTCGAGCGACACGCCGGAGCGTGCGGTTTCAAATTTGCCGATGTGGGTGCGGTCAATGCCGATTTTCTCGGCGAGGGCGTCCTGGGTCATGCTGTTGGCCTTGCGGTAATAGGTTATATTTAGACCCAGTTTAATGTACAGGTCTTTGTATTGAAAATTCATTTGATCACCAACAAAAGTGTAACATGTATTTTCCAGTATTGTAATAGAATACCATTCTACAAATGCGTGCTGACATTCTGTTTCATTTTACATACCGCTGTGATACACTATGTCTTGGTGATTACAATGAAACCTTGCACTCTTCTCAATCATGCATTTTTAAGTATAAAAAACTATTTGTCCGCTGAACAGATGCGGGAATTTTCTGACTGCCCGTTTTTCCAACTGCACCAGTACCACTTTGGCCTTGGCCTGTGGGTGCGCAACCACCTGCTCCGGGAGCGGGACCCGCTCTACCAGTGGATGTACCGCTGCGGCGTCACCGAAACCGACGAGATGTCCGCCCTGCTGCTGCAGTGGTTTTATCTCCACCTGCACGACACAGCGGCAGGTTCCGCCCCGGATTCCTTCCAAAACCCTGAACAACCCCAAAGGCGCGGCTGATCACGGCCGCGCCTTTGGGGCGTTTTCCGTGGTTGCGTCCGGTCAAACGAGCGGCGGTTGCACCGACCCCATGAGGTTTTTGCCGTTTCCTATCGGGGAGCGAACCTCATAGTATCCCAATGGGCGTGCGCAGTCGTGCTAGGAACGCTGGTGTTTGATAAAAATAGGGCTTGTTTTATCAGATGCGGAAACCACGCTTTTGCGATGAAAAAATCCGGCGCATTCTATCGCCGGATTTTTGTTCTATCAAACAGTTTTTTACAACGCTTCTTTCGGCGCGCGCAAACCCTTTTATTTGGTTCCAAAGATACGGTCGCCCGCGTCGCCGAGTCCAGGCAGGATGTAGCCGTGCTCGTTGAGCCCTTTGTCGAGCGAAGCGCAGTAAATCTGCACGTCGGGGTGGGCGCTCTGGAGCGCCTTGAGCCCCTCTGGGGCCGCCACGATGCACATGAATTTGATGTTGGTGACACCCTTTGCCTTGATCGCGTTGATGGCGTCGACTGCCGAGCCGCCGGTCGCGAGCATCGGGTCGAGCACGATGACCTCGCGGTTTTTGATGTCCACCGGAAGCTTGCAGTAGTATTCCACCGGCTTGAGGGTCTCTGGGTCGCGGTAGACCCCGATGTGTCCGACCTTGGCCGCGGGCACGAGGTTGAGCACCCCCTGCTCCATGCCGAGCCCGGCGCGCAGAATCGGGATAAACGCGAGCTTGCGCCCGGCGATCACCTTGCTTTTCGCCATGGAGAGCGGGGTCTCGATCTCCACTTCGACGAGCGGCAGGTCGCGGGTCGCCTCATAGCACATCAGCATGGCGATTTCTGCAACGAGCTCCCGCACCTCTTTGGAGCCGGTATTTTTGTCCCGAAGCAGCGTCATCTTGTGCTGAATCAGGGGATGGTCCATTACGACTGGTTTTAACATCGGGGTTCCCTCCTTATTTCTCCTCAAGTTTACTAAGCTTTTCAATCCGGCCGGCATGCCGGCCCCCCTCGAACGGGGTGCTTAAAAACACCTCGACGAGCTCGCAGGCAAGCCCTGGGCCGACGACCCGCCCGCCCAGACAGAGCACGTTGGCGTCGTTGTGCAGGCGGGTGTACTTGGCTGAAAAGTAGTCGGAACAGACCGCGGCGCGGATGCCGCGGATTTTGTTGGCGGCCATCGAAATGCCGATTCCGGTACCGCAGATGAGAATCGCTTTGTCGCACCTGCCACTCACCACCGCCTCGCAGGGCGGGGCCGCCATATCGGGGTAGTCACACGAGTCGGGGGAGTGGGTTCCAAAATCTTCAAACGGGATGCCCCGTTCGGTCAAATAGTTGGCGATTTCCCGCTTGAGCTCGAAACCGCCGTGATCACTGCCTAACGCTATCATGGGTATGACCTCCAAATGCATTGTATTCGAATCCATCGTCCCGGACGGCTCAGCGCACATCCCGCGGACGAATTCTTTTTATTTCCGCGTCAAAAATGCTCCGAATACGGTTGTATTCGTCCACTTTTCCTTGAACTGTCTCGCAGTCTGTGTACCGGATGGGATCAGCGCTTTCTAGTTTCTCGAGACCCCTTGCTCAGAGACCGGATAGTCCGCGCGCCGAAGCGCCCGCACTGCGCCGGCGAGCTGCTCCTGCCGGACCAGAATATAATCGGTGTTGTAGGTGGAAACGGCGAACAGGCCGACGCCGCTGTCCGCAAGCGTCTTTGTGAGCTTGGCGAGAATCCCGATGAGGGAAAAATCCAGCGTCCCCGCTACCCGGAACGCCCGCCAGCCCGTGTCGCAGGCCGTGGCGTTTTGGGGGACCTGCCCTGCCGGACAGACAAGGGAAATCTCCTCATCGGTTTTCGCCGCAAAACAAAATTCACTGGAAAAATCGACCTGGGAGAGGTCCTCCAGCTGACAGATGGAAAAATCCCCATCCAGTACCTCAAGCTTTAATTCCTTCATGTCCGGTTTCTCTCCTGCAGCTGCCGCTCCGCTTGGGAGAGACGCAGATAGGTGGGGATGAGCTCCCCAGCCTCCACACGCAGCCCTTGCGCATACAATCGGTGGGCGCACAGAGCAACGCTCGACGCCTTTTGGTGCCGCAGGGAAACCGGGGCAAGCTCCACTTGGGACAGGGAGGCGTGCATCTGCGCGTAGCAGAGCTCCGCCCCGTCTCCCACAAGGACAATGCGGCCCGGTACATTTTTGAGCTCTTGAGCCAGCTGTTCAATCGTGACCGCCCGGTCCTCACACAGCCGGTAGGGGGGCCCGCCGCATCTGAACAGGGCGTTGTAGACCTGTTTGCACCGCGCGTCCATCACCGCGCAGGCGGTCGCCCCAAAGCCTTCGAGGTTCTGCGCAAGCCCCTCGAGGGTGGAGACGGGGACACAGGGCTTTCCGAGTGTCTGGGCAAGCCCCTTGACCGCCGCAATGCCGATGCGCAGCCCGGTAAACGAGCCGGGACCCGCGGCGACGGCAAACGCGTCGATGTCGTTTAAGGTGAGTTTGGCGCAGTCGAGCGCCGCCTGAGCCATGGGCATCATGGTCTGGGAATGGGTGAGCCCGGTGTTGACCGAAAACTCGGCGAGGAGTTTGTCCTCGCTGCACACCGCGACCCCCGCCGCCTTGGCGGAGGTGTCAAAAGCCAGGATATTCAAAAGCGATCCCCTCCGTCAATTAAGATTTCCCGCTCCTCGTCGCCCAATCGGTTGATGGTCACGGTTATCACCCCGTCGGGCAGCCAGTCCGCGATGTTTTCGCTCCACTCAATGGCGAGGATACTGCCGTTTTCGAGATAGTCGAAAAAACCGGTGAAGTAAAGGTCGTCCATAGTGGAGATCCGGTACATGTCAAAGTGGTAGAGCGGTGGCTTACCGCGGTATTCGTTGACCAGCGAGAAGGTTGGGCTCGCGACCTCCCCGGTCACCCCCAGCCCTTCGGCAAGTCCGCGCACAAACGCGGTCTTGCCCGCCCCCAGGCCGCCGCGGAAGGCGAGCACATCGCCGCCGCGCAGCTCTTTGGCGAGCTGTGCGGCGATCTGCTCAGTCTGCTGCGCGCTGGTAGAATGGTAGTGTCTCATCCTTAAAACAACCCTGTTATTTTTCCGTCCACAACGTCAATACTGAGAGCTGCCGGCTTTTTGGGCAGGCCGGGCATGGTCATCACGCTGCCGGTGAGCAGGACGATAAACCCGGCGCCCGCGGACAGCCGCGCCTCCCGCACGGTGATGGAAAAGCCCTGAGGACGACCGAGCCTGGACGCGTCATCCGAGAGGGAGTATTGGGTTTTGGCCACGCAAATCGGGAGGTTTCCGAACCCAAACCCCTCAATTTCCGCAATCTGCTTCTGCGCCGCCGCGGTGAAGACCACCTCATCCGCGCCGTAGATTTCTCTTGCAATGGTGGTTACCTTCTGTTGGATGGAATCCTCCACGTCGTAAAGCAGGCGGAACGCGGAGGGCTTTTCGCAGGCGAGTAGCACCTTTTCGGCGAGCTCGACGCCGCCCTCGCCGCCTTTGGCAAACACCTCGCTGAGCGCGAACTCGCTGCCGAGCTCCTCACAGCAGTCGCTGATGACCTTGAGCTCGGCGTCGGTGTCGGTGTCAAACCGGTTGATCGCCACCACGACTGGGACGCCGTATTTGTGCATGTTCTCAATGTGCGCCTTGAGGTTGACGATGCCCGCCTTGACTGCGGCCACGTTCTCCTCCTTAAGGCTTTCCTTGGGCACGCCCCCGTTGTATTTGAGTGCGCGCACCGTCGCGACAATGACGGTGCAGTCCGGTTTGAGCCCCGCATAGCGGCATTTAATGTCAAAAAATTTCTCGGCGCCGAGGTCGGAGCCAAAGCCCGCTTCGGTGATCACATAGTCGCCGAGCTTGAGGGCGAGCTTGGTCGCTTTGACCGAGTTACAGCCGTGGGCGATGTTGGCAAACGGCCCGCCGTGCATGATCGCCGGGGTGTTTTCCAGCGTCTGCACAAGATTGGGCTGGAGCGCGTCCTTGAGCAGCGCAGCCATCGAGCCCTGCGCGCCGAGGTCGCGGACAAAGACCGGGCTGTTGTCGTAGCGGTAACCGATAAAGATGTTGGAGAGCCGTTTCTTGAGGTCGTCGACATCCTCTGCCAGGCAGAGGATCGCCATGATCTCGCTCGCCACTGTGATGTTAAAGCCGTCCTCCCGGGGCACCCCGTTGATCTTTCCCCCGAGGCCGACGTTGACAAACCGCAGCGCGCGG
>CBCSOX010000022.1:0-24070 GCA_965141735.1 uncultured Oscillospiraceae bacterium | reverse complement strand
AAATGGCCGCAGGCAAAAATGGCCGCAGGCAAAAATGGCCGCAGGCAAAAATGGCCGCAGGCAAAAATGGCTTTTGGATTGGAGCATGCTCCAATCCAAAAGCCATTTTTAGAATTTCTAACATCTGATGAGGCAAATGCCCGCAAGGACACTGCCTCATCGAGTTCGATTTGACTTTATTTAAATAATCCTGAATCAAGGGACTGTCGTGTGCAACAACTGTTCTGAATCAGCACCAGTCTCTCGGCTGGATCACCGCTTTAAATCCCGTTTTTTGAGCTCACTTCCCTCATAGAGCAGATGACGCAGCCGCGGAATATCCTGCTGTTCCAGAGCATCCCGGTATTCCGACAGGTGGTGGATGATGGTATCAATTTCATACAACAGCGGGTTTTTGTTGAGCGAAAACAATTCGGCCCACATCTTGTCGTTGAGCATCGCGACTCGGGTGAGGTCCTGAAAGCTTCCCCCAGTAAAACCGCGTTCATATTGGGCAGTCGGACTTTTCATGTAAGCATTGGACACCACATGTGCGAGCTGCGAAGTAAAGGCGATGATGTGATCATGCCGCTGGGGAGTTGTGACCACGATCTGCTGAAAGCCGAGCGCCCGCGCAAGCTCCTGCACTGCCTCAACTGCCGCATGATCGGTTTGCCTTCCTTCGGTGATGACAAGGCTTGCCTGGTCAAACAGGGTAGGGGTTGAATAAGCGAAACCGGAAAACTCCCGCCCTGCCATCGGGTGGGCTCCCACAAACCGCACATTATGGGGCGCGAGCGCCTGTTCCGCAGGCTCGACCACGCTGCTCTTGACACCGCAGCAGTCGATGACGATACTGCCAGGCTGAAAGGCAGCTGCATGCTCCTGAAGAAAGGAGATTGTCTGGTTGGGGTAGAGACAGACAATCGTCAGGTCAGCGCCGCCGAGATCCTGAGGGGAGATTGCCCGATCGATCGCCCTGGACTCAAGGGCAAGGCGAATCGTCTCCTTGTCGGTGTCAAGGCCGAGTACCGTGTGGTCAGTCCGCTGTTTGAGGGTGCGGCAAAAGCTTCCCCCGATGAGACCGAGTCCGATAACAGCGACTGTCATACGAAATTCCCCCTTGCCGTCCTTAACCAATGGTCTTTTCTTCAAACGCGAGCTGGCGTTTGATCGAATCCATCACACCGTCGAACTGATCGGGGGTCAGGGATTGGGCGCCGTCGGAAAGGGCCTTACCCGGATTGTTGTGCACCTCGATCATAAGGCCGTCCGCACCCGCAGCGATCGCCGCCTTGGAGAGGGGTTCCACAAGGGCGGTCAAACCGGTCGCGTGGCTCGGGTCGATGATGATTGGCAGATGGGAAATCTGTTTGAGCAGGGGGACTGCCGAGATGTCAAGGGTGTTGCGGGTCATGGTCTCATAGGTGCGAATGCCGCGTTCGCAGAGGATGACGTTGTGGTTCCCCCCCGCCATGATGTATTCGGCGCTCATCAGCCATTCTTCGATGGTGCTCGACAGGCCGCGTTTGAGCAAAATCGGTTTGTCGCAGTGGCCGAGCTCTTTGAGCAGTTCAAAGTGCTGCATGTTGCGCGCGCCGACCTGAATAACGTCGACGTCTGCGAAGAGGTCGAGATGCTGCAGGCTCATGATTTCAGTGACAATCGGGAGTCCAGTCGCCTGTTTTGCCTTGAGGAGCAGTTCGATGCCTTCGGCGCGCAGGCCCTGGAAGGCGTAGGGGGAGGTGCGTGGTTTGAACGCGCCGCCGCGCAGGAAGTTTGCGCCCGCCGCCTTGACCCGTTCGGCAACTCCAATAATCTGTTCCTCGGTTTCGACCGAGCAGGGGCCGGACATCACGCAGAAGTGGCCGCCGCAGATTTTCTGGCCGGCTACCTCAATCACTGTGTCGGTCGGGTGGAATTTTCGGTTGGCCTCTTTGTAGGGCTCTGAAATGCGGCGCACGTTTTCAACGCAGTCGCGGGCGAGCAGGCTTTCGATGTCCACTTTGGTGACATCGCCGATGAGGGTAATGATCTGTTTTTGCTCGCCTGAAATCAGGTCGGTTTTGAGGCCGAGTCCGGTCAGGTCGGTGAGCAGGTGGTCCACACTGGGTTTTTTGGCATTTTGTTTGAGAATAACAATCATGGTAATCTTCCTTTCTGTTTTTCCTTTCGGAAATCAAAAAAAGGTTGATAGCTTTTGTCGCCAAAAGCTATCAACCTTTCAATTTACAGTTTCGATGTAAATTTACTTATCGGTCTTTACACTTATGACAACACAAAGAGTCCGCGCTAAAAAAGTTAGCCCAGATAAAGTAATAGTATGTAAAGGAGAAGCTATTACTGCGTGCTGCCATTTTGTTAAATTCCTTTCGCAAATTACTTTTATGAGCTTAGTATAGCAAATCACATTCGGTTTGTCAACCAAAAAGTTTCATTTTTTGTGAAAATCCGGGCGGCGAAAAAGATCGGTACCATTCTAAGCAAAAACTATTGACAAAGGAAGCGGAATCGACTATCATAGAATTTAATAGTTTAAAATGCGATGACAGGGCACAAGGCTGGGCGCTTCCCGGTACAGAGAGCCGCCGGTTGGTGGAAGGCGGAGCGGGTTCCCGGCGTATAAATCCCCCTTGAGCAGCCAGGCTGAAACCACAGTAGGCCTGTCCGGTTCCTCCCCGTTACCGTGAGGGCGCATGGAATCACCATGCGGTCAAAGTGGTCAATGATGACAACGAGAGTGGTACCGCGGAAGCAGCTTTGCCTTCGCCTCTTGAAAACCAAGAGGCGAAGGCTTTTTTTAACGACTGAATTTTTTGATGAGGTGATAGTATGAAATGCAACGGTTCAGAGATTTTGCTGGAATGCCTGCTGGAGCAGGGCGTTGACACCATTTTTGGTTACCCGGGAGGTTCGGTGCTCAACATTTACGATGCGCTCTACAAATACCAGGATAAGATCAACCACATCCTGACGGCGCATGAGCAGGGCGCGACCCATGCGGCGGACGGCTATGCCCGCGCTACAGGCAAAACCGGCGTTGCGCTTGTGACATCCGGCCCGGGCGCCACCAACACGGTTACAGGAATCGCGACCGCCTTTATGGATTCGATTCCCCTGGTTGTCATCACCGGAAACGTGCCGGTCCCGCTGCTGGGGCTAGACAGCTTCCAGGAGGTTGATATCACCGGAATCACCATGCCCATCACCAAGCACAACTTTATTGTCAAGGACATCGCCCAGCTTGCGGATACCGTCCGCAGGGCGTTTGAAATCGCCAATTCGGGGCGCAAAGGCCCGGTTTTAATCGACATTCCAAAGGACATCACTGCAGCTGTCTGTGAGTATCAGCCCAAACAGATTCCCGCCCTTGTTCCCAACGCAGATACAATGACAGATGAGGATGTAGCGGCTGCTGTGCAGATGATCCAGCAGAGCAAGCGGCCCCTTGTCTACACCGGCGGCGGGGTAATTGCCTCGGATGCGGCAAAGGAGGTCAAAGAACTCGTCGACCTCATCGACGCGCCGGTCTCTTCCTCTTTAATGGGCCAGGGCGGCTTTGACAATTTTGATGAGCGCTACATGGGGATGCTCGGGATGCACGGGAGCAAAACCGCGGCAAATGCGGTGAGCGAATGCGATCTCTTCATCGGCATCGGCACCCGGTTCAGCGACCGAGTCATCCTCAAGATCAGCGCGTTTGCTCCCAATGCCAAAATTCTTCAAATCGATATCGATCCGGCGGAGGTCAACAAAAACATCCGGGTGGACCACACCCTTGTGGGGGACGTCAAATGCGTGCTCCAGCGGCTCAATCCCCAGCTTGGGCAGTGCAGCCACAGCGACTGGATGGAGCAAATCGCCGGCTGGAAACGGGAATACCCCAATCAGCAAAAGGGGAATACCCCCGACGCGCTGCTTCCCCAGCAGATCATTGAAACCCTCTGCGAGCTCACCGACGGCGAGGCGGTGATCTCCACCGAAGTCGGCCAGAACCAGATGTGGGCGGCGCAGTATTACAGCTTCCGGCATCCCAAGCAGTTCCTCACCTCGGGGGGCCACGGCACGATGGGATACGGCCTCGGCGCGGCGATCGGTGCGCAGGTCGGCTGCCCCGACAAGCAGGTGGTCAACATCGCGGGGGACGGCTCCTTCCAGATGAACTGTAACGAGCTGGTGACCCTGTCAAAATACAACATTCCAGTCATCGAGCTGTTGCTCAACAACGAGGTGCTCGGCATGGTGCGCCAGTGGCAGCGGCTGTTCTACGGCAAGCGGTTTTCCCAAACCACGCTTGAGCGCGGCGTGGATTACAGCAAGCTTGCGGGTGCCTATGGCATTGAATTCTACACCATCGCCAAGCCGGAGGAAATCCGCCCCACCCTCGAAAAGGCGCTTGCGGCAAACGGGCCGGTACTGATCAACTGCGTGATCGACCGCGACATCAACGTGCTGCCGATGGTACCGGCGGGTGCGGCGATTGACGAACCGATTCTTGAAATCGAAATTGACGATTAGGAGGCAGAATGTATGGAAAAGTATAATGTTTTATCCGTTCTGGTGGACAACACACCCGGCCTGCTGCTGCGGGTTGCGGGGCTGTTTAACCGCCGTGCCTACAACATCGCGAGCGTGGTCGCGGCTGAGACCGAAGACCCGGCGATCACCCGCATGACAATTGTCGTTTATTCCAGCGACGACACCCTCGAGCAGGTGCAGAAACAGCTCATGAAACTCGTCGATGTGAGGGAGGTCAAGGTGCTCAATCCGCACAACGCGGTCTGCCGGGAGCATTTGCTCATCAAAATGGAAAACTCGGATGAGAGCCGCACCGCGATCGTGAACATCGCCTGCCTCTTTGACGCAAAGATCATCGACAGCTCGGAAAAGAGCATCACCTTTGAACTGACCGGAGAACACGACAAGCTCAACTCCTTTATCAATATGCTTCGCCCCTACGGCATCAAACAGCTCACCAAGTCGGGCATCTCGGCGCAGGAGCGCGGCTGACCGCAAACAGGATACACAAAACCGCCGCCCACGGCTTGACCGCGGACGGCGGTTTGCTGGTTCACGCCAGAGTGGCTGGTATTGCTCGGTTCAGTTTCGCTGCGGATTGTCAAGCCGGTAACACTCGTTGTCGAGCACCTCGCCGGTGTAGAGCTGCTCGCACTGCGTAAGCCTTCCTTCATATTGAAAGCCAAGCTTGTCGAGCACCCTCTGGGAACGCTCGTTCAACGGGTAGCAGTAGGCCGAGATCAGATCAAGGCCCATCGTCTCAAAACCATGTCGTACCACCGCAGCCGCGGTCTCTGTCATGTAGCCCCTGCCCCACTGCTTTGCGCTGAGGGCGTAGCCGAGCATCCGCGCCTGCTCATTTTGCCGTTTGGGGTCGCCGACCAATCCGATGGAACCGACCATCCTGCCCGTTTCCTTGAGCACAATCCCAAACACCGCTTGCTGATGCAGGAAAACCGTTTCTATGATTTCCAGCGTCTCGTCCAGGTTCTCATGCGGCTTCCACCCCGCGTTGGGCCCCACATCCGGTTCGGATGCATAGGCAAAAATGTCCTGCGCGTCGTCCCGTTCAATTGGGCGGAGGAGGAGCCGCTGTGTTTCAAGAATCATACCATTTCCTCATTTCAGATTTTTCCCTATTGTAACACAAAGGTTCCAGACCTTCAACACCGGGCCGGAAAACCCTCTGAAAAGACGGAGAATTCCTATGCCGATTCTAAGCGCGGCGAAAGAGCAATTAATAAAATTAATACATTTTACTTATTGACAAAAGATTCATGATATACTATAATAATACCAAATCAATGAAAGTAAGGAGCGATTTTTATGGGTATGACAATGAGCCAAAAGATTTTGGCGGCTCACGCAGGCCTGGACCACGTTGTGGCGGGGCAGCTCATCAAAGCAAAGCTCGACCTCGTGCACGGAAACGACGTGACCACCCCGGTCGCGATCAACGAGTTCGAAAAAAGCGGCTTCACCAGCGTGTTTGACAAAACCAAGGTGGCCATGATTATGGACCACTTCACCCCCAACAAGGACATCAAAACCGCGATGATGGTCAAGCAGGTCCGCGAATTTGCGCAGCAGCACGACGTGCTGCACTACTACGATGTGGGCGATATGGGCATTGAGCACGCGCTCATTCCGGAAAAGGGGCTGGTCGCGGCGGGCGAGCTCACCATTGGCGCGGATTCCCACACCTGTACCTACGGCGCGCTCGGCGCGTTTTCCACCGGCGTCGGCTCGACCGACATGGCCGCGGGCATGGCGACGGGGGAGGCCTGGTTCAAGGTCCCGTCCGCCATCCGGTTCAACCTCACCGGAAAGCCCGGCAAATGGGTGAGCGGCAAAGACGTCATCCTGCACATTATCGGAATGATCGGGGTCGACGGCGCGCTCTACAAATCCATGGAGTTCGGCGGGGAGGGCCTCAAAAACCTGACTATGGACGACCGGCTCTGCATGGCCAACATGGCGATCGAAGCGGGCGGCAAAAACGGCATCTTTGAGGTGGACGATGTGACCATCGCTTATATGCAGGACAAAGTCAACCGCCCCTACACCGCCTATTCCCCCGATCCGGATGCGGAGTACGACGCGGTGTATGACATCGACCTCTCCCAAATCAAATCCACCGTCTCGTTCCCCCATTTGCCCGACAACACCCGCACCATTGACGAGGTGGGGGATGTGAAGATCGATCAGGTGGTCATCGGCTCCTGCACCAACGGACGTCTCTCGGACATCGCGGTGGCGGCAAAAATTCTCGAGGGCAAACAGGTTGCCAAACATGTGCGGGCGATCATCATTCCGGCGACCCAGAAGATTTATCTCGAAGCCCTCAAACTCGGCTATCTCGAGACGTTTGTCAAAGCCGGCTGCATCGTCTCCACCCCGACCTGCGGCCCCTGCCTCGGCGGTCACATGGGCATCCTCGCTGCGGGCGAGCGCGCCGTCTCCACCACCAACCGCAACTTTGTTGGCCGGATGGGCCATGTCGAGAGCGAAGTCTATCTCGCAAGCCCTGAGGTTGCCGCGGCGAGCGCTGTCACCGGAAAGATCAGCTCGCCCGAAGAAATCATGGATTAGGAGGAACGAAGCAGATGAAAGCACATGGCATTGTACATAAATATGGGGACAACGTCGACACCGACGTCATCATCCCGGCGCGTTACCTCAACATCCTCGACCGCAAGGAGCTTGCCTCCCACTGCATGGAGGATATCGACAAGGATTTTATACAGAATGTAAAACTTGGCGACGTGATGGTTGCCCGCAGCAACTTTGGCTGCGGCTCCTCCCGTGAGCACGCCCCGCTCGTCATCAAGGAGAGCGGCGTCTCGGTCGTCATCGCGGCGACGTTTGCCCGCATCTTTTACCGCAACGCGATCAACATCGGCCTGCCGATCCTCGAGTGTCCCGAGGCATCCGAAAAAATCGAGGCCGGGGACGACGTCGAGGTCGATTTTGACACCGGCGTGATCACCAACCACACCAAAAACGAGACCTATCAGGCGCAGCCCTTCCCGGATTTCATCAAAGAGATCATCACAGCGGGCGGCCTGCTCAACTCGATCAAAAACAGATAAGCGGGGGACAGTACAAATGAAAAAAAACATTGCAGTGATCCGCGGAGACGGCATTGGCCCCGAGGTGGTTGGCCAGGCGCTGCGGGTACTCGACAAAATCTGTGAAACATACGGGCACACCTTTCACTACACCGATCTTCTGATGGGCGGCTGCTCCATCGACGCCCACGGCGTCCCGCTCACCGACGAGACACTCGAAGCAGCTAAGGCGTCCGACGCGGTGCTGCTCGGCTCGGTCGGCGGCCCGAAATGGGACACCCTGCCCGGCAACATCCGCCCCGAAAAGGGGCTGCTCGCCATCCGCAAAGGGCTCGGGCTCTTTGCGAACCTCCGCCCCGCCCTGCTCTACAAAGAGCTGGGGGAAGCTTGTCCGCTGCGCGCCGACATCATCGGTGACGGCTTTGACATGCTCATCATGCGGGAACTCACCGGCGGCCTCTACTTCGGCGCTCACGAGACCGGAGAGCAGGACGGGCTGCGCAAGGCGACCGATGTCATGACCTATGACGAGAGCGAAATCCGCCGCATCGCGGTGCGCGCCTTTGACGTCGCCCGCAAGCGCCGCGGCAAGGTCACAAGCGTGGACAAAGCGAATGTCCTCGACTGCTCCAAGCTGTGGAGAGCGGTGGTGCACGAGGTGGCCAAGGAGTACCCCGACGTCCAGCTCGAAGACATGCTAGTGGACAACTGCGCGATGCAGCTGGTCAAAGACCCCAAGCAGTTCGATGTCATCCTGACCGAGAACATGTTCGGCGACATCCTGTCGGACGAAGCGAGCATGGTCACCGGTTCGATCGGGATGCTCGCCTCGGCGAGCCTTGGGGAGACCAAGCTCGGCATGTACGAGCCGAGCGGCGGTTCCGCGCCCGACATCGCGGGCCAGAACAAGGCCAATCCGATTGCGACAATCCTCTCCGCTTCCATGCTGCTGCGCTATTCCTTTGACCTCGACGCCGAGGCGGACGCCATCGACGCTGCGGTCCAGCGGGTGCTTCAAAAGGGCTACCGCACCGGGGATATCATGAGCGAGGGCTGTACCCTTGTCTCCTGCTCCGAAATGGGGGACCACATCCTCGAGGAACTCTAATTTCATATCGTTTACTCAAAGAGCAGTCATTCCAGATGGAGTGGCTGCTTTTTCAGTGAAAAAAACGGGGAAAAGGCCGCTTGCCGCGGGGAGGGGGAAGAAAAGCCCACTGACGCGGGGTTCCAGTATCGCGAGATGATAGCAAGCAAGAAGTTGAAACATTCCTCTCTGAAGCTGGCATGCATGGTATGAACCGAATTAAGGGGAGTTCTGTATACAATTGCCGTTGACTTCTCAGGCGATTTATTATATAGTTAATATAATAGTTTGAAATGAGGTGACGTTCTGTTGGAAGAAAAAAAACAAACCGATCAAGAACTGCAGATGGATGCGATAGATGACACGGTTGAAAAGACATTCGGAGGGGACTTCCCGGAGAAAGCTGCCGCTTTCCAGTCTGAGCCGCCGGGGCACCAAGAGGAGCAGCTGGGCGGTGAAAAAGTGACGGGACCTGCGCAGGACATCCTGCCTCCCACCGGTTCCCAGGAGGAAGGGGAGCTGTTCCCGCCACAGGGAGGGGAAGCGCCCGAGCAGAAGGGTCCTGCTTCTCAGGAGCAGCCGGCCTTTGACCAGCACCCATTTCAACCACAGCCCGGACAGTCCCGGTTTGAACCGCGTCCCGGCGAGGCGTATGAGTATCCAGGCAATTCTCAGCCCAGACAGGGGCAGCCGTCCTGCCAATCACAACCAGGCCAGCCGTATACAGCGCAGACAGGTCAGCCTTTGAATCAGCCACAGCCCGGACGGTCGTATGCGCCGCAGGGCCAGCCTTTTCATCAGCCGCAGCCTGAACAGCGATATGCGCCGCAGGGCCAGCCCTTTTACCAGCCGCAGCCCGGACAGCCGTATGCACCGAGGCCGGACCAGCCGTCTCACCAGTGGCAGCCTGCGCAGCCGTATGCAGCGTACCCAGGCCAGCCGCAGCAGAATATGGGAGCTTCTGCGCCGCCGCCGTTTCAGGGGATGACCCCGCCGCCGCAGTATCCGCCTTACGGCCCCCCTCCGGGGAACGGACCAGGCCACCCTTATCCGCAAAATGTCCATCCGGTGGGCGGGCAGCCGTTTGGTATGCCGGGAACTCCGCCGGGGTGGCAGGCACAGCCTCCCTATCCCCAGCCCAAGCCGGCAGAACCGCCTGAGGCGCTGGAACACAAAAATGTGCTCAAAAAGATTTCCTCCAACATCGGCCTGAGCCTGACTGTGGTGACGCTTGTGTCGTTTGTGCTCACCTTTATCATCGAAGGGATTCTTATGGCGGTCTCGGTGATGAACCACACCGGGGGTGGTTCCTTTAACATCAGCATTCTTACCGACAGCACCATCCTCTGGGCGATCCAGCTGGTGGTTATGGTAATAGCCGACCTGGCGGGCATCCTGTTGTTTTGGAAGCTCTCCAAACTCCGTGTCAAACGTTTTTTTGCCCGGCCTGTGGACGGGGTGGAGAATACGATCAAGGGTACTGTGGTCTTTTACGGCGTGATGATTGTGGGTATGGTGCTCGTCAACATCATCCTGCAACTGTTCTATGCGCTGTTTAACTACTATCCGCTCTCCCCTGACTTTAACGTATCCGCTTCTGAGCCGGTAGCGTTGGTGTTTTATCTCCTCGCCACCTGTGTTGTCGCACCAATCCTGGAGGAGATTTTGTTCCGCGGGTTTGTCCTGCGCAGCCTCCAAAAATTCGGCAATGTGTTTGCCATTTTGATCTCAGGCATTTTGTTCGGCCTGTTCCACGGGAATCTGGAGCAGACCATTCCCACGGCGCTCGGCGGCATTGTACTCGCCTACATAGCGGTGAAATCCAACTCTATCGTTCCCTGCGTCGTCGCGCATTTCTTCAACAACGCCCTGAGTTCTGCCTTTATGATCTTCAGCCAGTATTATCCCGAACAAACCGCGAACCTTGTGATCCTGCTCGTCTGGGCGGTGATGGTGATCCTCGCAGTGGTGGTCGTGTTGGTTTCCCTCAAGTCCATCCGGATCAAGGACGGCTACAGAGGTCTCTCTTTTGGAAAGCGCCTGGGGGCGCTGGTCAGCGCGCCCGGAATGATCGTTTTGCTTGTGTTGATCCTGCTGCTCTTTGGCGTGACACTGATCGTTTAGAAATTCAGTACAGTACAGGGACGAACCGTATCCAAACGGCCCGTCCCTGTTTTCTTTGCGGCTGTCTCCTCTCAAATCTCCGGCCGCTCCCGATAAAACCCCGTTTTCGGCAGTTTTATCAGGGAAAAATGGAGTTTTTCTGCAAGAAGAATCAGGCCAGCTGCGATGCATTTTCTTCAAAAACTGCGTCCTCGATTTCCGATCGGCCCATGACGCCCTCTGGGCTTGCTGCTTGTCTGCGCCTGGTGGATGCGTGCAGCGGGGGAAAATGTTGTTCCACAGGTTTCGCCCATCGGAAAGGGCGGGGAACAGCAGTGCTCCAGCTCTTTTATCCTGTAAAGAATTTGAAAAGGCAGAATGAATTTATCCTAAAGGGCAGCATCGGCAGCTGCTGATTCGCCTGTCTGAGGGAACTTGTTTTTCAAACAACCAGGGGCGTCTAGGTCAAGCTCCAAGGCCTGACCGGTTCCCTGCCTGAATTTGCATGGGTTTTGATCGTAAGGAATTTGTAAGAAATATACTCGCTGCTTTGTAAAAATCAGCTGTTAAGATTAGGATAGACAGAAAAGGGGGAAAGCTCATGGAACAACTCACCGTACTGGTGGTGGATGACGACCGCGCTATTGTCGATTCGGTCGCCATTTTTCTCAACAATGAAAACATCGGGGTGATCAAGGCATATGACGGACTCGATGCGCTCGAACAGCTTTCGGAAAATCAGGTGCACCTCATCCTGATGGACATTATGATGCCAAAGCTCGACGGCATTCAGGCGATGCTTAAAATCCGGGAAAAACGCAACATCCCAATTATCCTGGTGTCGGCAAAAACAGAGGACACCGACAAGATTATCGGCCTGAATATGGGGGCGGATGACTACATCACCAAGCCATACAATCCGCTTGAGCTCGTCGCCCGGGTCAAGTCCCAGCTGCGGCGCTACACCCGTCTGGGCAACGATCGCAACCAAACTGCCTCCGCCATTCTGCGCACCGGCGGACTCGAGCTCAACACCGACACAAAGCAGCTCACTGTGGACGGGGAATTCGTCAAGCTCACGCCGATTGAATATCGGATCACCGAGCTGCTCATGCGCAATCAAAACCGGGTGTTTTCGATTGGGGAAATCTACGAACAGGTCTGGCAGGAACCCTGCTACAACGTTGACAACATTGTCGCAGTGCACATCCGCCGCATCCGGGAAAAAATTGAAATCAATCCCAAGGAACCGCGATACCTGAAAGTGGTGTGGGGGATTGGCTACAAGATCGAAAGCAGATAAGGAGGGGATTGCATGCAGGAGTTTACAGAAATCCTGGAGCAGCCATTTGAAAAGCCGACCAATGAACAACCCAAGAAGAGGCAGCAAAAGCTGTGGCTGGCCGTCGTCAGCCTGCTGTTATTCTTTGTCACCCTCATCGGCGCGTCGACGATGTGGGGCGTGTGGGGTGTCGAATCGGTTGCTAAGGCGGTCAGGGGAGAGTCCGAGGCGGAAAGCCCGCAGCAGGTTTATTTTAATTCGTTTGACACCGCGGTCAAGCAGCTGTTCACTATGGTACAGTTCGTCGGGCTGGAACAGGAGGCAAACCTGGAGGAACTCAGAAAGGTGGACGACGGCGCGGCGAATGACGTGTACCACACACTTGAGATGGCTCGGAAAAACTTGCGCAGCGATTATTCCACAACGCTTTACTCTGTCACCAATCTCAGCAACTCCAATACGGTGAGCAATCTTGGCAGCGCTTCGTCGGATGCCGATCTCTTCGATAAAATGACAAGCGAAAACCACCTCATCGAGCTGAGCATGGAGTTGGGCAAGATCTCAGTTCTATATTATGACCCAAATCACATGGCTGAACCTTCTCTGATTTATGACCACGTGGATACCAGCAACTTTGCATTTTCGCCCTCCTCCTATTTTGACATGGAACGGCTGTATGCCGGCTACTCCACTCTGAGGGAGAAAAGCGAAGATCCTGATGCCGACGTATTTTACCGCTATCTCACTGAGGATGCAAGCGTGTACGAGGATTATACCGTCCGCATTCTGGTTCCAATTGAGGCGCTCAGTCAAACTGGAACGATCCGGACGTATTACCGGAACTATTATGATGCTGTCACCTTCACTACATTGGACACCTGGAAGATCGTGGGCAGCTGCGCGCTGACCCTGGCCTGCCTGCTCTTTTTGATCCTGTTTCTGCGCCATGCCAAAGTCTTTTTCTGTGCCATCGGCCGGGTCATCCGGGGAATGTTCCGGCAGTTTCTCCGGTTGGCTCGGTGGTGCGGCGGCTGGATGAACAAAATTACCCTGGAGATCAAACTCGCCGTCCTGCTGCTTTATCTGTTTGTTTCGCCCCCTTATATTGGCTACCAGCCTTGGATCGTGGATTTTTATCTTTTTATCGCCGGAGTGCTGCTCTTTTTCCTGCTGGCCTGCGATTTGGTGATCAACCGGGCGGAGCTGTTCAAGCACAACCAGATCCGGGCGGCAATCGCGCATTACCGCGCCTTTGAGAAGAAAAAAAGGTTTCAGCAGCGGATAGACCTGCGGTTTGCCCTCTGCTGTGGGATGAGTGTGTTCGGCCTTGTGCTGATGGTTTTCGGAACGCTTGGAAGTTCTTTTCCGTTTGTGCTGGTTGGTTTGCTGCTGCTGGTTGTCTCGGTACTCTTTTTTTACTCCCTCAACTACCGCAGCAAGGAGGACACTCAAAAGCTCATCAACATGATTGAGAGCATGCACAACGGCAACTTTCAGCACGGGCTCTGGCTGCCCAAGGAATCCGACCTGTACGTCCCCTCCCTCTGGCTCAACGACATCCGGGACCAGGTGGAAAACGAGGTGGAGAACCGGATCAAGAGCGAACGGATGAAGGTCGAGCTCATCACCAACGTCTCGCACGACCTCAAAACCCCGTTGACCTCGATGATCAACTACATCGACCTGCTCCAGGAGGAGGAACTTTCCCCTGAATTCGCCAACGATTACGTCAAGGTGCTGCACAAAAAGATCAACCGGCTCAAAACAATGGTGGAAGACCTCTTTGACGTCGCCAAGGCCAACAGCGGCAACCTCGAGGTGGTCAAGGAAACCATTGAGCTCGGGGAGCTCATCGAGCAGACTCTCGGAGAGGATGAGGCGGCAATCTCGGGCGCAGGGCTTGATTTTCGTGTCAGCGACCACGGCCAAAAGGTATATGTCGAGACGGACGGGCCGAAGATGTACCGCATTATCTCGAATATTATTGGAAACGCAGTGAAATACGCGATGCCGGGCACACGGGTGTATATCGACATCTCTACAACAGATGGCATTGCGCAGCTCACGGTGAAAAACATTGCGAACTATGAGATGCAGTTTACTGCGCAAGAGATCATGGAGCGGTTTAAACGGGGAGAGGATTCGCGCACCACAGAGGGTTCAGGGCTTGGACTCTCGATAGTCGAGAGCTTTGCCTCCCTGTTGGGCGGACGGTTTCACGTCGAAATCGACGGGGATCTGTTTAAAGCAATCC
Organism: uncultured Oscillospiraceae bacterium; assembly: GCA_965141735.1. Taxonomy (GTDB): domain Bacteria; phylum Bacillota; class Clostridia; order Oscillospirales; family Ruminococcaceae; genus Massilioclostridium. The sequence continues at coordinate 9,776 of CBCSOX010000022.1, read as the reverse complement.
TTCAGTTTCCCTCGATAAACGCGGCGGAGGGGGAATAAATTTGGGTCGCTCGCAAAGTGAGGCGTGGCAACAGATGGAAACAAGATTTGATTTTATGAAGCCAAAGACTGTGCTCTAAAGAAACGGGGAAACCGGTTACCGACTGCACAGACGGTGCCTATGAACAGGCTGCGGCGCACAAGCCCGGCATATCCCGGAGAAGCCACTTGCGCCTGGCGCAAGCAAAACACCTCCAGCCCGCAGGCTTGGCGAGCTGTTGCCGCACTAGAAAGCCTGCTGGCAAACGAAAATTTTGCTCTATTCAGTGTAACACAAAAAGGAGCCCTCTGTTCCATCCCAAAGAACAGAGGGCTCCTTTTGTACTGTACATTTTTTATCGGTTGCTGAGTGCCACTTTACACTGTGCGCACACGAATTTCCCCTTGAAATAATCCATGTCGTCCGCACTTCCACAGAAGATGCAAGTGGGATTATACTTTTTGAGAATAATCTTATCATCCTCAGTGTAAATCTCGAGAGCGTCTCCTTCATCGATGTACAGCGATTGCCTTAGTTCGATCGGCAATACAATTCTTCCTACTTTGTCAGTATTTCTGACAATTCCTGTTGATTTCATCCTGAATTCCTCCTACTTTTTAGATGCTGAAAAAGGGTATTTTGTCGAGTACAACTATATGATAACTTATTTTGCGTTAGATGTCAAATAATGTAATGATTTTTTTTGATAAAAAATTGTGAATTAAGTATGTAACGCAACGTTATTGCATATTATTTGAAAAAGATTCAAACATAGGGGATGGATATTTTATGAAATGGATATTCGGATTGATGATTGTAGCCTCGGTTGCATTCGGTTTGTTCAGCGGAAACATCGACGGGGTGACCAATGCGGCGATCTCCGAGAGCGTGGGGGCAGTGCAGCTGGTGGTGACCCTTGCAGGAGGCCTCTGCCTCTGGAGCGGCATCATGAAAATTGCGGAGAAGGCTGGGCTGACACAAAAAATAGCCAGTCTGCTCTCTCCGATTACCTGCCGGATTTTTAAAGGGCTCAAAAAAGACGACCCGGCTATGCAGAGCATTTCAATGAATATCACCGCCAACATGCTCGGCCTTGGCAATGCGGCGACCCCGCTCGGCCTCAAGGCAATGCAGCAGCTGGAGGAACAGACACCAGTGAAGGGGACAGCCTCCAACAATATGATCATGATGGTAGTGCTCAACACCGCGTCGGTGCAGCTCATCCCCACCACCGTCGCCACGCTGCGGCTCGCCCACGGATCCGCCAATCCGATGGAAATCATCCCAGCTGTGCTCATCACATCAATCGTGTCGCTGACCGCGGCTGTGCTCGCTGTCAAGCTCTTCGCAAGGAGGCAGCCGGAATGAAGCTGGGCAATCTAATCGTTCCCCTGCTCATTGCATTGATCATCATCTATGGGCTGGTGAAAAAGGTGGATGTGTTCGAGGTTTTTGTGGAGGGGGCCAAAGACGGCCTGCTGGTTGCCTTTCGCATTCTGCCCGTGCTCGTCGGTCTGCTCACGGCCATCGGAATGCTGCGCGCCTCCGGGGCGCTCGACGCGCTGACGTCCCTCTGCGCGCCGCTGACGAAAGTCCTCGGGGTACCTGAGCAGGTGCTTCCCCTTGCCCTGCTCAAACCGGTCTCGGGGAGCGGATCCCTCGCCGTGCTCGAAAACCTGCTCACCCAGTTCAGCCCCGACAGCTATATCGGCCGGGTCGCCTGCGTCATGCAGGGGTCCACTGAGACGACCTTTTACACAATCGCCGTCTATTACGGCGCGGTTAAGACCACCCGCACCCGCTGCACGCTGCCCTGTGCGCTGATCGGGGATGCGGTGGGGCTGATTATGAGTGGATTTGTGGTGCGGATGCTCTTTGGCGTTGCGTAACCTGTGTACAGGGTGTATAATAGAAGAAAAACGATAGGAGAGCTGATGTTATGGACCGCTGTTTACAGGCGTTGGCTGAAAAGCGCATTGAAAAAACCATCCGCAACCTTCAGAAAAACTATATGCAGGGATTTCACATCCATTCGCGTGAGGAGCTGTTTGACAAGCTCGGGGAGCTGATTCCCGCAGGAAACAGCGTATCGTTCGGCGGTTCGATGACCCTGTACGAAGCCGGGGTAATCGACTATCTCCGCGGCCGGGAGGATATCTCCCTCATCGACCGAGACGAGCCGGGGATTGACCGCAGCGAGGTGACCTGCCGGATGAAAGCCGCGTTTACCTCGGACGTATTTTTGGCCAGCAGCAACGCGATTACCGAAAACGGAGAGCTGTTTAATGTCGACGGGCGGGGCAACCGGGTCGCCGCCATGATCTTCGGGCCGGAGAGTGTTGTGCTCGTCGTGGGGTATAACAAGATTGTCGCCAATCTGGATGAAGCGGAGCTGCGGATGAAAAAAATTGCCGCCCCTGCAAACACCATCCGGCTCAGCTGTGAAACGCCCTGTGCAAAGACAGGGGAGTGCATGGACTGTTCCTCCCCCGCACGCATCTGCTGCACCTATGTCACAATGAAGCAGCAGCGCGTGCAAAACCGCATCAAGGTGCTCATCTTGGATGAATCGCTCGGATTTTAAGGTGCTTGGTCGGTTGGATGCGCAGCGCGCAGTCAGCCTGATCCGTGGTCTGCAAGGGACATCTGTTTTGTGCAGCTAGTTACTTTAAGGTATGGGGCTAGCAGCTCCTGGATGCTTTGCGGCCTGCTTGACCGTACAAATGCCGAGCAGCTGCCCACTGTGAGAGGGAAATGACAGAATGTTTTGAAGCTTCGTTTTAAGAACAGAGGGACTCCAACAATATGCGCACCGGATTTTTTTAAGGGGAATACCGGTGTTCTGACATTTGAGAGGGAAAGGATGGGACCTCCTTCCCAAAGCGCCGCCGTCCCCCTGTTGACAGCAGGGAAGGTACGGTCACGACAGAAGTGGGATGTCTCAAAAGGATTTCTTACCTGTAATGTCCTCCAAGGTGAATTAAATGCTGCTCTAGCGTCATGCTGTCACTCGAAACCCCGTGATAAACTGCAGCAGAGATCATTCGACATCCCCAACCGCTTGCTATCTGCACCCTTATGCCAAAGAAATTTCAATCTCCAAATTGCACCGGGGGTTAGGAATGCAAACGCTACAAGCAAAAACCCCTGTGGGCAATCGCCTCACAGGGGTTTTGTATACAGTTTAGGCGGACATGCGGCCGCAAGAGTATAAAACGCAGAAGATGAAAGTGCAAATAGAGTTCAGTCTGGAGCACTCCACTTCAACCGCAAGCCGCCGGTTTTATTCATCCACAAAGCGGTAGCCGACGCCGACCTCTGTGAGGATATAGCGGGGCTTTGCCGTGTCCTTTTCAATCTTGCGGCGGATGTTTGCCATGAACACCCGCAGGGATTGGGAATCCTCAGTGTTGGCATATCCCCAGATCTCTTTGTTGATAAAGCTGTGAGTGAGCACCTTGCCCGCGTTTTCCACCAAGAGGACAAGCAACTTGTACTCGATCGGGGTCAAATGCACTTCGTTTCCATCTACCGTCACTTTGCGCTTGTCAAAGTCAATCGTCAGCCCATCCAGGGTGAACTGGTTGTTTTTGGAGATTTTTGGCTGATGTTTGCGCAGAGCAACTCGGATGCGGGCGAGCAGTTCCCCGATGTGAAACGGCTTGGTGATATAGTCGTCCGCCCCCAGGTCGAGCGCTTCGACCTTTTCCCGTTCCTGTCCGCGGGCAGAGACGATGATGATGGGAATATCCGAGCTCTGCCGCACCTGCTCAAGGACGGTCAGTCCGTCGATATCGGGAAGGCCGAGATCGAGCAGGATGACATCCGGGTTATTGGCCAAAAAGAGGGAGAGCCCTTCAATTCCGGTTGACGCAGTGTCATAACGGTAACCGTTTGTTTTCAGAGAGATCGAAAGAAATTTTAAAATACTAGTGTCGTCCTCAATAATCAGGATGCGCGGGTTGTTGTTCATGAATTCTGCCTCCGTTTCGGGGTTCTGTAGGGATGGCTGCCGGATATTTACAGATCTTTTGGAAATCTGCATCGACCCGGCAAAATTTGCCGCCGGTTGATTTAGTATAGCAGGTTTTGCTCAGTTGTGCAACTGGTTGTACAATGGTAGGAAAAAGCGGAAGGTTGCTCCACCCCGGTCGTTGTTGACCGCCTGAATGGTTCCCCCGTGCGCCTGCACGATCGCCTTGCAGATGCTCAGGCCAAGCCCGATGCCGCGGTGGGAATCCGAGTCATTCTGGGCGGAAACAAAGCTTTCAAACAGTGTGTCCAAAATATCGGGCTGGATCCCCCCGCCGTTGTCAGCTACCTCAAAAACCGCCTGCCCCTCCTCTGCATAGACATTGAGCTCGACTGAAGCATTTTTTCTGGTGTGCTCAAAGGCATTTCCAAGCAGGTTGACGAGTACTTGGACAATCAGGCGTCCGTCCATCGGCACCAGCAGAATGTCGTTCGGGACGTGGATTTGCAGGCTGTGCTCCTTTTGCAGCTTGGCCACCCGCCGCACCGCCTCGGACACCACGTCGTCAACCACTTCGTTTTCTTTTTTGATCAGCAGCTTGCCATCCTGGATTCGGGTCATGTTGAGCAGATTTTCAACCAGGTTGTTGAGCCATGTTACATCGGCGCCGATATCCGAGAGCAGGGAAAGGGCTGTCTGCTTGTCGAGGTTGTCGTAACTGTCCATGAGAAAACTTGCGGACCCTGCGATACCGGTGAGCGGAGTGCGCAGATCGTGGGAAATTGAGCGCAGCAGGTTGTTGCGCAGTTTCTCCTTTTCCAGTTCAACCCTGCTGCTCTCCTGCTGTTGGTAGAGAAGTTCCCGTTGGATGGCGAGCGCCATCTGAGAGACGACCATATTGATGTAGATCCTCTCTTCCTCTGTGATTTCGGTGTCGCAGTACAGTCCGACCACCCCGAGCACGCTGTTGTTGATTTTCATCGGCAGGTAATACCAGGGAGAGTTTGCATAGACCTGGGTACCATGCCCGCAGGGGGAGGCGTTTTGAAAGCACCAGCGAGCCGGTGTCTCCTGCTCGATGACGCCGGGATCGCTGAGGTGTTCCGGGAGGTAGTGAGGCGGGAGGAGATCCTGAAAATTCTGTTCAAGATAGAGAATGCTGTGATGATCCTGTATCTGGTAGAGGCCGGAGAGTCCGTGCCGGATGATTCCGTTCAGGTCCTTGAGGTTGAGATAGCCCGCGCTCACCTGGTAAAGGCTGCTCATCTGCCGCTGGGTGCGCTTAGAGGATGCGAGCTGGCGCTGCAGCTTGGTGGTGAGCCGCCCCACAAGGAAAGAGGCAATGAGAAAGATGAGGAAGGTCAGCAGATAGTTGGGGTCGTTAACCATCAGCGTATGCACCGGCTCTGTGAACAAAAAGTTAAAAATCAGAACAAACGCAACCGATGCCGCAGAGCCCCACCAATACCCTTTGGTGAGCAGAATGACCACAAGAACCCCGATGAGATAGGTCATTAATATGTTGGCGTCCCCCACGCCGATTTGTCTGAAGAAGAGGGAGAGCAGAACACAGGCGATGAGCACACCTGCTGTTTTAAAAAAGTTGGCGGCCGCACGCGTTTGAACGGTATGGATTGGAACCACTTCCTAACATAGTTATTTCAATTATCATAGCATGTTTTGTGTTAAGATAGTGTGAAGAGTTTAAAATTATTTATGAAGATTTTGTGAGCTTTTCTATGTGATTAAATCAGACAGGAAATTGTGTTTTCCGATGGTATATGCTATACTAAAACTATCGATTAGTTGAGGGACCTAGAGCAAAAAAGCACGGACGTTGACAAAATTAGAAGCAGATGAGAGGATGAACATGACAATGAATACAGTGGCCTCTGAGCAAAGCGACGTGATACAGGTTCAGATGCTGGGCGGATTTGCGATCCGTTACAGTGGTAAGACATTGACCGAAAGTGGTGGAAGGACAAAAAAGGTTTGGACACTCATCGAATTTTTACTTGCAAACCGCGGAAAGGACATTTCACAGGAAAAGCTAATTGAAACACTGTGGGCGGACGAGGAGTGCGCCAATCCCCTCAACGCCTTAAAAAATCTCGTTTACCGGGCACGCACTACTCTGAAATCTCTGGTTGACAAGGGGGGACAGCCGGTTGATTTTATCAAGTTTGAGCGCAATACCTATGCGTGGAACATGGAACTGCCCTGCGAAGTGGATGCAGAGCAATTCGAGCGTTTGGTTTGGGAGGCAGAACAACCGGGAATCACCGTGCAGCAGCAAATTGACAAGTACTACGAGGCACTTGAGCTCTATCAGGGTCAGTACCTTCCAAAGTCCTCTTTCATGGACTGGGTGGTTGTCAAGGATGCCTTTTACAGCACTCTGTTTAACGGCTGTGTCTCCGGCCTGGTGAAAATCCTATTACAGAAAAACGATTATGAGAACGCCATCCGGCTGTGCGAGTATTCAATTACCATCAATCCTTATGAGGAAGAGATTCATCAGCTGCTGATGGTGGCGTACTCCAAAACCGGTCAGCAGAAAAAACTGACGGAACACTACCAGCATGTGACCGAGTTGTTTTACAATGAGTTTGGGATCGGGCTTTTGCCTGAAACTGTTTCGCTGTACAAAAGCATCGTCAAAGTGATGCACAATGTGGAACTCGATCTCATCGCGATCAAGGATGATCTGCGCGAGACAAGTGAGCATGAAGGCGCTTTTTACTGCGACTACGATGTGTTCAAACACATCTATAGGCTGCAGGCGCGTTCGGTGCGGCGCACCGGCTATCCGGTGCACATCGGACTCATCACCTTTACCGATCCGCAAGGGGACATTCCCCAGCCTGAGATCATCCGTCAGGTGATGGCAGACTTCAAAAAATGCATCACAGGCAGCCTGCGCAAAGGGGATGTCGTCGCTTCCTACAGTTCCACACAGATTGTTTTCATGCTACCTGTCACAACCTATGAGGATGGGAAAAAGGTCATCAACCGAGTCATTTCAAATTTTGAAAAGACAACTCTGCACCAGGAGATTAAAATCAGCTCAGTGCTCAGTCAGGTCGACCCGGTGGAGTGCAACCGGTAGCAGGGCACATCTGCCTAAGCAAATAAGAACAGAGTTCTGACTGCCCGCGCTTGTTGTGCTGTTTGTGTGCAGTGCCGCTGAAGGCCCTGTTGCGTTTGTATGCGGTGTTGTTTTTGTACCAGATACCGCCTGGCTCCCTGTCGGAGAGCGCTGTGTTTTCTCCTTGAGCGGAAGCGCTCTCAAAACGGGTGCGGGGCAGCCATTACAGATGAAATTTTGAGAAGGGGAAACCTGCTGTGCGAAACGAAAGTGGATCTTCCTATAAAAAACACCATTCAATCGATTTTTGAGTTGCCAGACCGCATTTCCTAGTGGGGTCACTCAACCGTATCGAGACTTTTTGTTGAATTACCGGCTATGACGGTGGGCTTTTTCCACTTAAAAATCGTATCGTGCCAGAGAAGTCCGTTCGTATTCGTTTGCTGAATGGAGCGCAGACGGTATCGATCCCAATCTTCCACAGAACACAAACAATTGAGTTTTGCAGAATTCGACAGTGTCAAGTACGCCGCACGATTTGATGCCTTATTCCAGCGAGGCTGGCGCGGTGTAATCGGAACGGGAGGTTCGGCGCGGCGGCAGCTGCACCGGATTTTTTGCTGGCAATTCGATGGCTGGATTGACTGGGGCAGTGGCAAACCATCATACAAAGAGCGCATGGAATTACAGCCCTGTAGTTCCATGCGCTTATTTAAAATTGTTGTATTCATTCGATGAGGCAGACAAACTGCGCGTTTTATTCCGCAGGCTTCTGAGCACCCTCTTCGGGGAGAATGGAGAAGGAAAGGGATTTGACAGAGGCATTGAGGGTATAAGTGACGCCGTCATGTGTTGCTTTTTTGGTGTCGCCAATCAGTGGGTCTGCAATTTCGAGCTCGTCAGTGAGGAGGGCCGAGGCTTGCTCTTGGGTGATTTCGCTGTCGCACAGCTGTATGACCGAACCGATGTAGAAGCCGTAGTCATTCCCGTCAGCGTCCCAATCCGCTTGAAGGTTGATCATCTGCACATAATCCGTTGCCGGGTCGCACAGCAGCACAAGGGTGACTTTGTCAGAGAGCTGCGCAACATAATAGCGGCTGCCATCCCTTTCCGTGTCCGAAAACCCGATAATTTGATTGTTCGGATTGAGCTGGTTGAAGTTTTGCTGGAATTGTTCGGATGTCACCAGAAAATTCTTCCCTTCAACCGGAAACTCCTCCAGAGGCTTTTGCTGCATAAACTGGAAATAGAAGAAGATTCCGCTCCCGGCGGCCAGTGCCAAGATCAGCACAACGGTCAAGATGACAATGAGCGCTGTGTGTTTTTTCTTTGGCGCAGGGGGAGGGCTTGCGAGATACGGCGGCTGCGGGGGAGCCTGCTGATAGGGTACCTGGGCAATCGGTGAATTGCAGCCATTGGGGCAGTAGGCGCCGGTATAGCTTGCTCCGCACCGCGGGCAGACGAGCTGGGCAGGAGGGGGCGCGCAGTTAGGACAGGATCCGCCCTGGTATTCGGTGCCGCAGGTAGGGCAGTGGTTCATAGTTTCATCTCCTTTGAGAAGTCGTTGTTCTTACTTTATCACATTACAGGCTGAATTTCAATGATTTTGCAGGATTTTGCCGAAAAGCAAAGCTCGGCAAAAGAAATCCTCCAGAGAAAAAGCCGGGTCTTAATCTCTAAAAAGTGGATTCCTGCACAGAGCGAGCTGCACTGGCAAAAAATCAGCAAAGCGGGTTCAACGATTCCACAGGCAGGTGTGAAGCTGCCTATGCGCTGCTTGCAGATAAAACCAACTTCTTGGGCGATACATGACTCACGCCGCAGAGGAAGCGGGTATTTGCCAATGAATCTTTTTCTCCTGTGGAAGGAGGCTGTTTGAATTGTAAGCGCAAAAAAGCCGCAGGATGGATTTCCTGCGGCTTAAAGTGTATTTACTTAGGAAGAGCTATGTCCCGCAAATACCGGTCCCATAACACTTGCTACGGGAAATCCGGCGCACAAATCGCCGAATTCCTCCTTGATTGGCTTTCTGAACCTTTTTTGTTCAGAGGATGCTTTATATTGTGCTTTTTTTGGCCGCTTCAAACTCTTCCAGAATTTCCTTGGACGGCTCCTTATCCAGTTTGCTGACGATGTAAATGAGCAGGCAGGAGACGAGGAACGCCGGGCCGAGCTCATAAAGGCCAAACCAGCCGCCGAGCGGTTTGATCAAATACAGCCAGATAAACACGGTGGCAACGCCGCCGATCATACCGGCAATTGCGCCCTTGAGGGTGGTGCGCTTCCAGAAGAGGGAGAAAAGGATCAGCGGCCCAAAGGATGCGCCAAAGCCTGCCCAGGCATTGGAGACAAGGCCAAAGACCGAGCTGTTCTGATCGAGTGCGATCAGGCAGGCCACGATCGCAACCGCGATTACAGTGATGCGGGAGATCAGCATCTTGTGTTTTTCGCTCGCTTCCTTTTTCAACACCCCTTTAAAGAGGTTTTCGGAAATCGCAGACGCGGTGACGAGCAGCTGGGAATCCGCCGTGCTCATTGTCGCTGCGAGAATTCCCGAAAGGACAAGCCCTGCAAAGACGGCGGGCAGGATGGTCGTGGTGAGAACGATAAAGATGGTCTCAGTCGCAGTGCCGGTGAGTAGATCGGGATAGAGCGCATGGCCTACAACGCCGATTGCAACAGCAGCCACAAGGGAGA
>CBCSOX010000021.1:0-24201 GCA_965141735.1 uncultured Oscillospiraceae bacterium | reverse complement strand
CTCCAAGTTCCTGCGCCGCCTGCTTTTGACTGATTCCTTTTTCTTTGCGCAGGAGCGTCAAAATCCGTGGAAAATCTGCGTTCATGCTGCGATACCCTCCAAATATTTCGTAGTCAAACGGGCCGTCTGGCCGATAACGTCTAGTAAATTATAGTATACCAGATACCATTTGTAAAGGGGATTTGGCGGAAAAAATTCCGTTTTGGTCGAAAAATTTTGCAAAATTATTGGGCAAAATCACGAATTTCGTCTATACTTGTGGTAATGAAACACTTGTTATACAACATTTAGTATCAGGAATAGGGAGAACACCACTATGAAAACATTCAAAATTCATCTCATCCGCCACGGAATCACCCAGGGAAACCTGGACGGCAAATACATTGGGGCAACCGATCTGCCGCTGTGTGAAGAGGGGATTGCCCAGCTCGGACGGCTGGCGGATGAATTTGAATACCCGCGGGTGCAGAAGGTGTACACCAGTCCTTTGCGCCGCGCAGTCGAAACAGCGGAACTGATCTATCCCGACAATTTTATACAAAAAGTTGATTCTCTGCGGGAATATAACTTTGGGCAATTTGAAAACAGGAGTATGGAAGAGCTGCAGGGAGATCCCGCATTCACCGCCTGGATGGACTCCGGCATGACCGGCGCGCCCGAGGGCGGGGAGAGCCGAGAGCAGTTTGAACAGCGTCTGATCCTGGGCTTTAACGAGGTCATCCTCGACATGATGCGGGAGGGGATCACCTCGGCTGCGCTGGTCAGCCACGGCGGGGTGCTGATGTACCTGCTCTCCAAGTTCGGTCTTCCGCAGCGCAGAGCGCTCGACTGGCAGATTGAGGCGGGGAAAGGCTACACCGTGCTCACCTACGCCCAGCTGTGGGCGCGGGATCAGTATGTTGAGGTGTACGATCCGCTGCCCTACGGGGCGCAGCAACAGGGCGGCCCGGCAGAATACAGCTTTTTTGACGTGCAACAGGATGCAGAGGAAGAATAGAGGTCGCTGCTGCCAGCTCCTTTAAAAAATGGATGAAATCGCAAGCCCTGATTGAGAAGCGTTGAGCCCGGCCGCCGAGCAGGCGGAGTTGCAGTTAAAAATTCGGCGAACTGCACCGTTTGACTGCAAGGCCCTGAGCAGAGCGGGGAGGCTGGGAGGGATAGTTCCTACTTCGCACCCGCAATATCTGCGGGGCGAAAGCCTAACGGTAAGTCCGGATGGAAGCAGGATAAATTTGGTGCGTATCCCCCGAGAAAGCGAGCATACTAAAGGTGGATACAAAGATGCCATAGAAGGGAATGAAGGTATGACCGTCAACCGTCACATCAAACGCAATGCCAAAAACGCGCTGCGCGGGCAGTGGAGCAAGGGAATTGCCGCCGCGCTCATCCTGCTCTGCGTTGTGATCGCCCTGACGCTGCTCGAAACCACTGTCGATACGATTTTGGGGACTGAGGCGTACTTTACCATGCTCAGCCGGTTCGGCCCCATCCAGTGGCTGACAGCGCACGGGCTGTATGACAGCGCAGTGCGCTATTCGGTGCTCGCAGTGGTACTGATCCTCGAATTTTTCCTGCTCACCCCGTTTGGATTTGGGTTTTTGAAGTGGGCCTATGCAATCGCGTCGGGGGAGCGCTCCCCCATCACCCTGCTCTTTTACTACTACACCGGGTTTAAAAAGTATTTTAAATCGCTGCGGGTGGCGTTTTCAGTACTGTTGCGGGTGGTGTGCTACACCTTTGTGTTCACCCTGCCGGCGATGCTGCTCTATGGAGGAGCATCCTACTACGCATCGACCCCGGCTTACCTCCCCTATTTTTATTTGGTGATGGTGGGGCTGAGCGTGCTACTCGCCCTCTTCGGAGGGGTGCTCGCGCTCATCCTGTCGATGAAATACATGATCGTCGCCTTTTTGTTTGTGGAAGATGCGCAGATCAAGGTGCGTGCGTCGATCTAGCGGTCGGCTGAGATTATGAAGCAGCAAAAGCGCAGCGCGGCATCCCTGCTGCTGAGTTTTGTCCCACTGCTTTTTCTCTCCCTCGCCTATCTGCCGCTGCTGTTTGTGCTCCCCTACATCGCCGTTGCGTTTGCAATCTTTGCAAAATATTTGATTGAAAAGGACCGGCGGGAACATGCCGCCGGGTTACAGAATGGAGAAGTGAACTGATTTGGACATGACACAAGTGAACAGAATCGTCGTCAAGGTGGGCACCTCCACCCTGGCGCACAGCACCGGAATGCTCAACATCCGGAGGGTGGAAAAACTCGTCAAGGTGCTCAGTGACCTCAAAAACGCGGGCAAGGAGGTCATCCTTGTCTCCTCCGGCTCGATCGGCGTGGGTTCGGGCAAGCTGGGACTCAAGGAGCGGCCCAAGGACATTCCCTCCAAGCAGGCCTGCGCGGCAATCGGCCAGTGTGAGCTGATGTACATCTACGACAAGCTGTTCGGCGAATACAACCACGTGGTGTCCCAGGTGCTGCTCACCAAGGACATCATTGACCACGACAACCGGGAGCGCAACGTCATCAACACCCTCAGCGCCCTGCTGAGCATGAACGTTATCCCAATTGTCAACGAAAACGACACCGTCTCCACCGATGAGCTCGAATTCGGCGACAACGACACCCTCTCGGCGATTGTGAGCATCCTTGTGAACGCCGACCTGCTCGTCGTGCTCACTGACATTGACGGATTGTACGACTCCAACCCGTCGGAAAATCCTGATGCAAAGCTCATTCCGCGGGTGAACACCATCACCGAAGACATCAAGCGGATCGCGGGAGGAAGGGGAAGCTCGCTCGGCACCGGCGGCATGATCACCAAAATCCAGGCCGCGGAACTCGCGACCGGACGGCACATTCCAATGTACATCATCAACGGACAAAACCCAGACCAGATTTACGATCTGTTCGACGGAGAACAGGTCGGCACCTATTTCCCCGCGCAAAAAAAGGAGGAATACATATGACAGTGCAACAGCTTGGACAAAACGCAAAAGGGTGCGCAGCCCAGATCAACACCGCCTCTACTGCCGACAAAAACCGGGTGCTCAGTGTGATTGCCGAGGAACTCGAAGCCGGTGTGGAGCAAATCCTCGCGGAAAACAAAAAGGATATCACAACTGCCAGGGAGATGGGGATTCCCGAGACGATGATTGACCGGCTGATGCTGGACGAGGGTCGAATTGGCGACATTGCGGACGCGGTGCGTACCCTCATCGACCTCGACGACCCGGTGGGCGTTGTGGAGCGTGGGTTTACCCGCCCCAACGGTCTTGTAATCCACAAGACCCGAGTTCCGCTCGGCGTCATCGGCATCATCTTTGAATCCCGCCCCAACGTGTCGGTCGACGCGGCGACCCTCTGTCTCAAAGCAGGCAACGCAGTCATCCTGCGCGGCGGCAAAGAGGCGATCCACTCCAACCGCGCGCTCGTCGGCATAATGCGCCGGGCGCTCGAAAAATGTGGATTTGACCCGAATGTCATCCAGCTGGTGGATGACACCTCGCGGGAGAGCGCCAACCAGATGATGAAGCTCAGCGGCTTTATCGATGTGCTGATTCCCCGCGGAGGGCGCGGGCTGATTCAGGCGGTGGTGCAAAACGCGACTGTTCCGGTCATCGAAACGGGAACTGGAAACTGCCACATCTACGTTGACAAGGCCGCAGACCTTGCAATGGCGGCGGATATCGTGTATAATGCTAAGACGAGCAGGCCGTCGGTGTGCAACGCGGCGGAAAGCCTGCTGGTGCACGAGGCTGTTGCGCAGGAGTTCCTGCCGATGGTGAAACAAAGGCTGGATGAAAAAGGTGTGCAGCTCTTCGGCTGCGCCAAGACCAGGTCGATTTTAGAGGGAATTCAGGAGGCGACCGAAGAGGATTATGCGGCGGAGTACCTCGACTACAAGATGTCGGTCAAGGTCGTGGCGAGCATTGAGGAGGCTGTGGAGCACATCCGGCTTTACTCCACCCATCACTCCGATTGTATTGTGACAAACGACCTCGCTGCGTCAGAGCTGTTCACCCGTTCGGTTGACTCGGCGGCGGTCTATGTCAACGCATCCACACGGTTCACCGACGGCGGAGAGTTTGGGTTTGGGGCCGAAATCGGAATTTCAACCCAAAAGCTGCACGCGCGCGGGCCGATGGGCCTCAACGAGCTCACTTCGGTAAAATACGTGGTGCACGGCAACGGCCAGATTCGATAAATTGGAGGAAAACATGAAACCAGAAACTACCGAGAAGCAGCCGCAGGGTAAAATGGCGCAGATACTCGGCAAACTGCGTGGTATCAACAAGACGGTGGTGTTCGGCGCGGTGGTCACCATTTTTGCGCTCATTGGCCTGATTGTTTCGGTCGTCTTTGTGGGCGGCAAAATTGGGGACGCCTTTGGGCATGAAAAGGAGAAACAGCTGTATGAGGAAATTCTCACCCCAGTCGTGATGCTTGACCCAGTTCCAGTTGAAAACATCAACAAGCTCGGGGACGAAAAGATTGTCAGCGCAGCCATCTGGAGCCTGATTCTCAATGAAAACAAGGACAAATACGAACACGATGACTATTCGGTGTACATTCCGGCAGCGGATGTTGACCACTACGCAAAGCAGCTGTTTGGAAATGAAATTCAATTTAGCAATGTCAGCATCATCGATAGCGAATACACCTTTGAGTATCTGAGCGAATCCAAGACCTATTCGGTGCCGATTGAAATTCAATACATGCCCTACCGTCCCGAGATCGACAAGATTTCCAAAAGCGGCGACAAGGTGACTCTGAAGGTTGGGTATCTCTCCCGCTCTTCGGTGTGGGGCATGCACCTGGAAGGCGGCTATGATGAAAAGCCATTTAAATATGTGGAGTATGAACTGACACGCACCGGGCGCGACCAGTACTATATTTCAGGCATCCACGAGCTGAGCGACAACGGCATTACCAGCCCCTCCAGCAGTGGGGCGAGCAGTGCGGCCAGCTCCTCTGCACCGGTTTCCTCTGGGACGGATTCAGATTCCGAGACGAGCAGCACAACCTCCCCGACCTCTGAGCCGCAGTCCGAGACCCCGACTGACGCGCCGGTGGACAGCAGCATTCCGACTGAAGAGGCGGAAGCATCCTAAAACAGTTCTGCTAGAGAGGCAGGAGGAGCTAAAACAGTTTTGTGGAAAATGACGCCGAACATCTGACTTTGGGTGGAAACTCACATGGACCCCTGTTTGACGGTCATGGTCCTCAATTCCTGCGGGAAATCATTTTGCTCGGCTCTAAATGCAGGGATGAACTGAGTACACACATGGAATGAACAGATAGCGTTCTTGAACGGTTGTTTCAGCCGGCAAGGCGCTATTTTTTATTGCCCGTATCTAAGTTAGCCCTCATAAGATAGACAATCGTATTATAGGCAGCCCCCGTAAACCCGCATGAAATGGGTGTTTTTTCAAACTCCGCAAATAAGGCGGCATAAGCTGTGACAGCATGGTTTTGTAAAGTTGGGCGCCACAAAACAAAAAAACAGCAAGCCTTTGTGCGGCCTGCTGACAACTTTAGTATATCATACCCTCCCCAAAACCGCGAGAGGCCGGATAGAGTTTGCGGGCGGGGGCCGGCAAGCGGGTGTGGACAAATAGGGCCTCAACCCCCTTGACAGAATGGACCCCTGCGGACGCGAAACCGAGGGGGCTGTATTCATTCTGGTGGGAATCCCAATCTCACCGAAAACAATTGTGGCAAGCAGGGCAGAAGTATAGACACTCCTGCAAAGCGCTTGTTGGGTACTGGATCCCCACCCCCGGAAAAGAGCCGCCAACGGCGGTCTTTTTCATCCCCACTAACGGGGCGGCTGCGCGTTCTGCCAGACGCTGTGAGCCTACTTCTTTCCAGGCGGTCAATTCTTCCCCGTCTATCAGCGCCCGCAAGGGCGCGTAGCCGCTCCACAGGCGGGGCGTTTGGCAAGGGCGGCGCAAGCGGCCCTTGCCGGGGGATGGCGGTCCTAACAAGCGGTTTGAACAGTTTTCGCGTAGTGGAAACGCACAACAGTGTGTACGGTTGTGCCATGCTTGCCACGATTGAAAACAACAAAATGGGCAGTACGTCTTTTGCCAAGAAGGCGTACATGACATTTACATCGGTTTTAGATTTCTATTGAGCCTATCCACCATCCATGCGATTCGCTTTTCCCGCCCGGCATCTGTCTTTGCGTCAAAGTATGCCCGTGTGTAGGTTTTCTTGGCGGATAAAGACATCGCCTGAAAATTTGCATAAGCGGGCTCGTACACTTTTAGCAAACCAGATAAAAAGGCTATCTGTTCCTCTGTCACCGTCGGGGATTTGGGGGCATCCCATTGTCCGTTCTTTTTGGCTTCCTCAATTTTTCCCCTGCCCAAATCGGTCAGAAGTCCTTGTTCTTCAAGGCTTTGAACCAACGCCTTGTTCTTCTCCGACCACTTACTATTCTTCCTGCGTAAAGAAAAATATTTTTTGTAAGTTCTGTCATCAATGCTTTGCATCTGTCCATCAATCCAGCCAAAGCAGAGGGCTTCTTCCAGCGCTTCGCTTGCCTTGATTGTTTTCGGCCCGCCCGCTTTTCCAAATAGAAGCCAAACGCCAGCATTTGACAGGCAATGGTCAGAAAGCCATTGCCTAAATTCTTCTCTGTTTGTAAATTCCATCACGTCGCTCACTACATAGCTCTCCTTTCGTATGCTTCCGAACAAATACATCACTAGCTTTTTCCATTCTAATATTAACCCATGAAAATGTCAAACAGTTCATTTCATGCCATAACTTTTTGCTACTGATGATAACCCAGTTTGTTCACTTGGGCACCGTGTTACCCTTTGCAGGATTGTATCTCATACAGCAAAAATACTGCTTTCATAGGTTTTTCCAGCTGAAAAAAGGATTTGATGGCCGCTAAAGATTTACTATTTTTCTGCTGTTTTCAAAAGCTGTGGCGCACGGCCTCCAAATGGCTCGCTGCATCTGAGAGAACAGACAGGATGGAATTGGGACAGCTGACGGACAGCGTGATATTTGCAGATGAAAAGTTGCATGTTTTCATGCAACTTTTCTCTGTTTCTTTGAGATTTGTGAAAGGGATTTCAAAGGAGGTATTTATGAACCTAAATCAACCGATTACACTCGATGTCAGCAGGCCGGGATCGGAGAGGGTCCAGATCAAACAGTTTGACAGCGGGCGCAGCCTTTCGGTGGGATTGTTCCAGAGCGGGGCGCCCTACGATCTGACCGAAGCTGTTTCCGCTGCCTGCTGCATCTGTAAGCCGGATGGAACGACTGTGTTCTGCCCGGCTCAAATCAACCCACAGGAGGGAAGCCTCACCATCGAGCTGCCGGAACAGGCGGCGACAGCGGCAGGGGAAGCCCGCGCCGAGCTTCTGCTGTACGGCCCCAATTCCACCCTGATTTCCTCGTTCCCCTTCTCTGTCCTGGTTTACCAGGCGGTGCGGGATGAGACGGAAATTGTGAGCGCCAGCGAATTCAGCATGCTCACCCAGGCGCTCTCTCAAGCCGGAGAAATCGATAGCCGACTCAACGCCAAACGGGACAAAGCAGTCAAGCTCACGGCAAGCGACCTGGACATTTCTTCGGATCAGGGCAAAATCCAGTTGGCCAATCTCTCGGATGAAGTCAAACAGGCAATGGCGGGCAGCACCTCCATTTACGCAAGTGTGGCAGACGGGTCGGTGACCTCGGAAAAATATGCGGACAACAGCTTGCTGTACAACAAGCTCAGGGACAATTTGCAGCACCGGATTGAAAAATCCAACATCCGCGCCTTTGGTCAAATTTTGTCGGTCGAGGCAAACGGTGCAGATCGTACCGTCACCACCGAGCCGGTGCGGCTGCACGTCGTGGAACTCGGTTCTCCGACACCGCGGCTATACAAGGTCAAGGCGTTTGACCACCTCTCCATCCCGGAGGGGCAGGCGGCGTACGTTGACCTGGAGGAATACACCTCCCCATCGGTGGAACTGGAAGCCAAGGTGACCACCGTTACCTTCCTCTCCGCGCTCACTCATGGGGACGGAGCTTTTTTCGACGACCGCAAGGTGATTCTCGTCGCCAATAGCAGCGGGTATCTCAGCGGGCTGCTCACCGAAAACGTCGATAAAACCCGCCGCGAGCTGCACGCCAATCAGGTGATTTTTCCCATTCAGGGGCTGGACCTGGTGTACGATGTCCCGACTCGGACACTGAGTTGGAACGGAAGCCTTTTGCTGGTCGATCCGCTCTCTCCATTCAAGCGAACCAAGATCACCAATGGGGGCTATACCTTTGCAAACAACCAGTACCAGGTCTGTTATGCCGATCTCGCACTCCTGCGCAAAGCAGTGGATGCCGAGGACAAGACAGGGGCCTGCATCAAAGGGGGCTCCTACGCCGAGCAGGGAGGATTCTCCGGCGGACCGGAACAGCTCCCCCTCTTTTGGCTGCACGGCGATGGGTTTGGCCCGGTTGGCGGTTTCCCCCAGCCCAGGGTGACCAACGGGTTTGACGGGCAGCAGCTGGGGGAAGGGGAGCTTGCCGTCAATCTGACCGAAAATGCGCTCTACGTCTATCGCCGGGCCCGGCGCAAAGACACCTATCTGGAGTTCTGCCTGTTTCATGAAGAGCGCAGCGACGACCGCTGCGACGTGTGGCGTCTGTACCGGGTGTTTGACTGCCGCAGAAATTCTGACGGCAGTTTCACCCGTTTGAACCCACTCCCGCTGGTCAACACCGGGGAATGGGAGTGCGCTATCCGGGAGGCAAATTCCACCGACGGGTTTGTCGGCGGCGGAGCGCATGGGAATGAAATGCTCCAGGTGGCGTTTCTGCTCGTGGACGGGGTGCGCAGGGAACTTGACAGTGTGGGACAACTTACCTGCCGCACCCTCCAATTTGTCGAACACACAACCCTCTACCGGTACGGGACGACAGGGGAGGAACTCGCCCGCCATCAGCGCATCTATCTCTTTTCAGCCGATGAGCTGCGTCTGGTCCAGACAGTGGAGTGGGCGCAGCCGGTGGATCTCGGCAACGCCTATTTCTCGATGCTGCCGGTTGTGCGAACCCGCGGGGAAGAGCAGGTGACCGAAGAGGGCTACTATTTCGGCGAGGACCGGGTGGTGGATTGCTCCGATCCCTCTGGGATGGGTGACGCCTCCACCCGACGAAAAGGGGTGCGCCGGGCTGATGTCTGGGGAAGGGAGAGCGGGGTCTCAGCGGGGCTTGAGGTTGTGCGCCGCAGGCCCGAGCTGCCTGGCTCCACCCTTTTTCTTTCAAATGCACCGGAGTACAACAAGCTTTACTATGATTTCTCCGGCAGCCGGACGGTGAAACGGGGGGAAACTTGGGAAATCGAGACGGTTTTCCGGGTGGATCTTGCCTAACAGACTTGAATTTTTTCCACGGATGTGGTATTGTAAATGAAAAACCTTTTATGGAGGAACTGCTATGCTCTCAACCAAAGACAAAGTACTTGCTGCGCTTGCTTATTGCGGGATTCTCTTTTTCCTTCCTCTCGTCGCTTCTGACAATCCGCAGTATGGAAAATATCATGCGAACCAGGGGCTGATTTTTCTTCTCTTTTGCGTTGTCACCAATGTGGCGACCTGGATTGTCCGGTTTATTCCGTTGATCGGCTGGATTGTCAGCTCGGTAGTCGGCATTATCACCTTTGTTCTGTTCCTGATCGGCCTGATCAACGGGGCGTCCGGAAAAATGCAGCCGCTGCCGGTCATTGGCAGTCTGTTTACCCTGCTTCAGTGAGCCGGATGAGCGAGCAAGGCCGCTGAATCATGGCTGTTCATGAGAAACGAGAGCGGACCGGGATTGCTTTGTTGGCCTGCACTGACATTGTTGACAGGATGGAAAAAGGTCTATTTTCCATATTATCTGCGCTCATGCCGAAAAAACCAGTATGAGCCATTGGACAATCAGACGCGTATGCAGCTGAATTCGCTTCTCAAGACCCTTTGTGGCCGCCGGCATTCCGGCGGCCTTTCTTTTTGGATAAGGCCGATGATAGGAAGCTTATTCTAGGTTCAGCGTGGTGCGGGAAGGCTGCTGCTTGTTTCTACTGTTTTGAATTTATTGCATTCAAAAAGCCGCTGGAAGAGATTCCAGCGGCTTTGTTTATGCTGCGAGCGGTTCGTATTCGGTATCAAGTATTTCGGTGCAGAGAAAGCGGTCGGTGTAGAGCGCCGCATAGCTGATAAAATACCAAAGCACAGAAAAGGGAAGGCAGATCTGGCCGAGGATGTTAAACGGAAGCGAGCTGTAGTCCCAGACGTTGAGGCCCATCAGCTTGTTGACAATCACCCCGCTGATAAACTCCACCCCGGTGATCGCACAGGAGCCGAGCGCACATTTTGCCGCAGTGCCCAAACGTTCAAATGAGGTGCGGATGATGCCGATTAAGCGGAAGCAGCAGCCTCCTGCGAGAAACATACTCCAGTGGGAAGAGCCCTTCCACATGGTCTCAATGAGGTAATAGAGAAAACCGCCGCAGCAGAACAAAAACAGTCTTTCCCTTGGTTTCATGAAAATCCTCCAATTTCAAACTACGGTTTTATCATGTGCAGTTCCCATCTGTTTATTAGCTGTAAAAAACAGGAAAACAAACAGATTATTTTGAAATTTATCAAAATAATCTGTAAATCAAAGAAATAACAATAAAAAAAATAATTTTGCTCTTCAAATCATGAGATTTATTTGTTGATTTCTACGAGGTGTTGTGTTATACTATAAATCAAACAGTATTAGCTCTTTGAAATTTGGCTATTTCTACAAGACGGGTAAAAGGCCATAAATTCGACAGTTCGGATTTATGGCCTTTTTTGTTTTCCACGCGTTTTCAGTCGGTTTCGACAGCTCAAATGTGCTATGATAATCCTTACCTGGGCTGTGGAAGGACAGGATTTTAAATTAATTCAATTATCGAATTCTAGTTCTTGATAATTGTGTAAAGCGTACAGTTTTACAGGAATGCATCCAGATGAAACGCTGTATTTGCACAATTTATTCTTGCTTTTGTTGGAACTATTTGTTATAATAGGCTTATGGATAAGGAGTGTGTTATCATGCAGGATAAACAAAATAAGTCAAACCGTTCAATTACCAGCTTTTTAGAAGGAAACAATATCACATCCTACGAATATTTCGGTGCTCACTACTCCAAACGGGGCCGGGGAGAAGGCGTCGTATTTCGTTGCTGGTGCCCAAACGCTCGGTCCGTTTCGGTGGTCGGCGACTTCAACGAATGGGACCGGATGAACCATCCGATGAAAAAGATTCATGAAAAGGGCATCTGGGAATGCTTCATTCCGAAAATACAGCAGTATGACATCTATAAATACAGCATTGAAGCGGCGGACGGACAGATCCGCATGAAGGCAGACCCCTACGCATTCCACAGTGAGACGCGGCCGGATACCGCCTCCAAGTTCTACAACCTCGATGGCTTCCGTTGGACCGACCAGAAGTGGATTGATGAGCAAAGTGCCGTTAACCACTACAAGAGGCCGATGAATATTTACGAGATACATATGGGGTCGTGGAGGACCTATGAGGACGGAGCCCCATTTAACTATTCCAAATTTGCGGACGAACTTGTCCCTTATGTCAAATCCATGGGGTATACCCATGTCGAGCTGATGCCGATTACAGAATACCCCTATGACGGCTCTTGGGGGTATCAGGTCACCGGCTATTTTGCGCCGACCTCCCGGTACGGCACACCCCACGACTTTATGAAGTTTGTGGACAAATGCCACCGTGCGGGGATCGGCGTCATCCTCGACTGGGTGCCGGCGCACTTTCCCAAGGACGGCGCGGGGTTGTATGAATTCGACGGCTCCACCTGCTATGAATACGCTGACCCGAACAAGCGGGAACACGAGGGCTGGGGAACCAGGGTGTTTGACTATGGAAAGCCCGAAGTGGTTTCCTTCCTGATTTCAAGTGCAAACTACTGGTTTGAGCTGTACCACATCGACGGGCTACGAGTGGACGCGGTCGCTTCGATGCTCTATCTCGACTACGACCGGCAGGACGGGCAGTGGACCCCCAACCAGTACGGGGGAAAGGAGAATCTTGAGGCGATCGACTTCCTGCGCAAACTCAACCGAGAGGTGCTCTCCCTTCATCCAAACGTTATGATGATTGCAGAGGAGTCCACTGCTTGGCCGCTCGTCACCAAACCGGGCGACGTCGGCGGTCTCGGCTTTAACTTTAAATGGAACATGGGCTGGATGAACGACATGGTTTCCTACATGTCACTTGATCCGCTGTTCCGGGGCGGAAACCACGACAAGGTCACCTTCTCGTTCTTTTACGCTTTTTCAGAAAACTACATCCTCCCGATTTCACATGACGAGGTGGTTCACGGAAAATGTTCCCTCATCAACAAAATGCCAGGGGAATACGAGCAAAAGTTTGCGGGGATGCGCGCCTTTTTCGGCTATATGATGGCGCACCCGGGCAAAAAGTTGCTGTTTATGGGGCAGGAGTTCGGCCAATTTGTAGAGTGGAATTACGAAAAAGAACTAGACTGGATGCTGCTGGCCTATGACAAGCACAAACAGCTTCAGCACTTTGCCCAGACGCTCAACAAATTTTATTTAAAAAACAAGCCGTTGTGGGAAAACGACGACTCGTGGGAGGGCTTTTCCTGGATTTCCAACGACGACACGAGCAACAACGTGATTGCCTTCCGCCGGATCGACGACACGGGCCATGAGCTGGTCATTGTCTGCAATTTTTCTCCGCTCACCTATGAGAATTACCGCATCGGCGTGCCTTATCCCGCCACCTACACCGAGGTGCTCAACTCGGATGCAACCGAATTCGGCGGAGAGGGGCATCTCAACAAGGAGGACATCCAATCGGAGGACGAGCCGATGCATGGTTATGATCAGTCGATTGTGCTCACCGTTCCGCCGATGGGTGTGACTTACCTCAAACCCAAAGCGATTCTGCACAAGAAAAAGAAAACAACTGCAAAGCAGAAAGAGACTTCGACGGCGAGTGAGGAGCCTGAGCAGGTTGTGGTCACCCGCGCTGTGAAAAAGCGCCAGCCGGCGCAGCTCGCAGCCTCCCCCAAGCGGGAGACTGCCGTGCGCAGACGGGACCCCGCAAAGCTTGCGAAGGCGGAAAAAAAGGAAACTGCGGTACGCAGCAGGGAGCCGGCAAAGCTCGCCAAGGCGGAGAAAAAGGAGACCGCGGTGCGCAGCAGGGAGCCGGCAAAGCTTGTCAAGGCGGAGAAAAAGGAAACCGCAGTGCGCAGACGGGATCCCGCAAAGCTTGCAAAGGCAACAGCTGCTCCTATGGGGAAACCCGAGAAAGAGGAGTAGCCCTGCAGATATTACAGTAAAAGTACAGCCCTGTCAGACGGTTGAGCCTGCAAGGGCGAAAGGGAGGATATTATGTTTGTGAAAAAAGAGTGTGTGGCAATGCTGCTGGCGGGTGGCCAGGGAAGCAGGCTGCATGTACTGACCAAAAAAATGGCGAAGCCAGCGGTGCCGTTCGGCGGCAAATACCGGATCATCGACTTCCCGCTCTCAAACTGTGTGAACTCGGGGATTGACACGGTGGGTGTGCTCACTCAGTACCAGCCCCTGGTGCTCAATGACTACCTTGGAAATGGCCAGCCCTGGGATCTTGACCGGCTGTACGGCGGCGTCCACGTCCTGCCTCCCTATCAGAGTGTGCAGGGGGCGAGCTGGTACGCGGGCACAGCCAACGCAATTTACCAGAACATCTCGTTTATCGAACGCTACGATCCCGAATATGTGCTCATCCTTTCGGGCGACCACATCTACAAGATGAACTACGACCTCATGCTCCAGCAGCACAAGCAGGCAAAAGCTGACTGCACCATCGCCGTGCTCGAGGTCGAGATGTCCGAAGCGAGCCGGTTCGGCATCATGAACACCGACGAGACGGGCCAGGTGTACGAATTTGAGGAGAAGCCGAAAAAACCCAAGAGCAACCTTGCCTCGATGGGAATTTACATATTCAACTGGGATAAGCTCAAGCAGTATTTGATTGCGGATGAAAACGACCCCGAATCCTCCAAGGACTTTGGCAAAAATATCATCCCCAAAATGCTCGACGACGGCTGCAAGCTCATGACCTACCACTTCGACGGCTACTGGAAGGATGTCGGAACCATTGACAGCCTGTGGGAGTCCAACATGGACCTGATTAATCCAAATGTGCCGCTCGACCTCTACGACCCCTCCTGGCGAATCTACTCCCGCAACCCGGTTGCTCCCCCCCACTACGTCTCACGGGGCGCGAGCGTCCAAAATTCAATGGTGACCGAGGGCTGCAAGGTCTATGGTAAAATCGACTTTTCTATCCTGTTTGCGAGTGTGACAATTGAAGAGGGCGCAGTGGTGCGCGACAGCATTGTCATGCCGGGTGCGGTGATCAAGCGGGGCGCGATTGTCGACTATTCGATCATCGGCGAGGACGCTGTGATCGGCGAAAACGCCAAAGTAGGCTCCCGGCCGGAGGGAATCTCCGACAAGAGCGACTGGGGCATCAGCGTAGTCGGGCCGAATGTGCAGCTGTCTGATGGGACGGTTGTCAAAGCCAAAGAAATGGTTGAAAATAACAGATAGAGGAGTGGGGAACCATGTTACAAAATGATAATAAAGTAATGGGCATCATCTTTGCCAATATGCACGACGTCGCGCTCTCAAGCCTCACCCAGCACCGCACCATGGCTTCGGTGCCGTTTGGCGGACGTTACCGCCTGATTGATTTTCCGCTGTCCAACCTCGTCAACGCGGGGATTACCGATGTCGGCCTCATCACCAAGGCGAATTACCAGTCGCTGATGGACCACGTCGGGGCAGGGCGCGCCTGGGACCTCGCCCGCAAGACGGGAGGGCTGCACATCCTGCCGCCCTATGGGGACAAGAACTTCGGCATCTACCGGGGAAAAATGGAGGCGCTCGGTTCGGCGCTCGGCTACCTGCACGGGAGCAGTGCCAAATACATTCTGCTCAGCGACTGCGAGATCGTCGCCAACATTGACCTCGGTCCGTTTATTGAGCGCCACGCCCAGACCGGCGCGGACATCACCATGATGTACGCCAACAGTTACCTCGACAACGAGGAGGCGAAGGACTCGACCATTGTCAACTTTGATGAAAATGGCCGGCTGGTGGAAGTTATGTGCAGCCCCGACATCACCGGGGAATTCAACTACTCGATGAACATCCTCATCGTGGGGCGGGAATTTTTGATTAAGCTCATCAACGAGGCGATCAGCAAAGGGGAGTACAGCCTGGACCGCGATATCCTCCAGAAAAAGATGAAGGAGCTCAAAATCAACGGCTTCTTTTACGAGGGGTTTGTCCGTCGGATCGGCTCCATGAAGGGGTATTACCAGGCCAACATCGACTTGCTCAGCGAGAGCGTGCGGGAACAGCTCTTTACTAGGGAACGCCCTGTGTACACCAAAATCCGTGACGAGGCCCCTGTCCGTTACGGTTTGCAGTCCTCAGCCAAAAACTGCTTTATCGCCGACGGCTGCATCATCGAGGGGGAGGTCGAGAATTCGATTATCTTCCGCGGCGTCAAGATCGCAAAAGGCGCTTCGGTGAAAAACTGTATTTTAATGCAGGGCACCGAAGTCGGGGAAAAGGCGGATTTGCAGTATGCAATGACCGACAAAAACGTCGTGGTATCCAATTACCGCACTGTCATCGGCACCAGCACCTACCCCGCCTACATCGCCAAAGGTACAACCATCTAACACAATCCGGGGAAGACGCTGGGGCTCTGCCCCAGACCCTGGTTAAGGGGCTTCTTGAAAGAAAGCCCCTTAACAATCCCCAAGAACTTTAGATTACGCCCATCTTGAGATGGACGTAATCTAAAGTTTTCGGGGGTTCTTAGGGGGACTTTTTCAAAAGGCCCCCTAAGCAGGGTGCGGGACAGCGTCCCGACGGTCTCCGGGGATTCTATGAGGTGATCGAATGAGAGTATTGTTTGCAACGAGCGAAGCGCGGCCGTTTGCCGCGTCGGGCGGCTTGGCGGATGTGGCGGGCTCGCTGCCCAAGGCGATCCGGCAAAAGGAGGTCGCCTGCCGGGTGGTCATGCCACTGTACGGCGACATTTCGGACGAATGGCGCAGCAAAATGACCTATCTGTGCAACTTTAAGGTTTCGGTGGGCTGGAGAATGCAGTACTGCGGAGTCTTTGAGTGCAACCTAAACGGTGTGATCTTTTATTTTATTGACAACGAATACTATTTCAAACGGCCGGGGCTCTATGGATTTTACGATGATGCGGAGCGGTTTGCGTTTTTCTCCCGCGCTGTGCTTGAAATGATCTGGCACATTGACTTTGTGCCGGACATCCTTCACTGCAACGACTGGCAGACTGCGCTTGTCCCGGTTTACCACGATCTGTTCTACCGCTACAACGAGCGGTTTGCTCAGATGAAAACCGTGTTCACCATCCACAACATCCAGTACCAAGGCAAATACGGCTTTGAACTGATGGAAGAGGTGCTCGGCATCCCCAAATACGCAACCGAGCTGATGCGGTATGACGACTGCCTCAATCTCGTCAAGGCGGCGGTTGAGGTGAGCACCCGGGTGACGACGGTCAGCCCCTCCTATGCGCAGGAAATCCAGGATCCTTGGTATGCCCATGGGTTGGACCGGGAGCTGCGCAATCACGTCGGAAAGCTCACCGGAATCCTCAACGGCATTGACTATGAGACCAACAACCCTGAAACCGATGGGCAGATTTACAAGACATTTTCGGCGGATGACCTGGCCGGCAAGCAGGCGAACAAGCAGGGGCTGATGGACGAGGTCGGACTGCCCATGAGCGACGAGCCGCTGGTGGGGATTGTCAGCCGTCTGGTGGACCACAAGGGATTTGACCTGGTGAAATACGGCTTTGAAAAACTGGTCAACGACGGGTTTAAATTTGTGGTGCTCGGTTCGGGCGACTACATTTACGAGAGCTTTTTTAATGAAATGAAAGCGCGTTATCCCGAGCGGGTCTCCACTACGATCGGGTTTCTTCCGGCGCTCTCCAAAAAGATCTATGCAGGTGCGGACATGTTCCTCATGCCGTCCAAATCCGAGCCCTGCGGACTTGCCCAGATGATCGCGCTGCGCTACGGCACCATTCCAATTGTGCGGGAGACAGGCGGACTCAGGGACAGCATCCACGACTGCTCGCTTGGACAGGGCAATGGGTTCACCTTCCGCGGCTACGACGCGGGGCAGATGATGGATGCGCTTTACCGGGCCAAGAATGTTTACTACGACAAACAGGCGTGGGCAAACCTGGTGCGGTATGGCATGTCCTGCGATTTCAGCTGGAATGTCTCGGCGGAACGGTATGTTCAGATGTACAACGAGATTCTCCGTTAAACAACCCAAACCCGGGACTCCGTCCATCGGCGGAGTCCCGGTTTTTTTGTTGTAGACGGCCCCCCGGCTATGCCGGGGAGTTGTGAAAAAGCTTTCGCGTTGAGTAAAAAATGCCAGGCAGACTGAAAAAAATGCAGTAACGATTGTTTTTCTTCAAACACAGTTGCGAACAAAGAAAACCCTAGAAAAGCAGCGCAGAAGCCAACGATAGAGATTGAACCGAGCGAAATGAGACAAAGAAGTTGTTGGTTCGTATAATACTACCGGATGTAAGTCTTTGCAAGCGTCAATCGTAATATACGCCTTGAGGCGTTGTCAGTATGGTAGGGATTTGCCCGGATAGGAAGACCCACCGGCTTAGCCGGTGGGTTCTTTTCGGCATTTTCCGCCGAGTCATCCGACGCGTATGCCGCTGGATGACTCATTTTTTGCTTGAATTGGAAATGTAAAACGGGCTGGATTTCTCCAGCCCGTTTCCAGAATTTTCTGTTAGTCGATGGTTTCGTTTTTGCGGAAAAACAGTGAAATACACCAGAGCCCCGCAAGACCGACGATTGTATAAATAATTCTGCTCACAATCGCACCCTGTCCACCGAACAGCCAGGCAACGAGATCGAACCCAAAGAGTCCTACGCCGCCCCATACCAAAGCGCCGATGATGACCAGCGCCAAAGCGATTTTATCAAGCATGTAACTAATCTCCTTTTATTTTAGATTCACTACTAGCGTTTCCAGATTCCGCCGCAATATGCATTTTACATTTTCTTTTTTGTGTGTTATACTTTAAATTACTACACATTTTTGGGTTTTGGGAGGCTCTGCGTCCCAAAACCGAAACGGAGGAATTGGATGGAAACATGGATTTGGATTGTCATCGGTGTGGCGGCAATCGCGCTGGTAACGCTGTGGGGGTACGTTCACTACCGCAACAAAAACGCCAAGCTCAGACAAAAGGGACTCAAGGGTGAGAAAAAAGTGGCCCGGATTCTCAAGAAAAAATGCATCGGACGGCCGTGGAAGGTGATCAACGACATCTATCTGCCGCTGTACGACAAGACCACCCAGGTCGACCACATTCTGATCGGCCCGTTCGGCGTGCTCGCGGTGGAAACCAAAAACTATGCCGGTCAGGTGTACGGAAGCCCGTCGGACAAGGAGTGGACCCACATCTGCGGGGACGAAAAACACAAATTTTATAATCCAATGATGCAGAACAAGACCCACGTGGACAACATCCGCTACCTGTTCAGCAAGGAAAATATTTACAACATCAGCATTGACAGCCTGGTTGTGTTTGCGGACAAAAAGCTCGAATTATATATGCCCAAAAATTTGCCGGTTATCCGGATCAACAAGCTCAAAAAAGAGCTGCGCAAATCCAAATACGACAAGGACAACGGCGTGGATGTGGACAAGCTCTACAACGCGCTGATGAACCACCGGGTGACGGATCAAAAGCTGATTAAAAAACACAACAAAAACGTCAAAAAGATGGCGAAAATGAATCGGTAACGCATGCGCCGGACAGGTTGTTTCCTGTCCGGCGTTTTGGTATAGAAAGAGGCGGATCCGACCATACTTCTTCCTAGAAAGACTCTTACAGGAGGTTGCTATGAAAACGGGCTGGTCTGCATTTTTAAAATCTTTTCTCATTTCTTTTGTGATCATCTTTTCACTAGGGGCGATTTTGTTTTCCTATCTGATGAACGATCAGTACAAGGCGCTCGAGAGCAGCTCCGCCCCGCATGTGACGGAGAACTACACCTTGCAGGAGGATGAGGAGATGAACATCCTCGTTGCAATGAGCGAGACGCGGGAAGCGGTGGCCGACCGGTTTCTGCTGCTCAACATCGACCCCATTGACCGGATGGTGATTGTCACAGGGATTCCAAACAACGCACAGGCGACGGTGAACATTAAGACCGGGACAATCTCCGAGCTGTATGACTACGGGGGCGCTCCAATGGCGGTGCGTGCGGTGCAAAATCTCTTTTTTATCACAATCGATCGGTACATTCGGGTGGACAACGAGAGCCTCGCCCAAATTGTCGACATGCTCGGCGGGGTGGAATACGAGGTGGAGCAGCCGGCGGTGTACCAAAGCCCGGGGGGCAGCACCGTTGAAGTGGAAACCGGGCGGCAGCTGCTCGATGGGCGCAGGTTTGCCGCCATGCTGCGCAACCAGGAATTGGACACGCTTGAACAGGTCAACACCGCGGCGCGGCTCACCTCCGCCCTGCTTGAGCAGCGGCTGGGCGGGCTGAGCAAAAAGCTCGACAGCTTTTACCGGGAGATGGTCAACCTCACCGACACCAATCTGTCTAGCTTTGACTATGAGTACCGCAAGCACGGGCTCACAGCGCTGATGGAGAGCGGCGGGACGATCTATCAGCCGGTTGTGCTGGACGGGAGCGAGGAGGGCGATGTGTTTGCGATTTCGGACATTTCAAAGAAAGAGGTCAAAGAGCTTTACCGGCTGCCGACGGATGAGGAAGAAGCCGAATGAGATAGATCAACCGAGATTGTACCGTGCGGGCGGGATGGGGCGGAAGAGCTCTGTCAGCGGGACGTCGAGAATTTCTGCAATGGCGATCAATTCACTGACGTAGATGTGCTGGATGCCTGCTTCGATTTTGCATAAACTGCTTTGGGTAGTATTAAATCCCAGTAGTTGCAACTTTATGACAACATGCGTTTGGGTAAGCTTTTTTTGTTTTCGAATACAACGGATATTTTGGCCCAAATTGATATCTTGTTTTAGCTTTTGCTTCATATAAACACCTTATTTGTTCCGATTCGATCTCTTACACTTAATTATAAAGGTGTTTCAGAATATGGTTGCTCTAGTATTAGAGCAGAATAAAATTTATTTTCAATTTGGTCGGTTTTGCCTGCCGCAACACTTGAGTTGGTATGCTCTACCAACTTGTTACAGCAGGTGTAATCGGTGATCACAATAGAAACCTGAATTCACAAAGAATCGGGCTTTTTTGACTGTATTTCAAAAAGTTGCATGTTTTCATGCAACTTTTTTCTTTTTGTCCGGGGTATCTGAAAGGAGGAATTTAAATGAACAAGCTGACAGCTCGGGAAAAGCGTTTCTGTCGCTTTTGTGCTGCGCTGGGTGATCCGGCGCGGGCAGCGGAGTGGGCGGGCATACCGGCTGACCAGGCAAAACCAATTTTAGGGCGGGAAGAGGCCGCCGCCTTTGTCGCAGCGTGTGAAGGGGAGCTTGCAAAGGACAGCCCGGAACAGCAGCTGCTGCGCGGGGTGCTGCGCCTTGTCGGGGAGGGCGGAAACGACGCGGTTGTCCTCATGCTCCGGCATGAGGAGCTGACGCCCCGCCAGATTCAGGCGCTTGACCTGTACGGCGTCTCGTCCTTTCAGCGGAGGGCGGACGGTTCGGTAGAGGTCAAACTGTGCGACCGGCTCCGTGCGCTCGAGATGCTCGAACGAATCGTGGGCAGCGCCTCTGTCCGGCAGGAAGCGGACGCCCTCTGCGCCGCGCTCGAGCAGAGTGCACAAACCCTCTGTGCGGGGGACGGCAATGGGAAAGTTTAAGCGGTTCAGCCAAAAGCAAAAATTGCTCCTCTCCTGGTGGTGCAACAACAGCGGTTACAGAGACAAAACCGCAGTCATCTGCGACGGGGCAGTGCGCAGCGGCAAGACGAGCTGCATGTCACTCTCGTTCGTGCTGTGGGCGTTTGCCCGGTTTGACGGAGAGGTGTTTGGGCTGTGCGGCAAGACCATCCTTTCGCTGCGGCGCAATGTGGTCGTCCCCCTGCTGCCGGTGCTGCGCTCTCTCGGTTACAGCTGCGACGAGAAGCTCGCAGGGAACTACCTGGATTTGAGTCTGCGCGGCAAGCGCAACCGGTTTTACCTGTTCGGTGGCAAAGACGAGGGGAGCGCGGCGCTCATCCAGGGGGTGACGCTGGCCGGGGTGCTGTGCGACGAGGTCGCTCTGATGCCCCGCTCGTTCGTTGAACAGGCGATTGCGCGCTGTTCGGTGGCGGGTTCCAAGCTGTGGTTCAACTGCAATCCGGAGCATCCGTTCCACTGGTTCTATCTCGAGTGGATTCAAAAGGCAGCGGAAAAAAACGCGCTGTACCTCCATTTCCGAATGGAGGACAATCCCTCTCTTTCCCCCGCGCTGCGGAGGCGGTATGAGTCACTGTATTCCGGCGCGTTCTACGAGCGGTTTGTGCTCGGAAACTGGACGGCCCAGTCAGGGCAGGTCTACCCGATGTTCGACCCGGCCCGGCATGTCGTGCGCGAACTCCCCGACCGGTTTGACGCCTACTACATCTCCTGTGACTACGGCATCACCAACCCCGCTTCGTTCGGACTGTGGGGATGTAATCAAAACTGGTACAGGATTGATGAGTACTATTACGATTCCCGGCGGGACCAGGCGCGCAGGACGGATGAGGAATACTACGCCGAACTCGAACGGCTGGCAGGCGGGCGGGAGATCCGGGCGGTGATCGCCGACCCCTCCGCTTCGAGCTGGATCGAGTGCATCCGGCGGCACGGGCGGTTCCGGGTCATCCCCGCGAACAACGACGTGCAGAGGGGGATCAGCCTCGTGTCCGACGCGCTGCGGGAGGGCAAACTGCTGTTTTCCGAACAGTGCACGGACAGCATCCGGGAGTTTTCCCTCTACTGCTGGGAGGAAAACAGCGGGGGGGACCGGGTCAAAAAACAGGACGACCACGCGATGGATGACATCCGTTATTTTGTCAGCCAGATGGCGGACCGGGGGGAGGACTTTTTCGTCCTCTCGGTCTCCCGCGGAACGTCACGAAACAAGGAGGTTTTATGAGACTTTTTCAAAAGAAGCCGCCTACGCCAACCGAAGCGGGAAGGGTGCAGACCCGGCCCGTCTCCCACCCGTTTGGCGTGCTCGACAGCTACGTCCCGCTGCTCACCCCCGAGACGCGGCTGTACGCGGCGATGCGGGAGGCGATTCCGGTGATCGACGCGGCGCTCTTTAAAATCGAGCGGCTCATCGGCGGGTTTCGGCTGCGGTGCGGAGACGCCAAGGCGGAACAACTGCTCGGAGACTTCGCCCGCTCTGTGCCGGTGGGCGCGGGCGGGCTGGGGCTTGAAAACTTTGTGTGCAGCTATCTCGACAGCCTGCTACTCTACGGCAGCGCGGTGGGGGAGATTGTGCTGACAAAGGACAAAAGGCGGATTGCCGGGCTGTACAACAGCCCACTGGACAGCCTGTCCATCCAGGCGGGGGACAACCCGCTGGAGGTGAAAATCTGCCGCAGGGACGAACGGGGCAGGGAGGTCCCGCTCCCCATGCCCCAGCTCATCCTCTTCACCGCCCTCAATCCCCAGCCGGGCAGAGTGTGCGGCGACTCGGTGCTCAAGAGCCTGCCGTTTGTCAGCTCGGTGCTGCTCAAGATTTACAACGCGGTGGGCCAAAACTTCGACCGGCTGGGCAACCTGCGCTTTGCGGTGACCTACAAGCCGTCGGGCGACGGGCTGGACCGGGCGTATGCCAAGGAGCGGGCGATGCAGATCGCCAAGGAGTGGTCGGAGGGGATGGCGGCGAGCCGGGCGGGGGACATCCGCGATTTTATCGCGGTGGGCGATGTGGACATCAAGGTGATTGGTGCGGATAACCAGATGATTGACTGCAATCTGCCTGCGCGGCAGATGCTCGAGCAGATTGTCGCAAAGCTCTCGATTCCCCCGTTTATGCTCGGGCTGAGCTGGAGCACCACCGAGCGGATGAGCCAGCAGCAGGCGGACATCCTCTCAAACGAGCTGAGCTATTACCGGAGGATGCTCAACCCGATGATCGAGAGGATTGCGGGGCTGTTCCTGGGGATGAACGGCTTTTCCTGCAAGCCCACGGTGGAGTGGGATGTGCTCAACTTCAACGACGAAATGCAGGCGGCGCAGACGCGGCTCTACAACGCGCAGGCCGCCCAGATCGAACAGGAGCACGGGCTGACGCCGACGAAAATCCCCATTGACATCAGCACAGCGGAGGAACTGCAATGAAAAAACAAATGCGAAATCAAGTGATGGTTGCAAAGTCGGTTTCAGACGAAGACCTCAAGTTGATCAACCAGTACACCAGGCGGGAGCTCACCGCGGAGGAGGTTTTTGTGTTTGAGACCATCCTCTGCGACAACGAGATCGACCGGGACGGGGAGGCGTTCAGCCTCGCTTCCCTGCACAAGTTTTGTGAGCTCTACCCCGGAAAGACGGGGATTTTTGACCACAACCCACGCGGGGAGAGCCAGATGGCGCGGATGTTCAAAGCCTGGGTGGAGCATCGGCCTGAGCAAAAAACCCGTTACGGCGCCCCTTACGCCGCGCTGCACGGCAAGGCCTACATGGTGCGGTCGGGGCGGTCCGCCGACCTGATCTTGGAGATCGACGGCGGCATCAAAAAAGAGGTGAGCGTCGGGTGCAGCGTGGCGCACAAGCTGTGCAGCATCTGCGGCACGGACTGGAAAAAAGAGCGGTGCAGCCACGCCGCGGGGGAGGAGTACGGCGGGAAGCCCTGCTTTGCGATCCTCGAAGACCCGGAGGACGCCTATGAGTGGTCGTTTGTCGCGGTTCCTGCGCAGCCCGCCGCGGGTGTTGTCAAAGCCTACACACAGAAAGGAGAATTCCAAATGAACCAGATGGACCAGATTGTCAAAAGCCTGGACCCCAGCCAGGGGGAGGAGCTTAAGGCCTACCTCAGCGCGCTCGAAGCCGAGGCGCAGGCGGGCCGGGCGTACCTCGCCAAGCTCAAAAAGGAGGTGCTCTCGCTGAGCTGCCTCTCGGGTG
>CBCSOX010000020.1:0-24313 GCA_965141735.1 uncultured Oscillospiraceae bacterium | reverse complement strand
GCAGCGGTGGGCCTGATGTCCTCGGTCTTTTTCGGCCCGGTGGTCATCATGGTTGTGATCACGACGATCATTGCCCCCATCCTGCTCAAGATCGTCTTCCGTCCCCACAAAAATGATACCAACGAAGTGGTCAGCAACGAGCTCGCAGAGGGGTACGAGAAGGTGATTACATACACCTCAACCGAACGCAACAGCTGATCTACTCAAACCAATGCAAAAATAGCCCGTTTGTCTCAGCAAAACAGGACAGCCCGCAATCAGCGGGCTGTCCTGTTGCTGTTTTCCCCCAATTGAAACCACCAGTGAACAGGTAGACATCGTTCCTCAAGAGGCGCTTTATCCTGTCGCAATCTCACATGATCGGTGAACGGGCATCCCCATCCACCACAGGGGCTGTCAAAAAATCCTCATTTTGGCGCAATAGCCTATTGAACTCCGGGTAGAATCAAAGGTTTCGGAATAATCAAAAGCGCCAGCTCTAAACCGGCTCGTCTCTCAAGGGGCACTGAAAAACGTCCATTTGCATGGTGTCCGCACCGCATTTCACTCTGCGTGAAACGATTGTTGCTATTCGCTTTGCTAGAACTTTTTATTCTCACCGGCACAGCCGGTGGTTTTTTCTCTCTAAAGTCACAATTAGAAAAAAGGCTTCCTCAAAAAACATATGAGAAAGCCGTTTTTCTTTTGTGGCGAATTTCGCATTTTCCCCGCAGAAAGTGGGGCGTTGCACTCCGAATGGACTGGAAAAAACCAGTCCAACAGGGAGACTATGTGACCCTTTCACGGGTCTTTCCCCCCAAAGGGCCTTATCTTGTGAGGCCTCCTTGGCGAGAGGCAGTGCATTCCGGACACGCCCGCCCAGCTGGAACGGTCCGGTGGCCTTGGCTATTTAAAATACATATACAGCTGGCATTTAATCATGCCGTTATACAGCTTTCTGCGCTTGTCCGCTTTGCGGCCAAACAGCCGCTCAAACTCCTCGTGCGGGCTGATGATGTAATAGCTCAGTCCACGGTTGGGGGCAAAGACCTCCCCCATCTTTTTGTAGAGCTCCTCCGCCTGGCGGATCTCGAGCATCCGCTCCCCGTAGGGCGGGTTACAGATCACAATTCCCTTCTCTTCCGGGGGCTCAAAGTTTGAGATGTCCCCCTGGGCAAATCGGATGCGGGGCAGGACGCCAGCTTTTTTCGCGTTGTCCCGGCTCAGCTCAATTGCCTGCATGTCAATGTCAAACCCAAACGCCTTGAACTCGGCGTCGCGGCGGATGAGATCGAGGGCGCGCCCCCGCTCCTGCGCCCACACCTGCGCGGGAATCTGATCCCACTTCTCGGCGGCAAACCGGCGGTTGAGACCGGGCGCGATGCCGAGCGCCTTGGTCGCGCTCTCGATCAAAAAGGTGCCGGATCCGCAGAACGGGTCGTACACGGTGGAAAACGGCTTGACGTGGGCGAGGTCGATGATGCCGGCGGCGAGCGTCTCTTTGATCGGCGCGTCGTTGGAGTTTTTGCGGTAACCCCGCTTGTGCAGCCCCGGCCCCGAGGTGTCGAGAAAGAGGGAGACAACATCCTTTAAGATGGTGAACTGGAGCTGATGCACCGGCCCGGTCTCCTCAAACCAACTCACATGGTAACGCTCCTTGAGCCGCTCCACCGCTGCCTTCTTGATGATCGACTGACAGTCGGGCACGCTGTGCAGCTGGGAGTTCAGCGAATGACCCTTGACCGGGAACGCGTCGTGCACCCCGATGAATTCCTCCAGAGGAGCCGCCTTGACGCCCTGAAACAGTTCCTCAAAGCTCTCCGCACGGAATTCCGCGAGCTTGATAAGCACCCGCTCTGCGGTGCGCAGCCCCATGTTGGCGCGGGCGAGCAGCTCAAAGCCGCCCTCAAAGCTCACCTTTCCGTCCACAACGGAGACGTTTTTGCCCCCCATCCGCTTCACTTCGCCCGAGAGCACGCTCTCCAGCCCAAAATGGCAGGGGCAGGTCATCTGTATCTTCATTCGATTTCTTCTCCTTCTATCACTGCGCTGGCGTGCCGAGTCACATGGCACCCCATGTTCACCGCAACGGGCAGCCCGGCGATGTGGGTGGCGTAGGTTTCGATGTTTACGCCGAGCGCCGTCACATCCCCGCCAAAGCCCTGGGAGCCGACGCCGAGGGCGTTGACCTTCTCGAGCATCTTTTGTTCCAGCCCGGCGTAGTAGGCGTCCGGGTTGGCGTCGTCGAGATCGCGACAAAGTGCTTTTTTAGCGAGGTAAGCGCACAGCTCAAAATCCCCGCCGATCCCCACCCCGACTACAACCGGGGGACAGGGGTTACTCCCCGCCCGCTTGACGGTGTCGGCGACAAACGCGATGATGTCCTCCTCAGTCGCAGCGGGGGTAAACATTTTGAGCGCGCTCATATTTTCACTCCCAAATCCCTTGGGGGCCACCATGATGTGGATTTTGTCTCCGGCAACCAAGCGGGTGTGCAGCACAGCCGGGGTGTTGTCGTTGGTATTGACCCGGCGCAGCGGGTCGCCGACCACCGACAGGCGCAGCAGCCCCTCGGTGTAGCCTTCCCGCACCCCTTGGTTGACGGCCTCTTCGAGCAGTCCGCCCGTCAGATGCACCTCCTGGCCGATTTCCACAAATACCACCGCCATTCCGGTGTCCTGGCAGACCGGGACGTCGAGGGACAGGGCGGCGGCAATGTTGTCCTGCAAATCACCGAGCACGCTTTTGCACAGCGGTGAGGTCTCGGCTTGCCGGGCCTCCTGAATCGCGCTCTGCACACTGCAGGGCAGTACCTTGTTCGCCTGAATGCACAGCTCTTTGACTGTTCGGGTAATGGTTTGAGCTTTTATTTCCCGCATGGTTTAAACCTCCTGGCCTTGTTGATACACGAGTGTCCCTTTGCAGAAGACCTGCTCCGGCTTTGCATATACAGAAAACGGGTCGGTTCCGTCCGGGTAGACCACAAAATCCGCGTCCTTGCCCGGTTCGATCGAACCGACCTGGTCCTCAATCCCGCAGATCTGCGCCGCGCGCAGGGTGATGGAGCGCAGCGCCTCCTGTGGATTCATCCCCTCCCGCACCGCGAGACCGCAGCTGAGCGGGAGGTACTGAATTGGCACCTCGGGGTGGTCGGTGCAAATGGCCTCGGGCACCCCAGCGCCCTGCAGCACAGCGGGATTTCCCACCGACTGGCCGCGTAGCTCCGGCTTGCTGCGGTCGCAGATGAGCGGCCCGACAATCACCGGGACCCCTTCTTCCTTGAGCAGGTCGGCGATGAGGTGCCCGTCCGTCGCGTGGACAATCACCGAATCGAGCCCATACTCGCGGGTAATCCGCAGGGCGGTGAAGATATCGTCCGCCCGGTGGGCGTGAAAAAACGCCTTAATGTCCCGTCCGAGCAGCGGGCGCAGCGCCTCGCATTTGGCATCGAACTCCGGCTCATCGAGGTCCTCGTCCTGCATTGCGCTCTCGAGGTCGCTGATGTAGCGCTTCGCCTTTTCGAGCTGCTCCCGGATGAGCGCCGCGGTCGCCATTCTGGTGACTGGCATCTGGTTTTTGTCATTGTAGGTGCTTTTGGGATTCTCCCCGAGCGCAAACTTGATCCCCACCGGGGATTTGACAATCATGTCGTCAATCCGCCTGCCCGCAGTCTTGATTGCCACCCACGACCCGCCGATCGGGTTGGCGCTGCCCGGTCCGGTCACCACTGTGGTGACCCCGGCGGCAGCGGCTTCGCGAAACGAGCGGTCAAGCGGGTTGATGGCGTCGAGGGCGCGCAGGTGAGGGGTGACCGGGTCGGTGTCCTCGTTGCCGTCGTCCCCTTCAAAGCCAAGGGAATCCTCCCACATGCCAAGATGGCAGTGCGCATCGATAAATCCGGGATAGATGGTTTTCCCTGCCAGGTCGATGGTCTCGCTGTCGCCGGGGCAGTCCTCCATCGGGCCGACGGCGGCGATTCGGCCGCGGCGCACTAAAATATACCCGTTCTCAAGCTTGGGTGAGGAAACGGGCTGAATTGTCGCGTTGATAATTCGCATGTTTAACTCCTTTTGCCGAACGGCAAGATTCTACTTCATCTATTAAAGCACAAAACAGCGGAAAATACAATCCAAATTAGGAGAAAACTATTTTTCCCCTTGACATTTTGGGAGGCAACTGCTATGATATACCTATAAACATATTATATTACTAGGAATTGAGGGATGAAGCATGTCGAATATTAAAACCTCACTCGCACAGCTGATCGGAAACACCCCGCTGCTGAGGCTTTCCAACTACATCGAGCAAAACAGCCTGAAGGCAAATGTCATCGCAAAGCTCGAGTATTTTAACCCCCTTGGGTCTGTCAAAGACCGCGTTGCCAACGCCATGATCTGCGAGGCGGAGCGGCAGGGCAAGGTCGACAAAGAGACGCTCATCATCGAGCCGACCAGCGGCAACACCGGCATTGGCCTCGCGTTTGTCTGCGCCTCCAAGGGCTATCACCTCATCCTCACCATGCCTGAGACGATGAGCATCGAGCGTCGCAGCCTGCTCAAAGCCCTCGGGGCAGAAGTGGTGCTCACCGACGGCCGCAAAGGGATGAACGGGGCGATTCAAAAGGCAAATGAACTCGCCGCAGCCAGCGAGAAGTCGTTTATCCCCTCCCAGTTTGACAATACCTCCAACCCCAGCGTACACCGCGCAACCACTGCTCAGGAGATTCTGCGGGATACCGACGGCAAGGTGGATGCTTTTGTCGCAGGCGTCGGCACCGGCGGAACCATCACCGGCATCGGCGAGGTGCTCAAGGAGCACAACCCCGATGTCAAACTGTTCGCAGTGGAGCCGGAAGACTCCCCCGTCCTCTCAGGTGGACGGCCCGGCCCGCACAAAATTCAGGGAATCGGTGCGGGATTTGTCCCAAAGGTCTTGAATACCGGCATCATTGATGCTATTATTAAGGTAGGAAATGAACAGGCCTACGAGACCACCCGCCAGATTGCCCGGACGGAGGGGCTGCTCGTCGGCATCTCATCGGGCGCCGCGCTCTGCGCAGCCACCCAGGTTGCCCAGCGCCCTGAGTTTGCGGGCAAGAACATTGTCGTCCTTTTCCCCGACACTGGGGACCGTTATCTCTCCACACCAGGCCTGTTCACAGCGGAGTAAACACCGATTAAAGACGTCTGCATTCACAGCGCTTCGACTGGCCTTTGCGGAACTTTTTCGCGATGCGGCAGCTGACCGGAACAACGGCAAAACAACTGGTCTGTGCTGCCAATGGAGTTCCCAATCAAAAAATCACTGGAAGGGTATCCGCTGAAAATTCAGCAAAAGCAGCCCTGCTGTTTCTGGATGCTGCAAAGTGTGATTGCTGTTCCAGGTGAGTTTGATCAGCTTTTCGTACGCCCGTCCACAAAGGACGAGCGTACTGCTGATTTACAGGGTTGTTCCCTAGGTTGAGCAGATCTGTCGGCCGGGTGTGCCATCGTGTGCTAAAACAAGGGGTTGTTTCCCGCTGATCTCCAAAAATCCGACAAGACGTAACCCGGGCAGCCATGTTGTTTTGCCACTAGCTGCACCCCCATTGAAAGGCTTAAAAGAGCAAAGACCAGTGGAAAACAGGGAGGAAACAGATTGAAAAAAGTGATGATTGGAATGAGCGGCGGCGTGGACAGTTCAGTTGCCGCGGCGCTGCTCATTGAGCAGGGATATGAAGTCGTCGGCGCGACGTTTCGGCTGTGGAAGCCGGAGGACGACCTGTTTGACAGTGAGGCGACCTGTTGTTCCCTCGACGATATCAACGACGCGCGGGAGGTCTGCCACCAGCTCGGCATCCCGCATTATGTGCTCAACCTCAAGCGGGAGTTTAAAGAGGCGGTAGTGCAAAACTTTGTGGAGGAGTATCAGGCGGGGCGCACCCCCAACCCCTGTATCGTGTGTAATCAAAAGATCAAGTTCGACTACTTTTTTCAAAAGGCGGCGGCTCTGGGCTTTGACTATGTGGCAACGGGGCATTACGCCCGGATTGAGCAAAACGAACAGGGCCAATACCAGCTCAAAACCGCAGCCTATGCCCAAAAGGACCAATCCTATTTCCTCTATGGGATTCCCTACCCAAATCTAGCGCACATCCTGTTCCCTCTCGGCGGCTACACCAAGCCGCAGGTGCGGGAGCTCGCGGAAAAATACGGCTTTTCCGTCTCTCACAAGAGGGACAGCCAGGAGATCTGCTTTGTCGACCGCAGCGGCTACGGGGCGTTCCTCGAACGGTTTACCGAGACCATCCCTCCCAAGGGGAACTTTATTGACAGCAAAGGAACCGTACTCGGGCAGCACAAGGGCATCTGGCACTACACCGTTGGCCAGCGCAAGGGGCTCGGCATGGCGTTCGGAAAACCGATGTATGTTTCGGAAATCAACCCGGCGGACAACACGGTGCGCCTGGTCGACGATGAGGAAAATTACTCCAGCCGTCTCACAGCGGAGCGGATGAACTATCTCATCCCCTACCCGCCGTCAGAACCGATTCGGGTACAGGTCAAAATCCGCAATCGCGCGGAGTTCGCCCCCGCCCTGCTCACCCCGCTATCGGAAACAAAAATTGAGCTCGCCTTTGATCAGCCGCAGCGGGCGATTACCAAAGGTCAGTCCGCCGTGCTCTACGACGGCGACGTCTGCCTGGGCGGTGGAATCATCACAGCATAGGCAAGCCTCTTGCATCATGTATTCCGCACTCTGTGACGATCCAGTTGGGGCGGAGCCGTTGAGTTGAGGAATACGAAACCCGGCTCTATTGCCACCACTCTCTTTCAGGGCAAGCGGACTTCGGTTTTCTCTATCAAAAAGAAATGATCAAGGTGCGGCTTTTCTCAGCTGATTCCATCAGATGCCTTCCCCGTTCTCTGTGAAAATGTGGATCTTTTCCCCCTCATGCAATTAAAAAGAGCACCGTAATCACATTGATTACGATGCTCTTTTTATTCAAAACGTTTGTTTCGCCCTCCCCTGTACATACCCCCGCTGACACGGCCCTTTTACTACACTCCTGCGTTTTGGGTCAGACAACAGATGGCAATGCAAAGCGCAGTCCCCGGAGAGTTGCGCAACTCGTCCGCTCCTCAGACCGGCAGATTCTTTTTCCGAAACACCGCGATACCCAGCAGATAGGTAAAGAGCGCAGCAGCCGCAAGCACCACTGTGGGCAGCAATTCGAGCTGTCCGCTCTGCGCAATCTCGGTCGGAGAATAGAGGGAGTAGGGGGAAATCTCTGCCATCCAGCCGACCTTGTCGTTTGCCTGCCCCATCATCTTCATGAGCATAAACAAGATGGGAAGCCCGGCGCCAAACAGCAGTGACTTGCCGGTGTCGTTAAAGAGGCAGGACGCGCAGAAGGAGATGCCTGTGATGCACAGATACGTGAGGTAAGAGGCGAGGTTCATGAGCAAAAATGCCTTTAAGTCGAGCTCTCCCGGATACAGCGCCTCACAGCTCGCAATGCCGACCCCCACGAGGATACCGAACAGCAAGGTAAGGGAAAACAGCAGGAAAACCGCCTGGGTGATGACAAACCGAGTGCGGGTCAGCGGAGTGGCGAGAAAGTTGGCGACTGCTCCGCTGTCCACATAATGTGCCACAATCCCGTTCCCGATGATGATAAAACAAATTGTGGGAAACAAAAACACAATCATTCCGTAAAAATAATTGGCAAGGCTTCCAGTGAAGGTGCTCGAGAGGTTCCCCATGCCGAATGCGTCGAGCATCCCCTGGGGCATCAGCTTCATCATCTCTTCTACCGACGCTGCGTTGGTGGGATTGAACATCGACATCATCACCACAAAGTAAAACAACAGCACCACGGTAAAGACGAGCAGCAGCTTCCAATAACGGCGGAAATCCGCCTTAAAAATCGCAAGGCTCATTTTGCTTCCTCCCCATAATAGCCGATAAACATCTGCTCGAGCCCCTGTGCGCCGGTATCGAGCGAAAGCACTGTGCAGTCGACAAGCGTTTCAAAAAAGCGGCGGTAATCCGCCCCAACTTCGATTTCAAAGCAGAGGGGGGATGTCTCCTTGCAGGCAAGCCCGCTCGAGAGCAGGTGAACCCGGTCAAGCTCTGAGCCTACCGTGACGATATAGGAACGGCGGCGGCTGTCCCGCAGCCTACGGATATCCTCTACCGCCTGCAAACGGCCATCGCGCAGAATTGCAACCCGGTCGCAGGTGCGCTCTACCTCTTCAAACATATGGGAAGAGAGCAGGATCGTCTTTCCCCGCGCGTGTTCGCTCTGGATGAGCTGGACAAAGCGGTTCTGCATCAGCGGGTCGAGTCCGCTCGTCGGCTCGTCGAGCAGGTAAACGTCGGGGTCGTGCATAAAGGCGGCGACAATCCCCACCTTCTGCTTGTTGCCCTTGGACATCCGCCGCACCGGCCCTCTGGCATCAAGCTCAAAAAGTTCGATGAGCTCATCCCGTCTCTCGGTTGATTTCATTCCCCGCAGCTCGCCAATCAATTTGAGATAACCCATGCCAGTGTAACCGTTGGGAAAGGCAATTTCCCCTGGCAGGTAGCCGAGGTTTTGGTGGATTCTCTTGGTTTCCTTTTGACAGTCATGTCCCCCGATTTTGCAGCTTCCGCTATCTGGGGCCGAAAATCCCATGAGATTGCGGATGGTTGTGGTCTTCCCTGCGCCGTTGGGCCCGAGGTAACCGAACACTTCCCCCTGCTTTACGGTAAAATCAAGGTCAAAGACCCCTTTTCCGCTGCGGTAGACCATGGTGAGATTGTTTACCTGAATCATCTATACGCCTCCTCTGCGCTGGATTTTCTACCATTATAATCCGATTAAAACCAGAAATCAATCTTTTTGTCAAATTTTTTATTTTTTACAGCTAATCGGAAAAAATGCAGCTTGACAGGGGTGACCCCATCCTGCCAGAGCCGCAGATTTTGTCGCTTGATATTTGAATGAACCCACTGGTTCCGTGCAACGCCCTGCTTTCATTCGGTCAGACAGCACTGTATGCAATCCCCTTGTCTCGCGCTGCGCCTCTTTACAAACAAATTCCGCTTTTGCGTGTTCCCAAAGGATAGGCCACCGCAGTTGCGATTCGGTTAAGCACTGAAAGAGTTGCCCCTGGTAGTTCTCCGGTCAGCCGCTTGAAGACGCCGGCTCTTTTTCCACGCTTTTCCTTTGAGATTGCATACGGCCTGTCTCCCCTTTGAGAAGACGGCGATACGCCTTGTTTCATCAAAAAAGAAGTGGTAGACTGATGTGAAACAAGCCCTTCCTATGCATTTTTTATCGAGACGACCCCACTGCACTTGCACTGGCTGGTCCAGGTGAAGAGAAAAATTTTGCAACTCAAACCCGCAGCAGAAACTAAAACCGGGCTTGCAGCGTGTTTTGCCAGCAAGCTCGGGCTTCCCATTGTTTTTTCGCCCGGTGTCACATCCTGCAAGAAAAACTTGTCGCGGGATGGTAAAATGACTGATAACAACCCAAAAGGAGGGATGAAACCGTGTCTGGATCACAGGAACAGCGGCATGTCTATTATGACCGCGACTTAGGGATAGAGGCCTATCAGCTGAGCGGGATTGTGCAGAAATTCCCCAATCATTTTCATGAATTCTATGTAATCGGATTTATCGAAGGTGGGAAACGCCATCTCTGGTGCAAAGGCCGGGAATATGATCTGCGCGCCGGTGATTTAATCCTGTTTAACCCGCGGGACAATCATTACTGTGCGCCGATTGGCGGAGAACTGTTGGATTACCGGGCCGTGAATATCAGTTTAGAGGTCGTCTCGGGCGCAGCAAAAGAACTCACAGGAAAGGAAAGCATCCCGCATTTTACCCAGAATGTCGTCTACCAAAGCGAAATTGCCGCATCTGTAGGAGATTTGTACGACGCGATTCTCGCCGACGCGCCCAAGCTGCAAAAGGAAGAGATCTTCTTCTGCCTGCTCGAACAGGTCTTGCAGGAATACGCCGCCCCATATGAGGAGGCCGGAAATCCAGAGCCAGACGAGCAGATCAAACTGCTCTGCGCCTACATGGAACAGCATTTTGCCGAGAACATCTCGCTCAATGATCTGCTCTCCATGACCAGCTTTGGGAAGTCCTATCTGCTCCGCTCGTTTACAAAACAGCTGGGCGTCTCGCCCTACCGGTACTTACAGACCATCCGCATCGACAAGGCAAAAAAACTTCTGGAGCAGGGCGTGGAGCCCATTGACGCGGCCGGGATGGCGGGTTTTTCTGACCAGAGCCACTTCACAAACTTTTTTAAGTCCTTTATCGGGTTGACGCCAAAGCAGTATCAAAGAATCTTTTTGAATCCGCCGTCCTCTTCCCTCGCTGCAAAGGAGTGGAATCATGAAATCTAATCCGGCCTACGGCCATCTGGCCGCCTTTGTCACCATTTTAATTTGGGGGACAACTTTTATTTCCACCAAGGTGCTTCTCCGGGTCTTTTCACCGGTAGAAATTTTAGTCATCCGTTTTTTGATTGGCTATGCCGCCCTGTGGTGTGTCAAACCCCGCAGGCTGAAAATCACCGACAGAAAGCAGGAATGGTATTTTGTCGCGGCCGGCTTGTGCGGCATCACCCTGTATTATCTGCTTGAAAACATCGCTTTGACCTATACGCTTGCGTCAAATGTGGGAGTCATCATTTCCATCGCGCCGTTTTTCACCGCTTTATTTGCGTGGCTGTTCCTGCATGAAAGACGTCCATGCGGTCGTTTTTTTATGGGCTTTCTCATCGCAATGGCCGGCATTGTGCTGTTGAGCTTCGGGAAGGAAGCTTCCCTGCAGATCAATCCGGCGGGAGACCTTCTGGCTATCGTGGCGGCGGTGGTCTGGGCGGCCTACTCCATTCTGACAAAAAAAATTAGCGGGTTTGGTTACAACACGATCCTTGTGACGCGGCGGACCTTCTTTTACGGCTTGGTCTTTCTGGCGCCGGCCTCGTTTT
The DNA here is from genome assembly GCA_965141735.1 of uncultured Oscillospiraceae bacterium. Lineage (GTDB taxonomy): Bacteria > Bacillota > Clostridia > Oscillospirales > Ruminococcaceae > Massilioclostridium. The sequence continues at coordinate 13,356 of CBCSOX010000020.1, read as the reverse complement.
TCATGGATTTCCACTCTGCTTTCCAAAACCTTACAAATCTCAACGTGCTGCCAAATCTTCTGTTTTTGGGTTTGGGTGCGTCCGCGCTCTGCTTTGTGACATGGAACACTGCGGTGAAGCGCTTAGGTTCGGTCAAAACAAGCGTCTATATTTATATGGTACCTGTCATTACAGCGGTCACTTCTGCCCTGATTTTGCACGAACAAATGACAGCGGCAGCTGTCTGCGGCATCGCATTGACTTTGGCAGGGCTATTCTTATCCGAAAATAGGACACGAAAAAAGGAGATTGAATGTCATGGAACTCAAATCGAATAAATGCGTGATGGTGATCGACGAGTCGCTGCCGCTCGGTATTATCGCCAATACAGCTGGAATTCTGGGCCTCACACTCGGAAAACAGGTGCCGGAAACCGTTGGCCCGCAAGTGCTGGACAAAAGCGGCTGCCCTCATTTGGGGATCATTCAAATCCCAGTTCCGATTTTGAAAGCAAACAGCGAAAAAATAAAAGAAATCAGGCAGCGGCTTTACCAGCCGGAGTTCCACGGCCTGATTGTGGCCGATTTTTCCGATGTGGCGCAGAGCTGCAATGTGTATGAGGACTATATCGAGAAGTCCGCCTCTGTGGAAGAAAGCGGGTTTACCTACTTTGGAATTGGAATCTGTGGGGAGAAAAAGCTCGTCAACAAATTGACTGGAAGCCTTCCTTTGCTGAGATGATTGCATGGTTCCGGGAAAAGCGCGCAGCTGTATGTTTCAGGAATAAAAAGCAAAGAGCTGTGCCGACTGACCGCCGTTGGGATGGGCGCAGTTCGCTGCTGGAACTGCGTAAAACGACCCCATCTCCCTGCGCCGGGATCGAACTGGGACCTGATGGATAAACCTTCATTCAAGAAACCCCCAGAAAAGAAATGAAATCTTCAGTGTGGATTCTCTCTAAACAGACGCTTTTACCTCATTCAATAACAGGGCTTTGACAAAAGGTCTATTCTCCTCGCTGAGCAAAAACAAAAAAGCGTTGTTTCGGCATTTTTGCAGGCGCTCCCCTTTGAGCATAAAATCATAGCCCATAGAGCATTTGGGGTTGCAGGCGGACGGGTCTACCAGACGCTTGCAGATAGGCGCTTTTTGAATCGTTTGCACCATCTGATCGGGCAGTGTATCGAAAAAATCCATATACCGGGCAATGTGATTTGTATAGATGCGGGCCATCAGCCCTTTTTTGCGGAACACATAATTCATGACTGTTTTTTGATTCAAGCTGTAGGATACGACATAGCCGCTCTTGGCGAGCTTTACCCCTACTTTGCAGCCGTACCTCGTCAATTCATCATGCAGCTCGCTCACAAACGTTTGATTGTCCCCATCGACAGTAGCTAAAAAATCTTGGAACGTATATTTTTCACTCATAATAGGACTCCTCCCGATATTTTAAATCTATTTCTTCGTATGCGCCGTGATCACGGTGTAGCTGTAGGCATTGATGGTAATAATGCAGTTGTCCACATTTACATACCAGTTCTTACCCTTTTTTGTCACAACGGCATTTGCGGAGCGGATTTTCGTTTTGCACCACTCCATCACATCGTCTGTATCCAAAGAGAGGTTTCGTTTTATCCGCACAACGCCCAGTTCTGTTGTATGCAGTTTATTCAGATTGACCAGCAATTCGTCCGTTTTATTCATTCAGTGAAAACACCACACATTCCTTATTATTTTGCATTTCTTCTAATTGTAGTCACACGCCATTGCCCGTATTGCTATGTGCGCCCTCCTAATCTCAATCCTTATGCCCGCCAAAACTGTTCAGCTGTTTGAGAGGCTCACTCATCCATCGCATCCCCGTTCTATTTTGTCTCATTCATCTATTTTTCAATTGGTCATCTAAATCAAACAGCCCGAGACAGGAGAGGGGACTGCAGTCCCCTCTCCTGTCTTTTCTATGGTATGTCGCTGTATCTTTCACCGTTGCGTCTCTAGCACGGATCCCCTGTCTGACCCGCACACGATGCCCGCAGGCTATCCGCTGTGAGCGTCTTTGCGCTGCGCAGCATTTCCATTGGGGTTCCAGTGAATACCACTTCGCCGCCGTTCTTCCCTCCGTCAGGGCCGATGTCAATAATCCAGTCCGCCTGCTTGATCACATCGAGGTTGTGCTCAATCACCACCAGGCTGTTTCCGCGGGACATGATCAGGTCAAACAGCTTTAAGAGGTTTTGGATGTCAGACATATGCAGGCCGGTGGTCGGCTCGTCCATCACTACGATGCTGCCCCGCTTCCCCAGATGTTTCGCCAGCTTGAGCCGCTGCGCCTCACCGCCGGATAAAGATGGCGTTTCCCGGTTCAGATGTAGATACGGCAGGCCGATTTCAATCATTCTATCGAGTCCCTCAATCAGCGTCTGCACCAGCACCTCCACCGTTTGGTTCGTGATGTGGTACAGGACTTCCCGCAGCTGCGTCAGCTCCATGTCGCACAGGTCCCCAATAGAAAAGCCGTTTATTTTGCAGTGCAGGGCCGCCTCATTCAGCCGCTTTCCTTGGCAGTCGGTGCATTCCATTTCAGCGACCAAGTTTTGCGACTTTTCCCGGGTGTGCCTGCTTTTGCTGCTGATGTCCCGGTTGAGCAGCGTTTTAGTGTATTTGTGAACCAAACCAGTCACTTTTGGATTCTCCGGCTCCCCCTTGCCGTCGCGGGAGCCATATAATCGGTACGAAAACATAAAAATCGACAAAATTTCCATTTATTTCTTGACATTTCAGGGCGCAAGATGTAGAATAAACTTGCGGCCTGAATTAGGAGGTGATTCTTTGCAGGAACGCAAGAAACCGGGTCCTCATCCTGAAAAGCCTTTGGAATTTGAGATCAAAACGAGAGTAGACAAGGAAACGATGCAGAAAATTCAGTATTGCCGAGAAATTTTAAACTGCAACCGTTCCGAAGTTCTCCGCAGAGGGATTTGCAGCTTGTATGAGGAACTGGCAAAAAAATAAGGGAGAAGCGGCCCTATCCGTCGGAAGATACACCGCTTCTCCAAGCACGCACCAACGCCTGAAAGGCAAAGGTACATCAATATTATACACGATGTTCCCCTTTCTTTCAAGCGTTGTGCGCAAAAAGAAAGGATGTTTTAACATGACAGACCGATTTTCCAAGCAATTTGAATCCGCCTGCTTTGAAGGCGCTTCCTTCTATCTTGTCGAGCAGCAGCGGCAGGACGAGCGCTACGCCCAGATCAGCCGCCAGCTCAGCGAGCTGATGCGCACCATCGAGCAAAAGCTCGGGGAGGACGGCGAGCTCGTGTACCGCCTGGAGGAGATCATCAACCAGCAGGCCGCCATGAACGACCGCTGGCTGCACCGCAAAGGCGCCATCGACTGCGCCTACCTGCTGCGCTGGATGGGAATCCTCTGCTGATCCCCAGTGAAACGGTACCGCCGATTCGCCCGGTAAAACTGAAATAGAACTATTTTAACCCGGTTGGGAATCGAACTTCCCGGCCGGGTTTTTTAGAATGCCGCGTTTGATTTTCTTCAAAATCCCGGAAAGACCAGATTTTTCAAAAATCTGTATAAAAAAATAGATTAAAATATTGTAAAATTCGACAAAATAGTGTATAATACCCATAAGACATAATGTTGAAGCATTAAAAAGGAGAATGTTTATGAAAAAGAAATGGGAAAGGGTCTGCGCGCTGTTTCTGGTCACAGTACTGTTTTGCAGCCTGCTCACCTCCTGCGGGCCAAAAAAGGTATCCTCACTGCGCTTGGAAGGGATTGAGAAGGAAACAGATCTTCACCAGCTCCAAACAGTCACCCTCGCTGTCGAGCCGGCGGGCGCAGACCTCGACAAAATCCAGCTTGTCAGTACGGATGAAACCGTGCTGACCATCACGAGGGGAGATTCCCATGAGAGCGGAAAAGACGCGGCACAGCTGAGCTGTGTCATCGAGTCCAAAATGGAGGGCGAAGCGTCGGTGTATGCACAGACAGAGGACGGTTCCGTCAAAAGCGAGGAAATTCTCATCCAGGTGGTGGACAGAGAAAAACTCGCCCAAACACAGCAGAACGCACAAGCGGTTGAATCCGCAATCCGCGCAATCGGGGAGGTAACGCTCGACCGGGCAGATGCAATTGCCCAAGCGCGCTCCCTCTACGACAATTCACCAGCAGATGTGCTGGTGCTCGTAGGCAACTACAGCCTTCTCGCCGAAGCGGAACAAACGCTCATTCTAAAACAGGAAGAAGAGCGCGCGCGTCTTGCCGCAGAGGAGGAAAAAAGGATTGCGGCGGAAAAAGAAGCCGCTGCACAAAAAGCGGCGCAGGAGCAAAAGCAAAAAGACCAAAAACAGGCTGAGCCAAAAAAGCCCAGTCAAAACAACTCGTCTTCCACACCCAATCCATCCCCAGAACAAAAGCCTCCAAGAGTGATCCAGATTGGCTGCTGGCTCACAGAGAGCGACGGCCTGTTTCACCTCAATGAAAATTGTAATGGGATTGCCTACGAAACCTTTTATGGCCCCTCTGAATCCCTCTATAAGGGGGAGCAAAAAATTCAATCCACCGTGGAAAAGGCCAAACAGATGGGGTATCAACGCTGCCACGCATGCGTTCTTTCCAGCTCGTATGATTAAAGGAAAGAATCAATACAATTCGGCAATTGACCGTTGTCGCCTTTCATAACAAGTAATTTAGGCTGGTTGTCCGGATAGAAGAAATGCTGTTGGCTCATCTATGCCAGATCATCAGCCCTGGAGAGGTATCAACCGGCTCGCCTCTCATAAGGCACAAAAAAGCTGTCAGTTGCAGCGCGCGCACTGCAGTGATCCCCCTGCGTTTTCACTCTGAGCAGAACAATTCCTGTCATTCGCTTCACTCTTTCCTGAAAGCGAACGCTTATGCTTCTCACTGGCATTCCCGGTTGTTCCTTTTGCTTAAAAATATCCGTCAAAGCCGGGGTTTGGAAGACGCCCTAAAAAGGTACACTACAGACACAATCCCCCGAAAAGGTCTGCCTGCATTGGTTCTCCGGGCAGCCCCTTTCGGGGTATTTTTCATACCTTTGTTTCCCGACTCCCCGTAAACGGGTCAGTATCCTCATTTAGACTCATCTAATCTGCTATCTTCTCTTTCCGATTACTTTTTATGGATTTTTGTTTCCGCTTCTTAATGCGTCCTACCCGATCCACAGCATATTCTCCTGTTCAGACATGGAAAAAACCGGGCTGCCCTCCTGCGGGGCGGCCCGGTTTTCTCTGCGTTGTTTTAGTGTTTTTTATTCTTCTTGCCGATCACCAGCGCGCTGCCCGCCAGTGCAAGCAGGATCGCCGCGCCGAATGCGAGGGGCTCACTGCCCGTCTTGGGGGTGTCGGTCTTGCTGGAAGTGTCGGAGGAACTGCTCTGGCTGTCCGAGCTTTCGGAAGAAGGAGCCGAAGAGACGTCAGAGGAGCTGTCCGACGAGGTGTCGCCGCCCTGTGCGCTGTCGAGTTTTGCCACCTCTTCATAGCGGTAGGGTGTCAGCGAGACGCCGCCGATCATGCCGTAGTCCTCGTACTCCGCCTTGGCCGCCCAGGTGTCGGTGATGGTGCCGTAGGCGATGAGCTGGTTGCCGAGGCAGCTCGCAACGTTGACCTCAATGGTGTTCTCTCCCGGCTTGAGCAGCCCGCTGATGTCCACCGAAGCGGTGACCTGGTCGAGGCAGAGGGTGGTGCCGTTGACGACTACCTGTGCCACACGGCAGGCGAGCTGGTCAAATGCAAGCACTGCGCCATCCGCATCGTTCCAGGTTTCCGGCAAGGTCACTGTCTTGGTATAGCGGCCGATGCCCGCCACCTCTTTGCCGAGCGCGGGGATTTCACTCCACGGGACGAGCTTGTCAAGGGTGCCCACCTCGATGTCGGCCTTGCGGGTGTCGTTTTTGGTCTCGGTCTCGGTTTCATCCTCCCAGCGCTCCACTGTGAGGTTCCAGCCGCTGTCCAGGGAAAGGGCTTCGGGAAGGTTCGAGACGGTGACTTCCTTGGTGTCTCCGCTGCCGAACACAACCTGATAGCTGCCGTTTGCGCTCGCCTTGAGCTCCACAGCGCCGTCTGAGTTGACTTGGGTAATGCCGCCGGAAGCAACCGCAGTTTCTTTCGCTTTGACCGCAGTTCCAGTCCCTGCCACGTTGGGAATCGAACCGTTTGTCACTGCGACCATGACCGCTTCGTTTGCTTCAATTTCAAAGCTTCGGGTGATGGAGCCACTGTTTGCCGTGTAGTCGGCGGCCTGGGTGACCTCTCCCGACCAGAGGTTGATCAGGTAGACATTTCCGCTCCCCTCCAATGTAAGCTCTTCGGATACAGCTTCAGTGCCGTCGTTGTAGATGTAGTAGAAATCTCCGCCGTCGATTGTCCGGTGTGCGGTGACCAGTTCACAGGGCTCGCCTGTCGCTGCGGCGGGCTGCACCCCTTGGTGCTTCATAGCTTCGGGAAGAGCGGCTTCCGATGCGACGGTTGTGGTGTTTTTGTGTGCCATGATCTGTTCGACAATAGGGGTGAGCTTTGCCTGCTCCTCTTCCCAGTTGTGGAAGCCGGTCACTTTGGAGGGGAATTCCCCGATGACGAATACCTTCAGGCCATTGTTGAGGAAATCGAGTACCTTGTTCGCGGTGTCCGCCGTCATATAGGTCTGATTGTTGAAGACAAGCGCTGCATAGCCGGTCCCATCCGGGTCAAGCGTTCCGCCCTTGCAGACCGCAGAGTCAAGGGCAAACAGGTTTTCGCTGACAAAGTCATAGGAATAGCCTGCGTTTGACATGCTCTGGTCTTCCCAAATCGGGGCGTAGGTGCCGTAGTTGTCGTTGTACACCGCAACATCCACTTTGGCGGTGCCCGCCTGGAGAATCTCCTGGGTGCGCGCAAGGTAATCCGCGACTTGGCTGTCATAGTCCCAGCCCGGGTTGCGGCTGCCCCAGTTGTCACCGAGGCCGTTGGTGCCGAACGTCGCGTTACCCGGCCAGTATTTGGCCTCCCCGCTTGTGTGAGAATAGCCGTGGAAGATCATCCGGTTGGCGCCGAGCGCGTACTGCAGCTGGGTGTATTCAAACATTTCCGGCCAGGTCAGGCGGTAGGAACGCGCATTGACCGCGCCGCACTCGGAGGAGATGATATTTTTGCCGCCCATGTGCGCGCCCGCGCTGACAATTCGGCTCTTGTCATAGCCGTGGGTGTACACCCGCTTGTCCATGTCAAAGAAGCCGACAGTCTCGACGTCGGGGTAGTCGACGATCGACGAGAGATAGGCGGTGTCAAAGTCAAAACTGTAGGCCTGCATCCGGTAGGTCATGTTGTTCTGGTGCGCCCAATCCTGGATGACCGCGATGTGATTTTCGTCAAACAGTTCGGTGATCACCTGCGCGAGGTCTTTGCGGATGCGCTCAGCGGCGTCATCGTACTCGTATTCCCCGGTCTCCTCGTTGTAGACGCCGAATTCATAGTCATAGTACTCGACGTTGGTGGAGCCACCCATGCTCTGTCCGTTGAGAAGCGGGAGATAGGGGGTGAGGTCGTAGCCCGCGCGCCGCTCGAATTCTTCTAGGAAGGTCGCACTCCACTCGAGGTTGTCCGCGCCGAAATAGCTGCCGAACTCGAGGGAATCCTCAAAGATACTCATTCCAACCCTGCCGATCAGGCCGGCGAGCCGCTCGTTGGAGAGGAGCTTGTCCTCCCAAAAGGCGATGTAGGCGTTTGCGCCGTCCTTAGACAGGTAGTCGGTGTAATAGGCGGTCTCTGACATGCCGGTTTTGCTCGTCGCGCCGCTGAAGCCCATCCAGTAGGTGAAGACGGTGTATTCCCCGCCGTCCTCCGGCCGCCAATCAATTGTAACCGAACCGGTTTCTTCATCATAGGTGTAGTCAGTTCCCTCTTGGAGCGCTACGAGACTCGTCTCATCCACCAGCGCGTTTTCCGAGCCGTCGGTTCTACCCGGGATGTTGGCGGAGCCCCAGACATAGAACTGGTCCTCCCCTTTGTAAACCGGGGCGCTCTCGCTGACCACCTTCGCAGCCGTCACCGCCTGAAGCTTGCGGGAAACGGTCTGATCTGCGTGGTTGTAGTTCTCTTTTTTGTCCGAGTAGAGGGTGGGATCCTGTTCGGTCGTGCCGCTGATTTTGGCAGTATCCCCCTCAAAGAGATTTTTCTCCGACGCGTCGTAGTCGGTAAACGCGTATTGTTCCGGCAGCGAGATCGGCCAGCTGCAGGTCGCGGTCACGTCGACTTTGAGATTGTGTTCCTCCGCGATTTCGCACAGCATGCAGAGCATGTCAATCCAGGCATCGCTGCCCCAGCCGTATTCGCCGAGGTCTGACTGGTCATACACCGCTTCCCCCATGAGCACACTGATTTCAATGCCCGCAAAACCCTTTGCAGCGATGTCCTCCACTTCTGTCCGGACAGTGTCCCGATCCGCCTTCATTGGAAGAGCGGCGGGCACCCACCAGCGGAACATGGCACCGGTTTGCTGGTTAACCCCCATGGTCAGACTGTGGGTAACCGGGGCAGACACTGCTGCGGTTACAAGCTGAGTCCCTGCGATGGAACCCGCTATGCAGAGACAGAGAAGCCCCGCTGCCAGCCGTTTTAATCTTTCTTTTTTCATTGTGATCCTCCTACTCATTTAATCGCTGTTTTGCACAAAATGATGTGACAGTCGATTGCATCTTTATTTTATCATCCCAAGGTCTAAGGCGGCAACGCACTCAGATGACGTAATAAAGTGTTTTGATGACCTCTTTTGCAGAAATATTCCAGCGTGTTCCTCCCCATTCGTTTTTTGGTAAAAATGGAAATGTCAATAAAGTTCCACAAACAGGTGCTGATACGCCGTTGTTGCCCGAATGAGATCATGATACGATGAATATGCACAATACAATTTTAGTTTTACAATTGTTTTCGTTGCAAATCACAAACAAAGACAAATGATGCAAAGGAGGAAGAAAGAATGAAACGACAATCAAGATGGCTTGCCGCGCTGCTTGCGCTGGCAATGACAGCGTCAGTCGCGGGCAGTGTGGTCCCTGTCTCTGCTGCGGCGGATGGAGGCACAACCTACACAATTGCACAGGGATTTCAAAATCCCTGTGCAGAGTCCAAGCCCATGGCGCGCTTCTGGTTCCCGGACGCGGGCGCAGGGCTGCCTGATTCCGACTACAAGTACATGGTGACCGACCTGATCAACGAGCTCGCTGAGGGCGGTTTCGGTGGAGTGGAGATCACCATGCTCGCTGACACCATGATCAACACGTCAGGCGGCAACGGGGGCTATGACAACGAGCAGGCTGAACAGATCGGCTGGGGGTCCGAGGCCTGGGCGGAGATCCTCTCGACCGCTGTATACGCGGCCAACCAGATTGAGGGCGGATTCCGCGTCGACGTGACCATTACCGCGCACTGGCCGCCGGTGATCAACACCATTGACCCGAATGACGATGAGCAGCAGCAGGAACTCGCCTACGCTTATCAAAAGCTGACGGCGGACGACTTGACGGGAAGCACCGACCTGGCTCTCCCAGTCCAGAAAACAGAGGACTTTTCAAACACCGACTCCTTGATCGCGACCTTCCTGTTTCAGGACAAACTCGTCTCCTCGACCCTTGCCCGCGTGGCTTCGGTGGACAGCAACGGAAACCCGGTGCTCGACTACGAGTCGATGAACGCGGTCAATACCTCGGTCAAACCGGACGCGGGCTATGCGGTCGGCATCCCCGAAAAAGGCGTTGACGTCCTTGTGAAAAAGGATGGTCAGTGGGTCGCCGGGACAACCGATGATTACACTACACTCAACGAGCGGATTGCAGTGTACAACGGCAGCAACAAATACGTCGAGGGCGCGGTCATTGAAAAGACGGGCGATATGCCTTGGAACCAGCGGACAACCGTCACCTTAAACGGCGTGGACATCACAGGGCAGGTCACTGTCATCGACGCGAACACCCCGGTCATCGCCTACACCGATGCGGACGGCGACCAGTGCTACACCTCGGAAGGCATTGCAGTGGTCAAGAACAACGACACCTTTGGAGACCGGGAACGGATGGCGGACTGGCAGGACATCTACCAGATCAGCCGGGAAGAGCTCGTCACCCAGCTCGGCACCGACGGCGTCAACGCGATCACCAACGACAAAGACGCATCCACCCTCAAAGAAGGCGACTATGTGCTGGTCAATACCTACCGCCGCGGCACTGGACAGATCATGTCGGGCGGCGACACCATCACCATGCCCAACCGCACCTATGCGGTGGATTACTTCAATGAGGACGGCATCAAAGAAGTCACGGAATACTGGAATCAAAAGCTCCTGCCGCACGTCTCCCCTGACTGCGGTGGAAAATCCCTCAAGGAGTTGATGCAGCAAAACGGCGGCAGCATCTTTGAGGACTCGATTGAGATCCACAAATCAGGCTCCATTTGGACAGCGCATATGCTGGAGGATTTCCAAGCGGACCAAGGGTATGACCTTGCGGACTACCTGCCGATGATCGCTGGGATGTCGGCGGTGTCCTCGACAGGCGAGGACACCGGACGGGTCAAAGAGGATTACAACCTCGTGCTCGGACACCTTTATTCCTCCGACCACGCCGACGTCATCAAGGACTGGACCGCAAGCTTTGGCTGCACCTACCGCGCGCAGGCCTATGTCCTCACCGGCCTCGATGTGGCGGGCGCGGCGGCGGCAGTCGACATCCCGGAGGGGGACAACTCCACCTCGGGCGACGGCATCCGCAACCTCGCGTCTGCGGTCAACATCGCGGACAAGGAGTATCTCTCGATGGAGGCGCTGACCTCTGCGAGTGACCACCCAGTGTGGTTCGAAGCGCTGCGCGAGATCAACGGCAACCTGTCCGACGGCATCAACCGCATCATTCTGCACGGCACCCCCTTCACCCGGTCATACAACAAGGTCAACGACGCGTGGCCAGGCTGGACATTCCGTTCCTACGGCTGCTGGGCGCCCCGCCAGCCGTTCTGGGAGGATATGGATACCATCAGCAACTACTTCGGCAGAATCCAGACGGTTCTGCAGGACGGCACTGCAAAAATCCCGGTCGCAGTACTCAACGACCAGACGAGCGCCTACAGCTGTTTGAATGGGGATTCGTTTGACAAGCTGCTTGACAACGGCTACACCTACAACATCCTCAGCGAAGCGGTGCTTGAAGAGGAAACCGCGGTTGCCAAAAACGGCGTGCTCTGCCCGGACGGCCCGGCCTACCGGGCGATGATCCTCAACAGCATCGAGAACATCTCGTGTAAAACCCTTGAAAAGATCAACTCTTACGCAGATGCGGGCGTGAAGATTTACGTCTACAACAGCGCTCCCTCCAAGGTCTACGGCACTGAGAAAGAGGGAAACAACGACGCGCTCGTCGCCCAGCTGTACAACGAGCTGCTTGCAAAAAACGGCGTCACCGTCATAAATGACAGCGATGCGGATGCGGCACAGCAGGCACTTCTCGATCAGCTCAAAGCGGACAAGGTGGAGCCCGGCGCTTCCTACGACTGCGACGGCCTTGAAGTGACCCGTCTGACCGACCCAGCGGACGGCACCAACTACTATTTCTTCTTCAACGAGAGCTATGAGGGCTCGCTCGGCTCGGCCGGCATGGGCCACGATTACAGTGGCGCCACCTTCCTCGACATTGACGTACCGGTCACCCTGGAAGGAAACGGAGCCCCCTACCTGATGGACCCGGCAACAGGCGAAGTGACCCCGGTGTCCGAATACACCGTCACAGCGGACGGCAAGGTTCAGTTTACCCTCTCCCTCAAAGCGCTCAACACCATGGTTGTCGCAGTGAGCGACAATACCAAGGACTTCCCTGTCTCTGAGGCGCATGTCACCAAACAGATGGGCGGTGAAGGAAAAACCAAATACGTTGACGGAAAACTCGTCTACCGCACCGGAACCGCTGGTGACTCGGCTCGTGTGGTGCTCGAAGACGGCACCGTCAAGACGATCCGCATTGACCACGTGGCCGACAAGATCGAACTCGGCGGCGACAACACCTGGAACCTCGACATTCAGAGCTGGGGCCCGGATTCCGATGCCAATGCAGTTGATCCGACGGTCTCCTCAAAGACTGACATCACCGCTGGTGAAACCACCCTTGCGCTTTGGGAAGACCTCTCGGTCCCGCAGGAAGAGCTCGCCAAGGCGGGTGTCGATGACCCCGGAAAGCTCTCGGGGATCGGCACTTACACCGACACAGTTACCCTGCCCGACAACTGGACCGACAACATGGGTGCAATCTTCACTTTCAAACACGAAGGCATGGCGTCCTCAGGCGGCGGCTGGCCGGGCGGAGGTTCCGCGACCGAGACGCTGCAAAACAACAAGGACATGATCACAGAAATCACGGTAACCAATGATGAGGGAACCTATACCATCAGCGATATCAATCCGCTCAATGACGAAGTGGACCTCACCACCTTCCTCAACGCGGGAGAGAACACCATCACCGTCAAGCTCACCACCACCCTGGAAAACCGTGAGGACGGCAAAGCGACCGCCAACTACGGGCTGACTGACGCGGCGATTATCCCGTATACCCAGGTCGAGGTAGCGGCATCCGAAGAAACAGACGTCAACACCTACATGATCGACGCCTTTATCAAAAATGCACAGGGCCACATGGACAGCGGTGAAGTGGACCGACTCATCCCGTTGGTCAAAGAGGAGTTCTACAAGGCGTTTGAAAACGCGGTATCCGCCCGGGAGAATTCCAAGGTACAGGAAGAAATCGACTCAGCCGCATTGGCACTGCTCCACGCAATTCAGATGCTCGATTTCAAGGTGGGCGACAAGACCGCTCTGAATACCCTGATTGAGTACTGCGACTCCCTCAACCTCGATCAATACGAGGACAACCTCACCAAAGAGGCGTTTCAGATTGCGCTCAAATCCGCAAAACTCGTCAGCAAAGACGAAAATGCGATGCAAAACGAGATTGACAACGCCTACAAGATTTTGGACGTGGCGGTGACTGCGCTGGTCGAAAAGGACACCTACAGCCTGGACCAGCTCATCAAACAGGCGCAGGTCATCCAGGGACAGCTTGACCACTATGTGGAAAACGGGCAGGACGCCTTCCTCAAAGCACTTGAATCGGCTCTGGCTGTCCAGCAAAACACCAGTTCTACCCAGGTACAAATCGATGAAGCAGCAAATACCCTGCTCGATTCCATGATCAAACTCCGTTTGAAAGCGGATAAAACCTACTTGAACCAGCTGCTTGCAGAAGCTGCAACAATTGACCTTTCCGTTTACTCCGAAGCAACTGTCGACGCATTGAACTCTGCATACAATAATGCCAAAGCG